>JBBSNI010000563.1:0-3093 GCA_038232695.1 Cytophagales bacterium
CACCAGAACACCAGAACACCAGAACACCAGAACACCAGAACACCAGAACACCAGAACACCAGAACACCAGAACACCAGAACACATGACCCCCTTTTCCCATACCTACCTCAAAGAATTTTGCCAGGCCGTTTTTATCAAAATGGGATGTCCTGCCGCCGAGGCCGCCCTGGCTTCCGGCGTACTGATCGCGGCCGACCTGCGGGGTGTAGATTCTCATGGCATTGCCCGACTGACAGGCTATGTACGGCTTTGGGAAAAGCGGCGCATCAATGCTAAGCCAAACATGCGCGTAGTGCACGAGACACCCAGCACGGCTGTGCTGGATGGCGACGGCGGACTGGGGCTGGTAGTAGCGCCCCGGGCGATGGAGATAGCCATAGAAAAAGCCAGGAATGCGGGCACCGGCTGGGTGTCGGTACGCCATTCCAACCACTTCGGCATAGCAGGCTACCACGCCATGCTGGCGCTGCCTCATGATATGGTGGGCATTGCCATGACCAATGCCAGTCCGCTGGTCGCGCCCACATTTTCGGTAGAACGGCTGCTGGGTACCAACCCGATTGCGGTAGCCATTCCTGCCGGGGAGCAACCGCCGCTGGTGGCCGACTTTGCTACGACGACAGTCGCCAACGGGAAACTTGAGATACTGCAAAGAAAGCAGCAGCGTGCCCCTGAAGGCTGGGTGCAAGATAAAGGAGGGCAGCCTGTAACAGACCCACAAGCTGTAGCAAAGGGGGGTGCGCTGCTGCCCCTGGGTGGCGACCGTGTGCATGGCAGCCACAAAGGATACAGCCTGGGTGCTATCGTGGATATATTTTCGGCGATCTTTTCGGGTGCCAACTACGGCCCGTGGGTGCCGCCGTTTGTGAGCTTCCTGGAGCCGCCCCGCGACCCGGTAGGCAAAGGAATCGGCCATTTTCTGGGTGCGATGCGTGTGGATGCTTTCCGCCCGGCAGACGAGTTCAAAGCCCACATGGATCGCTGGATCACCCGTTTCCGCCAGGCTGAAACGGTGGCTGGGCAGGAACACGTTTTGATCCCCGGCGACCCGGAACGGATGATAGAACAACAAAGAGCAGAAGAAGGTGTTCCTTTGCTTGCACCAGTGGTTAAAGACCTGCAAGAGCTGGCGGAGCGGTTTGGCTTGAAGTTTTAATGAGCTTTCTCATGATCTCAATCATGCTTTGCAGGACTTTTTCAGCCATAGATGTAAAGCTTTCTGCCCCGGCATCCTTTACCTCCCTAAAAAAACACTAATATTTGGAAATATAAATATCTTCAAAAACCCAGGCGCCGGGTAAACATTACTACGATGGGTAGGTTGTTCCTTCGTGTTTATGCATTTTTTAATCTCATTTTTTAACTTAATCATTAAGCTATGTTTTATCACGTAAAAGATTTGCAGTTTAACGCCCGGGTTTCTAAACCCGATCCGCGTTTTGCCAGCCTGCTGCTGGAACAGTTTGGAGGCGCCAACGGCGAACTGGCAGCCGCCATGCAGTATTTTGTACAAGCCTTTGGTGCCAAGCAGCCCTATCCTGACAAGTACGATATGCTCATGGATATTGCCACCGAAGAATTTAGTCACCTGGAAATCGTAGGGGCTACCATACAAATGTTGCTGAATGGCATCAATAGCGACCTGAAAAATGCCGCTGAAGAATCTGAGATCATGCAATTGCTGAACGGCAAAGCCGCCAAAGAAAATGTGATCCATGAGGCCATTATGAACCCACAGTTTTTGGTCCTCAGTGGTGGTGGACCTACCCTTACCAACAGCCAGGGCACACCCTGGTCGGGTGCTTATGTGAATGCCAATGGCGATTTGACGGTAGATTTGCGGTCAGACCTTGCGGCTGAATCCCGGGCAAAGATCGTGTACGAATACCTGATGCAGTTTACCGATGATCCGTATGTGAAAGAGACACTCACCTTCCTGATGACTCGCGAAGTATCTCACTACAAGATGTTCGAGGCGGCGCTGGATACTATCCAGCCTAATTTTCCTCCTGGTGTGTTGCAAAGTGATCCTCGCTATACGAATAAGTACTTTAACCTGTCGAGTGGAGCCAGCGCCAGAGGGCCTTGGAATGAGGGGCAGATGCCTGGTATGGGGGAAACATGGGAATACGTAGAAGACCCTATTACGCATGTGGTGAAATCTGAGGGAATGAGCACCCACAAACCGGATGATGGCGCCATGGAAGAAGTAGAAAAGAAAAACAAAGAGCTAAGCAAGAAAAAGAGCCAGGAAGTAGAGCGTGCCGTTCCGAAAGGAGAGAACCAGTGGAGTTCTTACCAGCCAGCTATTCAATAGAGGGAAGTACCTCTATGGAAACAAAAGAAAAACCAGCACAGTTACCGCTCCGGCAGCCAGCAGACCAGGTGCAGATCGTATACTACACTGATCCGCTTTGCTGCTGGAGTTGGGCCTTCGAACCTCAATGGCGAAGGCTTCGGTATGAGTTCGGCACTCAGATTGGCTGGCGTTATTGCATGGGAGGCCTTATTGCCGATTGGCAAACCTACCAGGACCCCATGCATGTGGTAAGCCGCCCTTTTCAAATGGGGCCTGTGTGGATGGAAGCCCGTTATGTGTCTGGTATGCCTATGCAAGACCGGGTTTGGCTAAATGATCCGCCCGCTTCCTCTTATCCAGCCTGTATCGCTGTGAAGTGTGCCTGCTTGCAATCGCAGGAAGCGGAAGAATATTATCTTCGTGCTTTGAGAGAAGCCTTGATGCTGGAAGGGCGCAACATTGCCAGGCACGAAGTATTGATGGAAGTAGCCGCCAAAATAGCCCATGAAACTCCTCAGAGGCTTGATATGCAACGGTTTGAAGAAGATATGCACAGCGGATCAGGGCAGGCTGCTTTCCGCCACGATCTGCAACAGGTACGTTACCACCGCATAGGGCGTTTTCCTACGCTTACCCTGCAAAAGTTATCGCAGCCTGGGGTGATCTTTACAGGCTACCGGCCCTATGCCGTATTGCTGGATGCGATAAGCCGGGTAGCTCCGGAGCTTAAAGCTGTACAACATGCCTCAGATGCTGAAACGTATGCCCGCCACTGGGGGAGCGTCACAGAACA
>JBBSNI010000564.1:0-3089 GCA_038232695.1 Cytophagales bacterium
AGCAAGGCATGAATCTATCCGCAAAAGCAGCGCATACAGACTTCATCAAAGGCAAAGCCCGCGCCCTGGGTTTTGACTTTTGCGGCATTGCCCGGGCGGGTTTCCTGGAAGAAGAAGCGCCCCGGCTTGAGAAGTGGCTCAACGAAAACAAACATGGGCAGATGGGCTATATGGCACAGCACTTCGACAAGCGGCTGGACCCTACCCTACTGGTAGAAGATGCCCAGTCTGTCGTTACGTTGCTGTACAATTATTACCCGGCGCAAACGCTGCCGCAGGAAGATACCTATAAAATAGCTAAATACGCCTATGGCAAAGACTATCATTTTGTGATCAAAGAAAAGCTCCGGGCACTATTGGAGGCGATCCGGCAGGAGGTCGGCGAAGTGCATGGGCGGGCTTTTGTAGATTCTGCCCCGGTGATGGAGCGCGCTTGGGCTCAGAAAAGTGGTGTGGGCTGGGTCGGCAAAAACAGCCTGCTGCTCAATAAACAGCGCGGCAGCTTCTTTTTCATCGCCGAACTGATCATTGACCTGCCCCTGGCATACGACGGGCCTGTCAAAGATTATTGCGGCACCTGCACCCGCTGCATAGATGCCTGCCCTACGGATGCTATTGCGGAGCCTTACGTGGTAGACGGCAGCCGCTGTATTTCCTACTTTACCATAGAACTTAAAGACGCCATCCCTGCCGAAGTGAAAGGCAAGTTTGAAGATTGGGTCTTTGGTTGCGACATCTGTCAAGATGTCTGTCCCTGGAACCGCCATGCCCGTCCGCACCAGGAGCCTGCTTTTGCCCCCCAAGAAGACTTAGACGGGATGAAGAAAGCCGATTGGGAAGAAATCACGGAAGAGGTATTTCGAAAGCTGTTTAAAAAGTCGGCTGTCAAGCGAGCTAAGTTTGCAGGACTGAAGAGGAATATAAAGTTTGTGTCTGAAAAATAAAAAAAGCCGCCCTGAGAACAAGGCGGCCGATAAAGTGAGACATCAGCGCGGTTAGCTGGCCAGGGGGCTGGCAAAACAATCCCGCAATATAGTACTATACGTAGGTGCAAAGTGTAAGTAACACCAATCCTCGAGGCGCTTGACCTCATGAGGCAACAGCAGGGCGATCGCTTTTTTCAGCTCTTTTTCAAAAAGAGCCTTACTAAAGCTTACTTTAGCAAGAATGATCTTCGCATAATTTAGCGGTATGCGAACATTTTCAGGGTCTGCCTGCTTATCATACATTTGCATAGTTGTTTTAGGTTTAAAGTTAAACAGCAAAATCAATCAAATTAATGTAATCAGGTACAGGTTTTCCAAAGGCATAGTGTTAAAAAGAAGGTAACTTTAAAGTGTGTTGAATTTACAAAAACTTATACAAACTTTCAACCCTCTATACGGATTTATTACGCTATGCGTTATCCCAAAAAATAGATTAACATGACAACGATGAGGAACAGGTTTTATGCTTTCTTTCTTCCGTTTTTTATGCTTGCTTCCTATGCGCAGGCACAGAAAGCTTCCGTCGTGCTGGGACCAACAGAGATCGGTATCAACGAGCAGTTCACCATCACGCTCAAAGTAGAAAACGACCGCCTGGGCCGCTACGGGGAGTTTCCGGAAATTCCTGGTTTTGAAAAAGCGGGTACGTCCAGCAGTTCTTCTACCAACATTATCAACGGACAGGTATCTTCCTCCCAGAGCATCGTTCAGAGCTACCTGCCTACCCGCGAAGGCACCTTTCAGCTTCCCTCTTTCAGCATGGAGGCCAACGACCAGCAGGTGAGCGCCCCCGGAGCTACCATCAAAGTAGGCGCCGCCCGCCAGAGAAGCAGCAGCAACAGCCCGTTTGACATAGACGACCCTTTTGACAGCTTCTTTGGCAAGAGAAACCAACCCGATGAGTTTGTAGACGTAAAAGAAGACGCTTTTCTCTCGCTCACCACCAGCCAGGATACGGTCTACGTAGGCGAAGGCTTTACCACCACTTTGGCGTTTTATGTCTCAGATAAAAACCAGGCGCCTTTGCAGTTTTATGACCTGGGCAAACAACTGACCGACATCTTAAAACAAATCCGTCCGGCCGATGCCTGGGAAGAGAATTTTAATATAGAAAACATCAATGATACGCCTGTCAGCATCAACGGCGAAAGCTATAGGCAGTTTAAAATCTACCAGGCTACTTTTTATCCTTTTAACCAGGAGCCTATCAAGTTCCCCAGCATTCCGCTGCAGATGATCAAGTATAAGGTAGCCAAGAACCCTTCGTTTTTTGGCAGAAGAAAACAGGAAGACTTCAAGACTTTTTACAGCCAACCCAAGCAGATAGTGGTCAGAGACCTGCCGCCGCATCCGCTGAAAGACCAGGTTGCGGTCGGCGACTATCAGTTGGAAGAGAATATCAGCGAGAAGAACGTGGCGACGGGCAGCAGCTTTAACTATTCCTTTAAGGTTACCGGAGAGGGTAATATCGCGGCTATTGAAGCGGCTATGGTTAAAAAAAACAAAGACCTGGAAGTGTATGCGCCCAGTGTTGAACAAAATATCAGCAGGCGCAACAACCGGGTGCGCGGCTCCAAAGCTTTTTCCTACTATGCCGTACCCGGAGAGCCCGGCGACTATCCTTTGTCCAATTACTTCAACTGGATATTCTTCAACACCACGACCAGGCAATACGACACGCTTACCTCAGACATCACAGTACACGTAGAAGGCAGCAGCCTGAAGAACGAATCTATCAGTTCGCGCAATGTCGGCAGCTTTTATGACAGGCTCTCCGGCACCGACAACCAACTCCGCAGCCGCAACAACGACGGATGGATGCAACTGCTAGCCAATATTTTGATCTTATCCATGCTGATGCTTACTTTGGTGGTGGTATTTCGGAAATGATTGAGGGATTGAAGGACTGAGGGATTGAAGAACTGAAGAGTTGAATAAGATGGGGGAGGTTTTGATTAGCTAAGAGCATGTTTAAATTTTGCTTTTGAAGGCGAAAATTGTCAGTACAGGGTTCTGAGGAAGTCATTTTTTGGCTGCATAGCAGCGCTATGGAGACAAAAAATGGCGAACTCAGGCTCCTGTAATGATGATTTGTAGCCCAAA
>JBBSNI010000565.1:0-3089 GCA_038232695.1 Cytophagales bacterium
CTTTGGATGAACGCTCTGAGGAGAAATTGGAATTCCACAACGGAAACATTATTACCATGTCTGGAGGTACAACGAACCACGGCGAAATAGCCGCACGTATTATAGCGATGCTCATTCTTGCTATTGACGAAAAGGCGGAGTGCCGCCCAAATGAACCCTTTCGGGTCTACACGAGCGATGTAAAAATCCAGATACCCGCGTATCACAAGTTTGTGTACCCTGATGCAGCGGTAGTGAGCAAGGAGCCTGAGTACTATCAGAATCGGCGCGATACGATTACAAATCCTTTGCTCCTTGTAGAAGTGCTATCACCCTCCACAAAGCAATATGACCGGAAGGGTAAATTTATGGAGTACCGCACATTGCCATCCTTCAGTGAATATGTACTCATAGAGCAAGACCGCCCGATGGTGACGACCTTTTTCCGCAACGAAGCCGGGCATTGGGAAGATGCTGACGTAAGCGGTTTGGAGCAAAGCGTCCGGTTGCGCTCTATCGACTGTGAGATTCCGCTGGCACGCATCTACAAAAACATAAATTTCGACATCTGATAAAATATTCGTAATGAAGTTTGTATTTAGCCCTATTCCATACAAAACTATCCATTATTCACTGAACAAATTATAAAAATAAAAAATTTTCTTCAAAACGATGGGGTAAAAAGATGCGGGGGTGGAACTTATAATAAAGCCACCACATCTACGAAGCCCCCATGAAGTACACCGATTTTACCGTAACAGACTTTGTAGCCGACCCTTACTTTCAGCAGTGGGTACTGACACCGGACGAGATGGTGGATGCTTTTTGGAACAACTGGCTGAAAGAACATCCCCACAAGCAGCCGGAAGTTGACAAGGCGCTGCAAGTGATCCGGGGCATCACCTTCAAAACGGACTATCCCGGCGAGCAGGAATTTCACCAGGTGTGGCAGGACATTATCACCCATCGCGCTACGGGTCATTACAAAGTAAAGCGGTCTGTCAACGACACCTACCGTTGGTATGCAGCGGCGTCTTTGCTGTTGCTGGGGATCACCCTAACCTTTTTATGGCTGAGTAATCCTTTGTACAATCCCTTCATGGTTGCCTACCAGACCGAATATGGCGAGAAGCAGGAAATTATGCTGCCCGACAGTTCTCTGGTCATACTGGGCGCCAACTCTCAGCTATACTACCGCCGGGGATGGAGTACCGACCAACCCCGCAGTGTGACCCTACAAGGCGAAGCCAATTTTACAGTCACGCATCAGGCTAACGATCAAACGTTTATCGTACACTCAGCCGAGGTGGCCATTGAGGTGCTCGGCACCAAGTTTAACGTCAACAACCGCCGCGGCGAAAACCAGATCCTGTTAGAAGAAGGAAGCATTCGCCTAGACTTATCGCAGGTAGAAGAGGTGCCCTTAGGAGAAAATAGTATGATGATGAAACCGGGAGAGTCCGTAGAAATCTCAGCGCAGCACATCGTCAAAAAAGTAGTCAATCCTACGCCCTATGTATCCTGGACGAAAGATATGCTGATCTTTGACCAAGCCTCTTTGCGCGAGGTCATCCGGGTACTCGAAGACCAGTATGGCTACACCGTGACGACCCGGGGCGTACCCGTCGACGAACTGGTGTTTACGGCAGAGCTGCACACCCGGGAAGCCGATATGATCCTACGCTATCTGTCCGAAGTATTTAACCTCACCATCAACAAAAACAAAGATGAGATCACCATGACACCCCGGCCCTAATACGCTCACAAAAATGCCCATGATGCGCCTGGCCGGCCAGGCGCAGGATGGCACTAAACTAATAGTCTAACTTAAAATGTACTCATTATGCAAAGTAATTTACAGCATTACGGCAAGAGGTGGCTGCTATTAATCGTAGGTCTCCTCTTCCATCACGGTCTGCTGGCGCAACAACCGTCGTTAGCCTCAGCACAACCCTTCGTCATGGCCGCCCAGGACGAATCCCTGACCCTGGTGCAGGTCTTGGAAGAGATCAAACGACAGTACCAGGTCACCTTCGGCTACCAGGAAAGCCTGGTAGAAGGTAAGCAGGTGCGCACCACTGCCTGGAAAGGCAAAAGCCTGGAAGAAGCCCTGCGGCAGGTGCTCAGCCCGCATGGCTTAGCGTTCAAGCGCCTGGATGCGGTACACTATGCCATCATGCCACGCCAACAGCCACCGCTTATCAAGCTCAAGCCCAAGGAGGTCAACACGACGACCAAGCCTGCTTTTTCACCGGCAGGCGTACCCCCCGGTTTTGTTCAGCATACTAAAACGATACAACGACTGCTGGAAAAAACCATCACGGGTAAAGTGACTGATGAAGAAAATGAATCTTTGCCTGGCGTCAACGTGCTGGTGAAAGGAACTACCTTTGGTACCGTGACGGATGTAGATGGGAACTACCGCTTAACCGCGCCGGATGATGCCGAGACGCTGGTGTTTTCTTCCATTGGATACGAAAGTGAAGAGGTAAGCATTGGCGCCCAGACCGTGATCAACGTATCTTTGGCAGTAGGCTTGAATGAGCTTTCTGAAGTAGTAGTAATAGGGTATGGTACGCAGGAAAAAGCTACGCTTACTGGTGCTGTTTCTGCTATTAAAGGATCTGACATTGTAACGACAAAAAACGAAAATGTGCAGAACATGCTTACGGGTAAAATTTCCGGTGTGCGTGTAACCCAAAGAACGGCAGAGCCGGGTTCATTTAACAATAGTTTCGATATCCGTGGTATGGGTTCTCCATTGATCATCATTGACGGTATTCCTCGCACAAACGCTGATTTCCAGCGATTGGATCCTAACAACATAGACAATATTTCGGTGTTGAAAGATGCCTCTGCTGCAAT
The DNA here is from genome assembly GCA_038232695.1 of Cytophagales bacterium. Taxonomy (GTDB): domain Bacteria; phylum Bacteroidota; class Bacteroidia; order Cytophagales; family Cyclobacteriaceae; genus JAJNNC01. The sequence goes on from JBBSNI010000565.1 coordinate 2,845, forward strand.
TTATGGCGTACGCGCGGCTAATGGAGTTGTGCTGGTTACAACCAAAAAAGGAAGCAACAATAAGGTGGAACTGAACTATTCCGGTTCATTTACCTGGCAAATTCCATCCGGTTTGCCCGCTACGGTCAATGCAATAGAGTATATGACCCTGCGCAACGAACGTGCCATGCACAATATAAACGGTGGCTCCCCCATCTTTAATGAAGAGCAATTTGAAGACTACCGGAATGGAACGCTGCAAAGCA
>JBBSNI010000566.1:0-3069 GCA_038232695.1 Cytophagales bacterium
GTTCAGGTGTTCAGGTGTTCAGGTGTTCAGGTGTTCAGGTGTTCAGGTGTTCAGGTGTTCAGGTGTTCAGGTAAGATGAAACGATGCCCTGACATCAGGAGTTGATTACTTTGACTTATTTTTATAACCCCAGGTCTGTGAGACCGGGCCTCGGCGGCACAGACCTGGGGTTGGCGTGCGCCAGGGGTACGGTGTTAGAGATGGAACGCGGCTATGCCAAGTAAATACTGTAACACTTTAACACCTTCGCACCTTAACACATAAACACCCTATCAAGGCGTGGTGGTAATTTCAGTATCATCCAAGGTAACAGCGTCTACGCTTTTCTCACGGACCATTTCATTGAAGGCGGCTACCTCCTGCTGTACGATCTGCTGAAACTGTTGTATCTGATCCTCTATCTGCTGGGTGACTCCCTCTTTGAAAGCAACAGACTGGTCGGTCGGCTTGAAGTCGCCTACGCTAACCTGGGAACCTACGTTAGACAGCTTATTGTTCAGCCTGATCGGGAAGTTGAGCGGATCCTGACCACTGCGGTTTTTGGTCTGATACAGTTCCTCTTCTATGGCAGTGATCTGTTTGTCAATGGCTTTGGCTTTCTCTACGATAGGCTTCATAGCTTCGTCTTCTTTTACCTTTTCGGTCACGGCCTTCATCTGGCTGCGGATTTCGCGGATCTGCTCTACGGTCTCGTGGGCTTTGGTCAGGGTGTTGCGCACATCCATCAAAAAGTCAAACTGCGCCTGCAAATCTTCCGGCTTCGCTTCGCTCCGGGGGTCTTTCAAGATCTTAAAAGGCTGTTCCATCGACTGGTCATTTACTGCCAACACCGCCTTGTACTGACCTGGTATTGCCTGTGGACCATCCGTACCACTGCCCCACAGGATCAAGCCTTCAAAAGTTTTGGCATCAGGGTAGCGCATATTCCAGGTAAAGGTGTTGAATCCCTTTTTAGGCTCCAGTTTGGCAAGCGTCAGGTCTTTGTTGTCTTTCTTCACCCCGGTTCTGAACTCTTTGATCAGTTTGTCATTACTGTCCATGATCTTGATCGAAACGGTTCTGGTAGAGTCTACCGAGTCTTTCAGGTAATAATTGATCATGACGCCGCCCGGATGGTTGGTGCCTTCGGTCTTCGAGGGTTTACCCTGTCCGCCATCCATGCGGTAGCTGTCTATCGGCTTGAACAGAAAGGCATCGCCTTGCGCTACATTTTCACTCAACTGGTGCAGAGGCGTCAGATCATCAATGAGCCAGAAGCTCCTTCCCTGGGTGGCAGCGATGAGGTTATTATCTTTGACAGCCAAATCCGTAATAGGCACAATAGGCAGATTAAGCTGGAAAGGCTGCCAGCGGGCGCCATCGTCAAAGGAGATATACATCGCTGTTTCCGTACCGGCGTAGAGCAATCCTTTCCGCTTGGGGTCTGCCCGTACTACGCGGGTAAAGTGCTCGTCTTGAATGCCATTGACCATCAACTGCCAGGTTTTACCATAATCTTTGGTCTTGTACAGGTAAGGCTTAAAATCACCCATCTTATACCGTGTACCGGCTACGTAAGCGCCGCCTTTGACAAAAGGGTCTGCCTCAATGCTGTTGATCATCATCCACTCGGGCATATCGGAAGGCGTCACGTTCTCCCAGTTCTTGCCGCTATCGCGGGTCACGTGGATCAGTCCGTCGTCGGAGCCGGTCCAGATCAGGTTTTCTTCGTAAGGAGACTCTGTGGCGGCAAAGATAGTCCCGTAATACTCTACCCCGGTGTTGTCCTGCGTGATGGGACCGCCCGAAGACACAAGCTTGCTGCTATCATTGCGCGTCAGGTCGGGCGAGATAATTTCCCAGGTTTGCCCTTCATTGGTGCTAACGTGTACGTAGTTGGAACAAGTGTACAGCTTATCAGGATTGTGAGGCGAGTAGAAAATCGGGAAATTCCACTGAAAGCGATACTTCATGCCTTCTGCCCCGTAGCCCATGGGGTTGTCCGGCCATACGTTGATCAGCCTGACCTGGTTGTTGTCGTGGTTGACCCTGGACAAGAAGCCTCCGTAGCTGCCGCCATACACCACGTCATTATTGTCCGGGTCTATGGCTAAGTGAGCACTTTCTCCGCCTGCCGTGGGTTCCCAGGCATCTTCGTCAATGCCGGAGCCATCGGTGCGGTGCTGAATCCTGACGGTGGAGTTGTCCTGCTGGGCGCCATAGATACGATAAGGAAAATGGTCGTCCGTCGTGACGCGGTAAAACTGAGCGGTAGGCTGGTTGTAGTACGTCGTCCAGTTTTCACCACCGTCGTAACTGACCTGCGCCCCGCCATCGTCGGCGATGATCATGCGCTGGTTATCTTCAGGGGCAATCCACAGGTCGTGATGGTCGCCATGCGGGGCGTTGTAGGCCTCGAAGGTTTTGCCGCCATCTTTAGACTTATGGTAGCTCACGTTCATCACATACACAATGTCCTCATCCTGGGTGTCGGCATAAATGCGGGAGTAATACCAGGCACGTTGCCGCAGACCGCGGTCGTCATTGGTTTTCGTCCAGGTCTTACCGGCATCATCGGAGCGGAATACCCCGCCCTCTTCGGCCTCTATGATCGCAAATATCCTGTCGGAATTGACCGGGGAAACCGTCACCCCAATAATACCCAATACGCCTTTAGGCAATCCTTCGTTGGTGGAGATTTCCTGCCAGGTATCGCCGCCGTCGGTACTTTTCCACAAGCCGGAATCTTCGCCACCGCTGGAAAGGCTATAGGGTGTGCGCCGTACTTCCCACAGACTGGCATACAGAATACGCGGGTTGTTAGGGTCCATGGCCAGGTCTATGGCACCGGCTTTGTCGCTGACATAGAGCACCTTTTCCCAGGTCTTGCCGCCGTCTTGAGAGCGGAAGACGCCCCGCTGCTCGTTGGGGGCAAACAGGTTGCCCAGGGCCGCGACATACACCATCTCAGGATTCTTAGGATGTATCTGAATACGCCCTATATGCCTGGAATTTTCCAGTCCGACCTGCTTCCAGGTCTTTCCGGCATCGGTCGTTTTCCACATCCCGTAGCCATAAGAGACATTGCCA
>JBBSNI010000567.1:0-3037 GCA_038232695.1 Cytophagales bacterium
AAGGATTTGTAATCGTATCGCGCCGATTCTGATAGTACTCAGGCTCCTTGCTCACTACCGCTGCATCAGGGTACACAAACTTGTGATACGCGGGTATCTGGATTTTTACATCGCTCGTGTAGACCCGAAAGGGTTCATTCTTTTCGTCAATAGCAAGAATGAGCATCGCTATAATACGTGCGGCTATTTCGCCGTGGTTCGTTGTACCTCCAGACATGGTAATAATGTTTCCGTTGTGGAATTCCAATTTCTCCTCAGAGCGTTCATCCAAAGCAAAATACTCCTCTACCGTATAGGTTTTTTCTAATGTTTGCATCATCATTGACAGCCATTGAATTTAGATAAAGATAGGTACAAAAAGCACAACAGGCAAACTCACGCACAGGAAAGCAGCACATACAGCAAGCTTAAAGGCAGCATTTTTTGCCGCAGTATCTCTATGGCGCGGGCCATGAGTTTGTAGGTGGCTTTGGTAGAAATGCCCAGCACATCGGCTACTTCTTCGTAGGAAAGCTGGCTGTAAAACCTGAGAAAAACGGCTTCCCGCTGGCGTTGGGTAAGCGTACTGAGTGCCTCATAGAGCCGCTGCTGTTGCTGCTGGCTGGCCTGTTGGTTAATCATGATCGTCTCGGAGGACGACTCTATTTCAAAATTATACGCCAAATCCACCGGCTGAAACCGGGGCTGGCGTCTCTGTTCTTTGAAGATGATGTTGCGCAAAGCTTTCAGCAGATAAGGCTTGATGGTCGTGATGCGCCGGGGCCGCTTACGCTGCTTCCAGAGGTCTATAAACAGATCATGGATACAGTCTTTGACAAAATCAGGCTGACTGCATAGCTTCACACCGTAGTTATACAATTCGTAAAAATTGCGTTTATAAAGCTGGGCGTAAGCCGACTCATCCCCCTGCATAAAAGCAAACCACAGGGCATGGTCTGACTGTATTTCTGCCTGTGGCTGATGGGCAGCCTGATGTGGTAAAACTTGCGCCTGGGGTTCCCGGGCTGCGTTATGCCTGGACGTTACTTTCATGGCAAGGTGGGTAAAGACAACTTCACTCAATTCTAAAAATAGGTGCTTTTCTCTTACCTTCCTAACTTTACCTCAGGATGTCGATACTTTTCAGTATGCCTCAATTCAAGGGAATCGCTGCCGCTTCGCAGATGCCTTTGATATAGCCGATGGCAAATATCTTTCCGGTGATCTCATAGCCAGCGGAAATCCCTCCTGAAAACGCCTGCTGTGTTTCCCCGTACATCAGCGGGGCATGGTCCGGGCGCAGCGGGCCGTCAAAGCCGTGCTTCGCATAATGGCTGAGCAAGGCCCCCATAGGCGTAGGCCCATTGTCATGAAAGGTCTCCCGAAACTTATGCTTATCGCCCTCCACATCCCGCAGGTGCAGATAGTCTATTCTTTTTTCTTTCAGCCAGCGTTCCGACAAGCCCAACAGGTTTTCGTCCATCATCTTAAAAGTAGCCTGGCAAAAGGTGATACGGTTGCTGCTGACGGGATGCCGTTGCCATATTTTCTCGAAACTTCCGGCGCTGGTAAGAATCCTGCCTACGCCCTTCAACGGACTGACAGGCGGGTCGTCCGGGTGCAGCGACATACTGACGCCATGTTCCTGGGCGACAGGCAGCACAGCATCCAGAAAATAGAACAGGTTTTTCCAAAGCTGCTCTTCGGAAATTTGTAGGTCTTCGGTTACAGGCTCCTTTGCCTCTTCCGCATCAAACGCGCTGACCAGCGCCCCGCCCCTTTCTTCCACATCGGTACGGGTACGAAACCATCCGATGCTGGCCATAAAGTTGTAGCACAACAGGCGAATGTTCAACCTGCTCATATTGCGCAGCATTTGCTGGTACTTCTCAATCCATTCGTCCCGGCTGGCTAATCCCAGTTTGATCGGTTGCATATCAAACTGGTCGCCTTCCAGTCCGTACAGGGTGAATCCTCCCTGGGAAAATTCCTGTTGGATAGACTGTAAGGCGGCAAAGTCATAAGGCGCCGGTTTGCCAGAGAGTGCCGGCATCGCCTTGGTGATGGCGTGGCGCACCCCAATCTGCCGGGCCAGCGTCCACTTGCGCTGGTCGTAGCGTGGCGGCAAGAGCATCGATAGTTTCATGCTAAAAGTATCCTCCTTTGTCGGTAATATCCTTGGCACTCTGCCCTTCCTTCACCCAGCCGAAGATTTTCTTCTCATTCTCCCTGATCTCTTCGGCGCGTACCAGCACATCATAGGCTACCTCGCGGGGCACCACCAATACACCGTCTACGTCGCCCCGCACCACATCGCCCGGCTTGATGATCACGTTGCCTATTTCCAGGGCGATCTGGTAGTGCGTGATCAGGCATCTTCCCAGGCTACCGTTAGACGAGCGGTATTTGTAGAAGACCGGGAAGTCAGCTTCCAGGATTTGGTGCGTGTCGCGGATACCCCCGTCTAGGCAGGCGGCTTTTATCCCTTTGCCTTTAGCCGTAGCCGTCATCACGCCTCCCCAGGAAGTGGATTTTTCGTCGTGGCTGCTGTCCCAGACCACAAAAGCATCTTTGTGCATGTCGTCCAGCATCCGGGTGCGGAATTCCATCTCGCCGGTGACTTTGGTATTGGGCGCGCTCTTGACGGTAAAGGCAAATCCAGCCACCGTCTGATACTCCCGGAGGGGAACAATATGGTTGGGCAATGCCTGGTTCATCAGGCAAAACTCGCGCAGCACATCGTTGATGGCGCCGGTATATAGCTGCTCATACCTTTCCAACAATGCTTTGTCAGGAACCGGAAATTCGGTTTTGGAAATTCCTTCCCGCATCTCGATGAGCTTATCCAGCTTCATCATGCCTACTTCTTTTTTATACTGATTGGTACTCATCGTTTATTTTTATTTTTTATGAATGAAACAAAGTCTTTGTATTTTTCCCGTGTAAGTAGTGGTACACAAATAATGTTTTGGCTGCCGTATAGACCATTCTTTTCATCCCCCTACCCCCTTCAAAGGGGGACAATAGCCACGCAGTGTCCCCCTTTGAAGGGGGGCGG
>JBBSNI010000568.1:0-3035 GCA_038232695.1 Cytophagales bacterium
AGTAGGGCTACAAATACCAACCGTCTTGTTCTTTTTACCATGATTTTTTTAAGATTGAAAATAGAAACTACATCTATTCTTTTACTGGGTTCTCTTATGTAGGGTTACCAAAGCCGTTTCGTAAGCATCGACACGGATTTCATTGGTAGACAAAATACCTCAGTTTGTCGCTACAATCCTGGCATACTTCCATTTTAGCCAACTCTTCTCTCATATAGGGTGTAAACTATGATGAACCGGTTTTCAAATTCGTTTTATATTAACCCTTTAAATGTTAAAATTATGAAAAATATAAGGTCATTGAGTAGAAAGATCATAGTCGCCCTGGTCATGATATTGTCTGTGTTTACCATCAGTATGGTGCGGGCACAGCCTGAGGCTGATAAAAAAGAGAGCAGAGAAAAAGTAAAAGCTTACGTGGAAGCCAACGTACTCCCTGTCTTGCGAACCCAACGCCAGAAGCTGGAAGCAGCACTGACTGATGAGGAAAAGCAACAGATCAGTGCGCTCAGAGAACAGATGAAAACCCTCAGAAAAGAAGGCAAAGAAAACCGTACCGGCAGAGATCATACCCGGGGAGCAGAACGCACCGAAGCCGAGAAAGCCGCCATGAAAGCTGAGAGAGAAGAAAGAAGACAACTGATGTCTAAGGTTACGGCCATCGCTGACCGGCATGAGGAGACCATTGAAAACCTGCTGGCAGGCATAGAAGAACAACAGCAGCAATGGAAGACAGATATCCGGGCTATCATGGAAGATTCAGGAGCGGAGCGCACGCAAGATGCAAGACCAGGCAGGCACGAAAGAGGAAGAAGATTCAATGCCTGGCATGTAGATCATCCGGCATCTTTCCTGTTGCTGGACCCGAATGCCAAGACTTTAGAAGAAATGGGAGGCAGCCATTCCAACTTGTATCCTAATCCGGTGAACGGTGAAAGTGTACTGGAGTACCAGTTGGAAGAGAAAGGTCCCGTTATTATCAACGTGTTTGATGATAAAGGACTACCCGTCAAATCACTGGTATATGAGATCCAGGATAAAGGGCAATATAAAGTTTCTATGGAAGCCGATGATTTGAAAGCAGGTACTTATATTTACCTCTTATCAACCGCCAGAGGTATCGAAACCAGCCGCTTTATCAAGTTATGATTTTTTCATCGTGAAAATCCTTTATATTGATGTATGATAAAAGTGGAGGAAAATAAGCTGAAAAAAACAATGCAGATAGCCCCGCACATCTTCCTGTGGGGCTTTCTCTTTTCTTTTCCCCTTATTTTTGCAGAGGATGAAACAGTATGGAGAAGAATTATTGCAAGGAACTGGCTTCCCCTTCTTTTTTCTGCGATTGTCTTTTACACCAACTATTTCTTGCTAGTAGACCGGTACCTGATGAAGAAAAAAGTGGGGCTGTTCATCCTTTTCAATATAGCCCTGATCTTTTCCTGTTTGTTTTTGCTGGATGCTATCAAAGAATTGTATTTCCTAAGACCTTCTTTTGACCGTAGACCTTTCCCATCGCATAGACAAATCACGTGGTCTCGTCAGGGATTTTCTTTTTTATTGGCTGTCATTATCAGCGTGGCTGTCAGGATCACCACCCGGTGGTATGAAGCAGAAAACAAAAGAGAGAAAATGGAAAACGAATATCTGAAGTCTGAATTGACTTACCTGAGATACCAGCTTCAGCCTCATTTTTTCTTCAACACCCTCAACAATATTTATGCACTGGTAGCGCAGGCGCCTTCTCTGGCGCAGAAATCCATTCATCAACTCAGCAAACTTATGCGCTACCTGCTCTATGAGTCGGGGGCGGCGGAAGTGCCGCTCTCCAAAGAGATCACCTTTATCAAAAACTATGTACACCTGATGCAACTTCGGGTATCTGAGCAAACGGATATTCAAGTGCATGTGGCTGCGGGCTCCCAGGATCAGTGCATCGCACCGCTGCTGTTTGTTTCTCTTATTGAAAACGCTTTCAAACATGGCATCCATGCGGCCGGGCCTTGCTTTATCCATATTAACCTGCAAGCGGATGCTCAGCAACTTGTTTTTACAGCAGAAAACAGCAATCATCCCAAACGCAAGGAAGATAAAAGCGGCTCTGGTATTGGTTTGGAAAACCTGAAAAAACGGCTACAGATCACGTATCCCGATAGGCATCAGTTGGTGATACATTCGGACGATCACAAATATGTCACGCAGTTAACCATACACTTCCATGAAAATACGCTGTCTGATCGTAGATGATGAGCCGCTGGCTTTGGACCTGCTGGAAACGTATGTCAACAAGACGCCGTTCCTGCAACTGATGGGCCGCTGCGCCAGTGCCATCGATGCCCTGGCAAAGCTGGAAAACGTAGATTTGTTGTTTTTAGACATTCAGATGCCTGAACTGAATGGTATTGAATTGTCCAGAACATTGACACACGGTCCTAAAGTGATCTTTACCACGGCGTTCGAAGAATATGCGCTGGAAGGATTTAAAGTAAACGCTTTGGATTACCTTCTGAAACCTTTCGATTACGAAGAATTTTTAAAGGCTGCCCACAAAGCCAGGCATTGGTTTGAATTAGAAGAAAAGAGCCAGCAAAAGCTCCCTGAAAAGGAAGCCTTCATTTTTGTCAAATCGGATTATAAGATCAAGAAAATCGCGCTTCAGGATATTTTATACATAGAAGGACTAAAAGATTATGTAAAGATTTTTCTGGCGGATCAACCCAAACCCATCATGAGCCTGATCAGTATGAAAGCCCTGGAAGAAAGGCTGCCCGCCGACCGGTTTTTAAGGGTGCATCGCTCTTTTATTGTAAACATGAACCAGGTACATACCATCGAGCGCAGCCGGATCGTGTTTGGCACTATCTACATTCCCGTCTCTGAAAAATACAAGCCGGCTTTTCAGGATTTTGTCTCCGGGCGTTTTCTAACATAGAAGCTTTTCTGCTAAACGTCTGGAAAATAAGCCGATTCGTCTATTACATTTTTTGATAAGGTTTTTATAACGGACATTGATCACGAAATAAACCAAAAGAAGC
>JBBSNI010000569.1:0-3034 GCA_038232695.1 Cytophagales bacterium
CAACAACTTCCTAAATGGGATGTCTGGATCAAGCCTTCCTATTATATGGGTAGGTTATTTCTTCAATGATCCCTAAAGAGTAATTTGCACTCCCAGGTCTGTGTCTCACAGACCTGCATAAGCACGAATATTTTTACGTATGCAAGAACGAATTATTTTACTACTGCTCAGCCTTGTTACTTTTGTTGCCTGCCAGGCTGACCAACAGCAAGCAGCGCAAAACAAACCGGGTGGCGCCCCACCGGGTGGCGCTCCACTACAGTTTAGGGTCGCTTTAGAACTACGGCCTGAGACTAAGATATGGGAGGCTGCCAACCTTTTCAAAAAAGAGTTAGAAAAAGCTTCCCCGGAAGATAACATACAGGCAGGCGAAATCCAGGTCAACTTCTATGACCAGGGCTCCATCGGTACGGAGCGGCAACTGCTGGAGGCCTGTTACTTAGGCGTGGTGGAAGTCGTACAGGTTAATTCGTCAGTGGTCACTACCATTGAGCCTTCGTACGCTATCCTGGACCTTCCGTATCTGTTTGTCAGCGAACGGCATCATGAAGCCGTGTTGGAGGGGGCCATCGGGCAGGAGATGCTACAGCAACTCACCGCACACAACATGCTGGGCTTAGGCTTCTATGCGGCGGGTTTTCGGGATATGTTCTACAAATCGCCCCAGGGAAAACCCTGCGCTGAGACACCCGAAGATTTATCCGGACTGAAAATCCGGGTGATGGAAAGTCCGGTGATGATCGGGGCGGTCAATGCCATGGGTGCGACGGCGACGCCTATCCCTTTTTCGGAACTCTACCAGGCGCTCAAAACCGGGGTGGTGGATGGGGCGGAAAACAGCCCCAAGGTATTTGTCTCTTCCAACTACCAGGAAACCGGTTGCAACTGCTTCACCCTGACCGAGCACTTTACCAACCAGCACGTGCTTATCGCCAACCATGCCTGGCTGCAAGGACTGGCGCCCAAATACCAGCAAAGGATTCAGCAGGTAGCCCGGCAGATCATCCCTGCGTTTGATGAGTTGTGGGAGGCCGCCACCCAGGACTCTTATGCCAGGATGGAGGCAGAAGGCGTCACCGTCAACCCGGTAAAAAATAAAGAAGCTTTCATGGCGAAGGTAGACCAGGTAGCTGACCAGTTTTTCAAAGACTATCCCCAGGTTTCCAGGGAGCTATATCTCAGGATCAGGGAACAAGCCCAATACCATCGCTGATGCTGATAGACAAACTCTTAGACTGGCTTTTGATCATGATCCTGGCAGCCATGTCGCTGATCGTTGCGGCCAATGTGTTTTGCCGGTTTTTGCTGAACTTTTCTTTGTACTGGGGTGATGAACTGGCCCAGATTTTACTCATCTGGCTCACCTTTCTGGGAGCAGCCGTGGCGGTCAGGGAAAAGGCACACTATGTATTGAACTATCTCACCGGAAAGTTACAGGGTAGCTTTTTAAAGTTCTTTCTTATTTTTCGTAGTGTGCTTAGCCTCATGACCATCCTTATACTGCTTTATTTCAGTGCGTGGGTTACCTGGCAGATCGCGTCCTGGGAGATGCCCGCTACGGAAGTATCCCGGGCGCTGGTGTACGGCGCCTGTCCCCTGGGCAGCCTGTTTATGCTCTACTATGCTTTGAAAAACTTGTGGGAAGACACCAAAAAAGAACCATGACTGCCATCCTGATCTTCACTTTTCTGATACTATTGCTGCTGGATGTCCCCATCGCTTTCTGCATGATCCTGTCTTCCTTTGCCGCTTTGCTATACATGGGCATAGACCCTATCATGGTAGGACTGGAAACAGCCCGCTCACTGGGCTCTTTCTACTCATTCCTCGCCGTACCGTTTTTTATCCTGGCCGGAGAACTGATGAACTACGGAGGACTGTCCCAGCGGCTGATCCGTTTTGTCAAGGCGCTGATCGGTCATTACCGCATCGGCTTGCCGGCTGTGATGACCGTTTCTTCCCAGATGTTTGGCGCCGTGTCGGGCGCTTCGGCGGCAACCTGTGCGGCTGTGGGGGGTATTATGATCCCTGCTTTGGAGAAAAATGGCTACAGCCGGGCTTTTGCTACCGCACTGGCGGCCTGCTCAGGCACCACCGGTGCGCTGATCCCGCCTAGTATTGTACTGCTCATCTACGGCACCATCGCCAATGTCTCTATAGAAAAACTTTTTATCAGCGGCATACTGCCCGGCATCCTCATTGGTTTGGGCTTGATCATCGCCAGCGGCTACGCCACCCGGAAAATGAACGTCAGGCGGGAAGCCAAAGCCGGTTTCAGAGAGATCAAAGAAAGCGCCCTGGGGTCCGTGTTCGCTATTTTTCTGGTGGTAATTATTTTTGCAGGCATCATGGGCGGCATTTTCACGGCGACCGAAGCCTCTGCCGTAGCAGTGATCTATGCTGCTTTCGTAGGTTTTGTGGTTTACAGAAAACTGAAACTCAAAGACTTACCCAAAATCCTGCTTTCTTCGGCCAAGATCACCACTTCCCTAAGTTTTCTGATCGCTACAGCCAGCCTGTTTGCCTGGACGCTGGCCATTGGCAAAGTGCCCGAAACTATTACCAGCGGACTGGTCTCTTTCAGCGACCATCTAATCAGTTACTTAGGTGTTGGCTTTACGCCGGAAACCTTGCTGATGGTACGCAAAGTGATCATCCTTGTCGTATTGAATATTGTGCTGCTATTGATCGGCATGTTCATCGATGCCGGTCCTGGTCTGTTGATCGTGGTACCCGTGGTTTTACCCATCAGCGCAGCTATCGGTATGGATACCGGGCTTAGCGCTATTCATTTCGGGGTACTGGTCGTATCCAATATGGTTATTGGGCTGGTCACGCCCCCGGTGGGTTCTACCCTCTTTGTGGCCAGTGCCGTAGGGCAGGTCAGTATTGCCCAGATGCTGCCTTATATTCTCCGTTTTCTGCTGGTGATGATCATCGTGCAGTTGCTGATCACCTACGTGCCGCCGATCACTACTTTTCTGCCTTCTTTGATGGAGCAGTAAAAGTCGTGTAAAGCAGTTATTGCTTTTGC
>JBBSNI010000570.1:0-3010 GCA_038232695.1 Cytophagales bacterium
CTATTTCTTTGGTTATTTGCACCTTGCTGGTCTATCAGCAGTTGCAGTACATGCAAAACATCAATTTGGGTCTTAACAAAGAAAATGTGCTGGTGATACAAAATGCAGCCCGTTTAGAGACACGTTATCTGCCATTTCTGAACGCATTGAAAAAGCAGTCTTATGCTGCAACGGTAGCTGCTTCCAGCCAAAACCCTTTTGAAGTAGACAACACCAGCGATGCCCGAAAGAAAGGGGATGCTGCTGCGCAAAGTATGATGTTGACCAGTCAGATAGTAACTGACGGATACCTGGAAACTTTGGGAATGCAACTCAAAGAAGGGCGCAACTTTTCCCCGGATATGGCCTCCGATACGCTGGCACTGATCTTAAACCAGGCAGCAGTCAGGGCATTAGGCCTGAAAGAACCGCTCAATGCTATCATCGATTATGATGAGGAATATGACTATCACGTGATAGGCGTTACGGAAGACTTTCACTTTGGTTCTTTGCACGAAAAAATAGCTCCCTTCGCTTTTAAGCTGCGTCCGGAAGATCAGCCATTGAGTACGATAGAGGTGCGCGTGTCTTCAGAAAACATAGCAGCTACGTTAGCGGATATTGAAAAGCTTTGGGACACGTATGCCGCCGATCTCCCTTTTACCTACTCCTTTCTGGATGAAGACTACGATGCGCTATTCCGGGCAGAGCAGCGGCTGGGCAAACTGTTTACAGGTTTTACCGCACTGGCCTTGGGAGTTGCCGGCTTGGGACTGTTTGCCTTAGCCGCCTTTATGGCAGAGCGACGCGCCAAAGAAATCGGCATCCGCAAAGTGTTGGGCGCTACCGCCGGGCAGGTGGTTTTATTGCTAAGCAAAGATTTTGTGCGTCTGCTCCTCATCGCCTTTCTGATTGCCATCCCGCTGGGCTATCTTTCCATGAGACAATGGCTGGACAACTTTGCTTACCGGACAGACATCAGCGCGGCTCTGTTTTTCCTGGCCGGGCTCAGCGTTTTTCTTATTGCCTGGCTCACGGTCAGCTATCAGGCGATCAAAGCGGCATTGGCGAACCCGGTGGATGCTTTGCGGGATGAATAGTCTAAACTATGATTAAGATGATGATATGATAGACTATGATCTTGAAATTAAGTAGAGATTTTAGGGATCGTAATAATCGTTAAGACATGCACGGCTTTTTCATAAAAGGTCATTGTGTTTAAAGAGCGATCTTGCCAGGGAAGGATTACAGGCTAAATCCTCTTGCATAGCTTTGATGAAGCCTTTTTTCTGCTGCCGTAACAGGTTTCCGGCTACCGATATGATACTGGCTAAGGCTTTGCTACGGTTGAGTTCTTTACAGCGGATACGATCTTCCCGGAAGGCAGTATCTCTAATCCAATTGTCCGTCTCAATGCTCCAGTGCTGGCGAATAGCTTTGAAGAGTTCTTGGGGTGGTAGTTGTTCCATCGTAGCATTGGAAAGGTAATAACTGGTTTCTTGGCTCACCTTGCCGGTTTTACATTGAGTGCTTTCTCGTTCCATGACTACCAGGGTGGCAAAGCCTGAGTTGTCCCATTTACTCTCAGAGCAGACTGCTTCCACTGGATAAAAAGAAGTTCTCCGCTCTTCTATGCGTCCGTGTCCTTTTTCTAAGCTTGCTTGCTCAGCAAGCGGGCCTGTCCACTGGATGTGATCCTGTAAGTCGTCTAATAGCATCGCTTGATTGGCTTTCACCTGCACCACATAAGTGCCCCCGGCATCCTCTACCATCTCCAAAGTTTGGCTCTGAGCGTGCAAGGCATCGAATGTAAGGCGTTGATTGGCCAAACGGCCTTCTTGCAAAAGTGTTCGTACGCAAGTAATCTCACTGTCTTTAGCCCCATGATAAAACAGACCCGGCAGACTAAGGCTGCTTTGCTGTAGCAGGGGGCGAACGATACATAATCCTCTTTTCTGTCCGCCTACCCCGTCAATAGTTCCTCTGAGTTCTTTGCCGTCAAAGTGGACGCCACGCGGCTAACAGAACCCCAAAAAGCACAAAATGTAAACGGTTCGCCGCGCGATCGTGCCGTTTGCCCCGGTTATCGCGTGGATCAATCACATTCACTTGCAGATAGTCATAGTAAGTCTTACCGCGCCACGGGGGCATTCGTTATTCAGAGAGCTTAGCATAGCTTTTTGCTAATCTCTCTTTTTATGAAAAAGCCGTGTTAAGACATGGAAATGGATATATTTACGTTGATTTGCAATCAATATAACCAGCTTTTCAAATTCTTTTTGCCAGAAAGCAGCTATGAAAACTAGCCGTAAAAATCAAAACCACTCAGCACATCCCTACGATAAACTCATCAAAGAGTGCCTGACAGAATCTTTGTCTGGTATCTTAGCCAATGTATTGCATATTGATGTGAAAGAAACCACGCTGCTGGACAGCAAGCTTCAGGCTACCGAGGAGGGGGAAGCCGACTTGCTGGTAGAGGAAATTTTGCGTAGGTTACAGAACAAAGTAAAGGAGGAAATACGTTTAAGTAAATACATCAAGCAGTTGGAGATATTATCGCAACTCCGGGATTTACAAAAAGTTGTTTATCAAAAGAGAAATGCTATAGACATCATGTATGACATCAAGAAAGACCCCGCTTACCAGAGAGGTGAAGAAGAAGGAGAAAAAAGAGGTGAAAGAATAGGAGAAGAAAAGGGTGAGTTTAAGAAGGCAGTGACCATTGCCAAAGCCATGAAACGGGCAGGTGAGCCGGTGGAGAAAATCGCACAATATACTGGACTGAGCGTAGAGCAAATCAATAAGCTAAAGGTATAATTCCATTTGATCGTTTCCTACCGAATCCCTGCCATCAATCGCACCAATCATAGCCCATCACAAAATCATACGAATCATGGTTTAGACTTACTCACTGACCTTTCGCTTGCGAAAGGTTTTGAAGATTGAGTTTTATTTATTAAGGCGTTAGCTTTGGCTATGGAAAGAGGAGATGCATTTGAATTCTACATTGATTATTTGATAGCTTCCC
>JBBSNI010000571.1:0-2993 GCA_038232695.1 Cytophagales bacterium
CAGCGGCAGATAGTCGCGGGAAGATATCTGTATGCGGTAGGTATGAGATTGGGGAAGCATCAAGAGGTAGTCGCCTTCAAAGTGCCGTATACCTGTCACATTGCCGTGGGGGAGCCGCTCATAGGTTAGCTTGGCTTCTACCGGCTCGCCTGTGGCAGCGTCTACGATCTTTCCTGTCAGCGCAACAAGGCCTTCTGCTTGCTGAAAGGCATAGGACTTGCCCCAGGCAAACATGATCAAAAGTACCGTAAAACGCAGTATGACCCTCATACTTTACTTGTATTTCTCAAGGCTGCAAAGCGAAGTGCTGCAAAAGCCGTTTATTCTAAGATCTTAAAGGCTACGCGCCTATTTTTTTCCCTGTTGGCAGGTATGTTGTTGTCGAACAAGGGCTTTTCTTCGCCATAACCTATGGTGCTAAGTTGTTTCGTACTTACGCCCCGGTGTGCCAGGTAGTTAGCGACCGAACGCGCCCGCTCCAGCGACAGTTTCTTGTTGTAGGCCGCCGAGCCTTCCGGGCTGGTATGTCCGGCAATCTGTAGCGACAGCTTTTGGTTGCTCTTCAGGTATTCTGCCACTTCGTCCAGGTGGCGGTAAGCGGTCAGCCGCAGGGCATAACTATTATAGTCGAACAGGATTTTTTCTGATACAATGGCTTCCTTGTTGATCTTCAGATCACGCAGCAGGTTGAAGTTGCTGTTTTTGTCAGCCAGGGCGCCGTCGATCAGGTACAGGTCGCGGTAGATGATCTTATCGCCATCGTTGTCGAGGGCTTGCAGGTCTACCTTCATCTTGTTCAGGGTGGTATAACCCTGGCTTTCGGCATATAACTCGTACTGACCTGCCTTCAGGCTCAGCGTAAACTGTCCGTCGCTACCGGCCTGCGTGGTGCTGGTGATGTTCAGCGAGTCTGCCGTACCATTAAAAACGACGCTGGCAGCGGCTACGGGCATGTTGTTTTTTACGTTGTATACCTGCCCTTTGACCAGGTATACAGGCTCCGGCATGTCGAAGATGGGCAACAGCATCTGGTAGAGTTGGGTGCTGTCCAACGCCTCCCGCGTCAGGTACGCATAGTCGTTGTTAATGGAAATGTTAAAATACGTATCATCCTTAGCCGAGTTGATGACCGGTCCCAGGTTTTCCGGTTCCGACCATTTCTGCCAGGTATCGTCCAGGCGGTGGGTAACATACACATCCTGGCCGCCAAAGCCGCTGTAGCCTTTGGAGGAAAAATACAGGGTGGTATTGTCCGAAGCCATAAAAGGGGAAGACTCCATGTGGGGTGTGTTGACGTTGCCCAGGTTCAGGGGCGTAGTCCAGTTGTCTTGTCCGCGGTTAAAGCTGATGTACAGGTCGGTTTCCCCTTTGGCATCTGCCCGTTCTATGGCCATGAGCAGGTACTGCCGGTCGTTGGAGAGAAAATAGTGTGCGGTAGGGGCATAGTTGTAGAAATCCATAATGTCCATGGCTACCGGCTGTGTCCACCCCTTTTCTGTGCTTTTGCTCATGGAGACACCACCCCTCATTTTGTTGTTTTTCTTATAAGCATTGCCCAGCAACAACACATAGCGGGTGCTGTCGTCCGGCGCGACGGCGCTTACAAAATTATGTCCTTTGTTGTTGAGCGGCTGCCCGGCATTTTTAGGCTGGCTCCATTTTCCGGTAGCCTCGTCTTTTTCCATGTACCAGATGTCTTCTATATCTCTGCGTCCGCCCACATTGCGCGGTGATTTCCGGCTGAAGAACAGCGTTTTGCCGTCGGGTGTGATGACCGGTTTGAGGTTGATATATTCATGGTCTGCGCTGGCGTCAATGGGTTGTAAAGCCAGACTTGTATTCAGGTTTTCGGCAATATGGATAGGGGCATGGACGGGAACCGGTGAACTGGAAATGGCCAGGGCATCGATAGCGTTGTAACCGGGCACCGCTCCGCATTGCAAGACCAGCTTGACGGCCGTTACCTTATAATCCGTCGGGTCAATAAAGACATTGAGCAGACGGCTGCTTACATCGGCAGGTTTGGGCTCCAGCGTAGCGACTAGGTGTTCCTGGCTGGCTTCGTCGTAGCAAAAAATCTTGTACACCGCCCCCGGATGATAAGATTCTGCAATGGCGATCTGCTGCACCTGCATAGGGTAGCGGAAACCCAGCGTAATAAACGCATCCTGGTCTGACTTTCCGGGAACCCAGGCGTTAGGGTTATCTCCGCTGTTGCCCGGCAGCACGTCCGGTTTGCCCACAGCCTGCTGGGCAGGATAATGCTGGTAAGACAATCCTTCCTTAAAAAAGATACCCTGATCGAAAGCGGAAGAATAGCTTACGACCTTGCTGGCCCACTGCGTAGCCTGACCATAACTACAGGTAATAAGCAGAGTAAAAACCGCAAAGAAAATGCTGGTTATTAACAAAAGACGGCGGAATTGCATCATAACAAAATACATAGCGGATAATGAGAGTTTGGTATATCGTCGGCTCGGCGTGCTATCTTCTTTGACAAATGGTATCAACCCCGGGGCCTGAACCACTTTGAATAGAATTAATTCTATGTTTTAGCCGTAAATTTATACGCGCAACCACCTTTATATTGATCTTTATAACCTTTAAGCTATATCATTCGGTGGCAACGCTCAGACAACATTTGGCTTATATCTTACATGCAGCAGAAATCCGGCAGAAGTGCATAAAAAACCGCATCTTTCCGGGCATCAGTCACGAAGCGACCAGTACACTTTTTTTGTTCCTCATCCGCAAAACTGACCTTTTATGAAGTGGTGGCTGTCTGTGTTGTGGTTACTGTTGGCACAAGCTGCCTTTTCGCAGGCCGACTGGACGCATACTTTTGCCCAGGCGCAGGAAAGTTACCACCAGGGATTGCCGGACAGCTACGCGCTGGCAGGCAAAGCATTGATACAGGCGGGCATGGCGTTTGGCAACAGCAGCCCGGCCTACGCTGACAATCTCCGCTTGCTCACCCTGATCTGCTACTCTAC
>JBBSNI010000572.1:0-2968 GCA_038232695.1 Cytophagales bacterium
AGCCGCCCAACTTCATCATCATCTTTGCCGACGATATGGGCTATGGCGATATGAGCAACAACGGGCACCCGACCATCAAGACACCCAACCTGGACCGTATGGCGATGGAAGGGCAGAAGTGGACCAACTTTTATGTAGGAGCCAGCGTCTGTACCCCCAGCCGGGCAGCCCTGCTCACCGGACGGTACCCCATCAGAAGCGGCATGTGCAGCGACAAAAGCAGGGTGCTTTTTCCTGATTCACGCAACGGCTTGCCGGAAAATGAGGTTACTTTGGCCGAACAACTCAAGAAAGCCAATTATGCGACAGCCGCTATCGGAAAATGGCATCTGGGGCATCGCCCGCAGTACCTGCCGACCAACAACGGGTTTGATATGTATTTCGGCATCCCTTACTCCAACGACATGGATTTTGTGGGTGGCAAAAAATACGAAGAGTTTCAGGATTCTATTCCCGTAGACTATTACAATGTGCCTCTGATGCAGGATACCAAGATCATTGAGCGTCCTGCCAAGCAGCATACCATTACCAAACGCTATGCGGAGCAAGCCATTCAATTTATCAAAGGGCATAAAGACCAGCCCTTTTTTGTCTACTTAGCGCATAACCTGCCGCATATCCCTCTGTTTACTTCCGAAGCTTTTCGCGGCAAAAGCAAGCGCGGCCTGTACGGCGACGTGATCCAGGAGATTGACGATGGTGTCGGGCAGATCATAGCTATGCTGAAAGAAGAAGGGCTGGATAAAAATACCCTGGTCGTCTTTACCTCAGACAATGGGCCCTGGCTTCCTTTTAAAACTCACGGCGGCAGCGCCGGACCCCTGCGTGCCGGTAAAGGCACCACCTGGGAAGGCGGAATGCGGGAGCCCTGCATCTTCTGGTGGCCGGGTAAGATCAAACCGGCGGTCGTCACCGACATAGGCGCTACGATGGACTTGTTCACCACCTTTAGCAAGATGGCTGGCGTGCCCGTACCCAACGATCGCATCATCGATGGCGTAGACCTGAGCGGCACCTTGCTGGAAAACAAGCCAAGTCCCCGCAAAGATATGCTCTACTATCGCGGCACGACCCTGTATGCCGCCCGCCTGGGAGATTACAAAGCCCACTACATCACCGAAGGAGCATATGGCATGTTCGGAGAAAAAGAAGAACACAACCCGCCCTTACTCTACAACCTCAGCCACGATGTAGGCGAACAATGGGATGTAGCAGAAAAATACCCCGATATCCTCAGGCAAATCGAAGAACTGGTTCAAAAACACAAAGCCAAACTGGTACCGGGTAAAGATCAGTTGGCTGACAGGGAATGAGGGATGCAATGCCGGTTGCAAAAGAAAAATTTAGATCCTATAAAAATCGTTATCTTTAAAAAAACAATTGATCGTTATGGAAGGAATCAGATATTTAATAGACGAAGATCAGAAGCCGGTAGCCGTACAGATTGACCTGGAAAAGTATGGTGAACTTTGGGAGGATTTCTATGATGTACTGATCGCGCAATCTCGCAGAGAAGAGGAAAGCATCCCTTTGGAAGACCTTGTGGAAGACCTTAAAGCATCTGGTAAGTTAGATAAGGATGTATATTGATGTGTTGCAAGTAGCCCACCGTAAAGACATTTACCGTAAAAAATAATCAAAACTGCTAACTCTCGCATGAAAGAACTAGCCTTAATAAGCTCTATTTTTATTGTGTTTTTACACATGGGTTGCGACAGGGAGCCGCTACCCGAAAAGCCCAACATCGTGTTGATCATGGCTGATGATCTGGGGTATGGCGGTATTGGTTGTTATGGCAACGCTACGATAGCAACGCCCAATCTGGATGCTTTAGCCAGGCAAGGTATCAGATTTACTGATTTTCATTCGAATGGTGCCGTCTGTTCACCTACACGGGCAGCCCTGATGACGGGCAATTACCAGCAAAGAAGCGGACTGGAAGGCGTAATTTACGTGAGAGGAGAAACAAGAGAAACCGGGCTGGCTCCCGCAGAAACCACCATTGCCGAAATGCTCAAAAGCAACGGATACACAACCGGCATCATGGGAAAATGGCACTTAGGCTACAACAAAGAATATAACCCTGTCAGGCAAGGCTTTGATGAATTTTATGGCTACCTCAGCGGTAATGTAGACTACCATTCTCACTATGACGGTGCCGGTATTTACGACTGGTGGCATAACACAGATACGATCCCGGAAGAAGGCTATGTCACCGACCTGATCACCCAACATTCTGTTGATTTTATAAATCAACACAAAGACGAGCCGTTTTTCCTGTATGTATCCCACGAAGCGCCTCATGTTCCTTTCCAGAGCAGAAGCGATTCGGCGTATCGCTTTCCGGGCAGAGAATTTTCCTATCACGGTCCGGTAGAAGACACATCAGCTACCTACCGGAAGATGGTAGAAGCGATGGATGAAGGCATCGGGGAGATTGTATCAACCTTGCAGCGGCTGCACCTGGATGACAACACGCTTATTTTCTTTCTCTCAGATAACGGCGCAGAAGCGTTTGGCGACAACGGGGGGTTGAACGGACAAAAAGGCAAATTGCTGGAAGGTGGACATCGTGTGCCTGCCATCGCTTACTGGAAGAACAAGATCAGTCCTGGCGTATCACCGGCAACGCTGATGAGTATGGACCTGCTGCCCACTTTTTTGTTTGTCAGTCATACGGAGCCCGGGGACACGGATTTTGATGGGGTTGATTTCTCCTCCGTTTTGTTTGAAGACAAAGACAGTACCTTACCGGAGCGACCCTTGTTCTGGCGTTACAACAACCAAAAAGCTGTCAGAGAGGGCAAATGGAAGCTTTTGATCACCCAAACAGACACTGCCTTGTATAATCTGAGCCAGGATGTAAAAGAAACTAATAATTTGGCCAGGGAAAATGCAGCCCTCGTAGCCGATCTTTCCGCCAAGCTATTAAACTGGGAACAGGAGGTAACGGAAAATGTGACGATGA
>JBBSNI010000573.1:0-2942 GCA_038232695.1 Cytophagales bacterium
AACCACCATCTACTTTATTTTTGTGTACGGCAGTGAAAGTGGGATTAGATTCCTTACAAATTGTCTGCATAAGAATAGTGAAAAGTCAGGCGAATTATCCAACAAGCTTCCAAGAATTAGTGAAGATGAAAGTCTTACCATAGACTATTACTCCGATGTTTATCAAATAGCAAGAATGTTGTTATTCATTGCAAGAAAAATTGACAAAACAGATGTGCCTATGAGTATGAGAAGAGACTGCTTTGAGAGGCTTGATCTCACTTTTTCTAGCTCTCTTGAAAACTCATTACAAACGTTCAGCGAAACATATCCAGAAGACAACTACTCCAATTCCACTATAAACGAGATAAAGCAGGCCCGAGAGAATTACCTTAGTCTGAGAAAGGTCATATTGGAAGTGTAGCAGGAAGCTGATTGATCCTCATGAAGCGTTGCCAAAATACACATCAGAGAAATTCGATATTTACCAACCCATCAGCATCATCTGCGAGTATACTTCCGCACCAGCCGAATTGGATATGCCTGCTTCGCGTTTTATTGGCAGTTCAAACTCCTTTGTTTCATTCAGAGTTCATGCGGATTAACCCAACTTGCCAAAAAAGGTTGTTGATTGAGAGGGGATGCAGTTTTTAGCAATTAGTGGTACACTACATATTTTTTGATAGGTTTTTGTGTTTGGCTACAGCCTGTGGCGGAGTAAATGTCTCGTGCCTCTTTGATAGGTTTAGCTGGTTTTCTTAGATGGATTGTTTTCTTGTCTGTTGGTAATACTAGGGTTTGGATGGTTTGTGTGTTCATGATCCTGACGATGTTCTTCCAGTCGTAATGAAGTCCTTTTTCTTTGAGCATGCACCTGATGGTATTGACGAGCTGATAGGCCAAAATCGTCAGATAGATATGGGCTTCTATGCGTTCATCATTCTGATGATATACCGGACGGATTTGTAAGTCTGATTTGAGGCATCTGAAAGTGGCCTCCACCTCACGAATGGTGTTGTATACCTGCCATAATTCTTCCTCAGAAGAATCTGTGTAGCTGGTTCGGATAAAATACACCCCCTCGGCTTTGTCTGCTTTACTTTTTGTCTGTTCTTTTTTCTTCCACTCTATACTGAGGGCCTTGCCGTCTTTCCCAGCCACATTGATTTGATATTGGGAGGATACGTGACTGTGCCTTTCTTTGGCCCTGCCTATGCGTTCCCACACTTTTTCAATGCGTTTAGTACCCCCCTTTTTATGTAAGGCCGCTTCAATATTGTCCAACTCCTCTTCGAGGCGCCCCTTGAGTTTGGCATCCATGGATTGCTCCTTTCTCTGCTTCGCCTGGCTTTGGACATACAGCCAGGTATCCTCATAGCCTTCAGGCCGGAAGGTCTTTAGGGATACGCTGCTTTTGCCCCTATCGGTGAGTGCCACCACTCTCTTCTCTTCACCATCAAAAGGATAGTCATTGAGCCTGTGACGGGATACACAGACATAGTGATAACCTTTTTCCCTGATCAGGGCCAGGTTCTCCTCACTGGCAATGCCTGCATCCAGTACTACCGTTTGTTTACTGTGGGTAGCGCTATGCTGCTGTAAGTCGGCCAGCATATCTGCCAAGGTAGCTGTATCGGCCTTATTGCCTTCATATATCCGGGAATGGCGGATGAAACCTTCTGCATTGATCACCCCGGTGAAAACCACCAGTGGACAATCAGACCGCTTCTCTTTGCTCCTGCCATGCTTGGCCAGTTTACTGGCTGACTTGCGGGTCTCAAAGTAGGTATTGCTGATATCGAAAATCACCAGGCGGTCCTGCAGGTGGAATAGTGTGGAGATGCGTTGATATAGGAATGCATCTATTTTATCCTTATGTGTGTAGAGTATATCGGAGGTGGCGTATAGCTCCCTGTGGTTGATGGACTCATCGTAATTGAAACAAGGCCGTAGCGCACTGTTTATCTCCAGTATCTGTGCTGTTTTATGTTCTGAGGCCGTAAACAGTGCCCGGGCAGCAATACTAATCAACGCCCGCCCTGTCTGCTTACTACTGAGTCCCAAAGCACTCAGGCACTCTTTGAGTTCCAACTTGTCCAGCACCTGTTTGCAGAGATGTTCCCCACCAAAAGTATGCACCTCTTCCACTTCCAGTCCTTCAATATCAATACGGTGAAACTCAGCTTTATCAGGGGCTGGTGGAATAGAAGCCGCACCGGTACTGTCCTGGCCATATTTGAGGCAATACTTTTCAAAATAGGATAGAGCCAGGTCTATTAACGGTTTGGGGGCATTCATGGGAAACAAGTCCTTCTGGTTGAAGATTTTAGCCCTGAGAATCTCCAGGACCACTCTCCGATTGTCTTTATCGGCCAGTAAGGAGTCTGATCCCAAATAGAGGATGGCGTTCTGCTTGACTTTTCCTTCCAGTCGTAAAGTTTGTGCCAGGGTATATTGGTAAAAGGTTTTGCTGTCTTTGCTTCGTTGTTTTTTTACCTCTCTGATGTACATAGCTCAAAGGTAAGGCAAAGGAATCAAAATAAAAACAACCGTACATCACTACAAACAGCAAAGCACATTAAAACCTCCCGCTGTTCAACATAAACGCACTTTTAACCTCAAAAAAAAGTAAAATCCCAGTCATATGTGGCAAGTTGGGTTAATGTTTCAGGATTTCTGTAAAAGTTTGGGTTAGATTTCGAGCTTAATTTTGTCTGGGTAGAGGATCGCAAACTGGGCGAGTATCTTTTGCCAATGTTGCACGGGCATCGACCATTTTGTCGGGTAAATAATCAAAGTGTACCATACCTCTAAGTGATGAGATTTCAAAACACCAAATCCGTGTCGTGAACGTGCAAAATCGCTGTGCTTAGCGTAAGTCGTTTACCCGTGTGCTACGAACACCCCAAGTACAGTACCGACATCTTCCTCCGATAGTATTTTATGTGAAAAGTAGGATTAAG
>JBBSNI010000574.1:0-2935 GCA_038232695.1 Cytophagales bacterium
CTGACCAGCGACAACGGGCCCTGGCTCAGCTATGGCAACCATGCGGGCAACACGGGCGGCTTGCGCGAGGGTAAGGGCACTTCCTTTGAAGGAGGCGTCAGGGTCCCCTGCCTGATGCGCTGGAAAGGCACCATACCGGCAGGCTCCGTATGCAGCCAGTTAGCCGCTACGATAGATGTTCTTCCTACCGTCGCCCAACTGTGCGGGGCGGAGTTGCCCTCCCGGAAGATTGATGGCGTGGATATTTCTTCGCTGCTGACAAACCCAGGCGCGAAGAAGAGTCCCAGAGATCATATGGCTTATTATTATCATACGAACAGTCTGGAAGCCGTGAGGAAAGACCACTGGAAACTGGTGTTCCCGCATACGCATCGCACCTACAAGAAAAACCCGCCGGGACAGAACGGATGGCCGGGTGCACAACCATCCGACACCATCGGTCTATCGCTGTATGACCTTCGCACAGACCCCGGCGAGACACTCGATCTGAAAAGCGAATTTCCCAAAGTAGTAGATGAACTTAAAACCCTGGCAGACCAGTATAGAAAGGAATTAGGAGATGAACTGACCGGGCAGCCAGGCTCCGAAAGAAGACCTGCCGCGCAGGTGCCCTGAGTAGGCTGCTCCTTATTTTTCACAAACGGGTTTGTTTTTTCAGCCGTTTGGCTACACTTTTTACAATGCCAGACCCGGTAAGCTTGTACAAAAGCGCATACACGTTCCACTTGCCCTGCAGCATGTTCAGCAAACACAAAAAAAGCCGCGCTTCGCGCTTATTTCCGTAAATAATGCATTGCCTGAGTTCATACTGGATTCTTTTGATCAAAGCCTTTTTCTCTTTGGCTGTGACAGACAGGCGAAGCGCTTTACGGCACACCCGGTAAGTGGCATAGCGCTGCCTGTCGCCCGGCTTGCCTACCCGGGTAGAGAGCGAGCCCGACAGTTTGCGCACCTGCGTAGTACAATCTTTCAGATACGCATACCCATAATGCCGTGAAGACCGGACCCAAAAGTCAAAATCTTCGTAAGCCAGCCGCTCATCGTAACCTTGCATCCTATCCAGCACTTCCTTTTTGACTATCATGGTCGGGCCGCAGATGAAATACTGCTGCAATACCTCGGTGTAGACATCGCCGGTAGGAATAGTTTTTAGGCGTCGCAGCTTATCCTGGTAATGGTACCCCAGGTGTTTGCCATGTTCGTCAATATAAGCGGCTTCTGAGAAAACGACGCCATAGCTGGCAGGAAGCTGCTCAAACAACGCAACCTGCTGCGCTATTCTTTCGGGCAACATCACGTCGTCGGTAGAAAAATCTATGACATACTTTCCGGTAGCCAGTGCCAGTCCGCGGTTGAAAGCCCGGCAGTTGCCTGTGTTCTGAGGTAAGAAAAGTTTTTTGACCGGAAACGCCGGAGAGGCTTCTGCCAGAAAAGCTTCTATGACGGCTACGCTATCGTCGGTGCTGGCATCGTCCACTACGATCATTTCCAGGGCAGTATAGGTCTGCTGGCACACAGAGCGCAAAGCTTCTGCGACAAACCGGGCGTGGTTATAACACAGCCCAATGACCGACACCACAGGCGGCGGGCTTGCTATAGTTTCTCCGGACGCCATATATACGTGATTTTCTCAGAAGGCACACCGCCTACACGGGCTTTGAATTGTTGCAGGCTGCCTGTCGGGGACGTACCCAGGTCCAGCAGCCTGATCTGATGCATTGCACAATAGTCATACATATGTTCCAATAGCAGTACCACCGGGCTGAAGGGTTTGTAAGACGCCAGCGAGTCGTGATACAAGTCGTAGAGAATATGTGCATTCACCTGCACGGCCAGGGACGCTGCTATGCATTGGTCGCGGTCGTAGACAGCAAAGATCCGGTAAGCTTCCGGCAACGCCTGTACGCTTCTGGCTACCTCATGGGCTGACATGGAGAGATGCCAGCCTTTTTCCTGCCGGCACTGTTGCAAAAACCTGTAATAAAATCCTATCTCTGACAAAGGTACTTCCAGCGTAGTAAAACCGTACCGCTTGCCTTTGCGCAGCCGTTTCTGCTCCATGCGGTGAATTTTACGTCGAAAAGGCAAGACATCTACGGGAATATGATGGTTGGTCAGCGTTTCTTCCACGACGAACTGCTGCTCCTGTAAAGCTTGTGCCAACCTGGGAGCGACATCAGGGCGGTACGCAGCGATACAGTTTTTGATCCGGATGGCAGCTACGCCTAAGGATTGGCAGGTTTCTTTTACGAATGTAAGGAAATCATTCAGCGTTTCTTTGCTCAACTCAATGCTGAACTCAACGGAGCCAAAAGGGCTTCCCGGCAGGCTCACCGCTACATATTGATCCGAAGCTGCTTCTTTCTCCAATATAAAATGAATTAGTGCTACCACCGTCTTGTTGCTTTCATGAAGCGCATAGCAGGTGTGCCTTTCTTTTCTTTTTAACCTGAGAAACGAATCTCCGTTATACAAATAGCTTTCAAAAGCGTTGCGGTAGCCAGCAGGTTGGGAAGTGGCGTATCGGATCATGTGCAAATATAAACGATGATTTGGTATGATCAGGCTGACGGGCATGATACGTGGATATTGTTTCTGTTTAAGCTCACCTGCGGATATTTTTTTAACCTATACATTCATGAAAAACTTTGTTGCTTATATCATATTCATTGCTGTAGCTTTACCGGCTTTCGCCCAGGAACGTATTGCCGAAGGAAGTGAGACGTACCGGCTTATTGAACAGGCTGTACAGCATATTTACAACATGAAACTTGAAGAAGCCAATGCACTGAGCGAACGCATCAATACCTTAGGAAATGCGTCAAAATAAGTTTTAGAAAATCAGTATTTTTGCTTCATGGAAAATAAGGTATCAAAACTTACAGAAATTCGGACCAAATATAATCATCTTTGTAATTACTTGAATGAAAAAAGC
>JBBSNI010000575.1:0-2931 GCA_038232695.1 Cytophagales bacterium
AAGGTGAGAAAGATCAAGGGCGTTCGCCTGGGTGGTTTTGCCTATGATACTTCCATTGACCTGAAAAAAATTGCAGAAGATCAGGCCGTCGTGCTGGAAGACAACATCGGGGAACTGCCCGAACTGGTCTATTACTACAGCCACCAGACGGTGAAAGGTCTTTTCGTAGGAGGGGCCATGGGCTGGATCAAAAACCTGGCCGTCAAACCCGACAAAGGCTTTGGCATCCTGTCTGACGACCTGATCCTGAATACCTTTCTGGATATTATGATCGCCCCCAGCATCATCATAGACGACGTACAATACCGCGATCCTGCTAACAATAACAAGATCAGGACTTTCTCAACGGATAAGATCAAGACCACCCCCTTTGGCTTTCGTACCGGCATCGAGGGAAAGTTCAACAGGGAGCTAAGCTGGGCTTACGGGGCAGAGTTAGGGATGCGCCCTACGGTCAGCGGCAGAGGCTTTTTTGCCATGATCCGCATCAGCCTGCCCGTATACAGCACCAACCTGAACCACGGCCGCGAAGCTTTCGGAAAATGATTTGAGTGTTGAGGTGCGAGGGTGTTAAGGTAAGATGAAACGATGCCCTGTCAACTGGGTTTTGCAGGTTTTGGCTTTTCCTTGAAAATTGAGCATTGAATATTGAGTGTTGAGTGTTTGTCCGTCCCTGATTTTCCATCTTCCCGCCAAGTTACAACATCCCCTTCGTGCTGGGCAACTCTTCCATACGGGCGATGTCCCGCCGGACCGCCATGTGGATGGCTTTGGCGAAGGCTTTGAAGATGGCTTCTATCTTATGGTGCTCGTTATCTCCGCTGGCCTGAATATTCAGGTTGCACTTAGCGGTGTCGGAAAAAGATTTGAAGAAGTGGTAAAACATTTCCGCAGGCATATCACCGATTTTTTCCCGCTGAAAGGTCGCCTGCCAGACCAGCCACGGACGCCCCCCGAAGTCAATAGCGACCTGCGCCAGGGCATCGTCCATAGGCAACAGAAATCCGTACCGGTTGATGCCTTTCTTGTCGCCAATTGCTTTCAGATACGTCTCGCCTAAGGCCAGGGCGGTATCTTCTATGGTGTGGTGTTCATCGATATGCAGGTCTCCTTTGACTTTCACCTCCAGGTCAGCGCCCGAGTGCTTGCCCAACTGGTCCAGCATATGGTCGAAGAAGCCGAGCCCGGTGTGAATTTGTGTGTGTCCCTGTCCGTCCAGGTTGAGCCTGACATCAATCTCTGTTTCTTTGGTTTTCCTGTGGGTCGTTGCTATGCGGGGAGGAAGTTTTAAGTATTGATAAATGGCATCCCAGTCGCTGGTAGACAGGTCAGGTTGCGCCGAGGGTTCGTCAGAGATGTAGATAGCTTTAGCGCCTAAGTTGTGTGCCAGCTCCACATCGGTCAGGCGGTCGCCGATGACGTATGAATGTGCCAGGTCGTAATCGCCTTGCAGGTAGTGGGTAAGCAAGCCGGTGCCGGGCTTGCGGGTAGGTGCCTTTTCGTGTTCAAAGGTTTTGTCAATGAGTATTTCATGAAACCAGATACCTTCTCCTTCCAGTATTTGCAGCATCTTTTGATGGGCAGGCCAGAAGGTGTCTTCCGGAAAAGCATCCGTTCCCAGTCCATCCTGGTTGGTGATCATCACCAGCAGGTAGTCCGTTTCCCGGGCAATCTTTTGCAGGTTGGAAATCACTTTGGGTAAAAACATCAGTTTTTCCAGTGAGTCTATCTGCTGGTCTTCCGGTTCTATGATGATGGTTCCGTCGCGGTCCAGGAAAAGCACTTTTTTCATAACATGTCTTTTTGCCTTCTGCAAAACAAAACGATCTGTAGCAGAATCCAATCTTACCGGGGTTTTAATTTAGCATCGTTTCAAAAACTTCATTCATTCAAAAAAGATATAGCATCTTACATTAGCTTATTCAAAGAATATATTAGATAAAAATAATAACACATCTGCTGCCATGTATTCATGGGTAATGGCACAAAATGAATCTAAAACCTGCAAAAAGTGCAGAGAAGCTTGTTTTGATTGATCAGCCGCCTGGCACGGCTGAGAGGTTAAGATAATTTCAAATATTCAAAAACCACTAATTACTTACACAGGTAAGTTTAACCACCACTATTTCACTAAGTTTGAGCAATACATTACATGTTCAGAGAGTCTCTCTTCTCTGAGCATGTTTAAATTTTGCTTTTGAAGGCGAAAATTGTCAGTACAGGGTTCTGAGGAAGTCATTTTTTGGCTGCATAGCAGCGCTATGGAGACAAAAAATGGCGAACTCAGGCGGTCCGCCGCGCGGCTCCTGTAATGGCAATTTACAGTCGCAGCGGCGAACCGTCCAAAGGGTAAAGTTTAAACATGCTCTTATCCCGGTAAGGCTGGTCAATGCCCGGACTGGCTTTTAAAAAATTTACCTCTATGTCATAGAAACTACTTGATCAACATGTTTAACGCCACACCCGTATCCCTTATTTTCTGCCTCTTATGTTACACGATCAACACTTACGGCCAGCATACTTCCCGGGATAGTCTGCAACACCTCTTGCAAAATACCGCCGCTGATACCGCCCGTGTCTGGCTACTCAACGAGATCAGTACCTCGCTATGGTATTCCAGTCCGGATAGCGCAGCGCAGTTTGCCCAACAGGCTTTGCAGTTGTCGGAGCAGCTTCATTACCAGGAAGGAATGGCTTTGTCTTATAATAACCTGGGCATCGTCTATGGAGCCCTGGGCGAGCAGGATAAGGCGGTGGATTATCATCAAAGAGCCTTGCAGATCAGGGAGGCAACAGGCTATCAGCGTGGTATTGCCAATTCTCTTAACAACATAGGACGCATCTACACAGAGCAGGCAAACATGGCAGCCGCCCTGGACTGTTTTCACCGGGCGCTGAAGATCAACCGGACGCTGAGCGATAAGCAGGGAC
>JBBSNI010000576.1:0-2914 GCA_038232695.1 Cytophagales bacterium
TCAGAGGGAAGTCAAGAAAGCAATTAAAAGATCAAACATTTTAAAACAAGCCAGTTGTCACACTTTCAGGCATAGCTTTGCTACACATTTATTGGAAAATGGCTATGATATTAGAACAGTACAAGAATTATTGGGACATAAAGATATAAGGACTACCATGATTTACACGCATGTCTTGAATAAAAATAAGCTTGGTGTAAGAAGTCCACTGGATAGATGATTTTAAGTGAGTGGTAATAATAAAAACACAAGCTAAAAGCAAGCAGGCAAAATGTGGTAAGATGAAGCGAAACACAAAACATAAACCAATCGGACACCTGAAAGTTTGGTAGATAAAAATGCCCGCCAGCTTTTAGCAAGACCTGTAAACCATCTTCATAGTCAGGCCATAAAGCAATGTCCAGATGCGAAAGCAAAGCAGGATGGAAAGGGGTAAGCCGGAGAATGTTCAAATAGGCATAGGCGCTTTGCGCCGCCGTTTTAACATTGATTGGTAGAACAGTGCCTACGCCGGGTTAGATGGCGGTCTATTTGCGCTTGTTCGGGTCTTTTCCCAGGCTGTTTAAGCTTTTGAAGTGTGTCGCTTAACGTATAAAATATTTATCTTATCCTACAAACATACGTATTTCGTCATGCAGTTTCAAGTTAGCCTGATTGTCCGCATCCGTACAACGAATGCCCGGATGCAAAGCAGATAGTGAAGCTAAATCTAATTTCAAAACTTGTTTCGTTCGTTTCGTTTGTTATCTTTGAATAAAACGATGATAATAATGGAAACAGTCATAAAAAAGACAACGCGACAAGATCAAAAGATAGCGACTGAATCTCTTTTTAACCTGTCAAAAGCTGCTACTACGCCCGAAGCAAAATCTAACGTGGTAGAGATCAAAATACAAGGAAGCGAAGAGGTGATCACGGTTCCCAGAAAAGCATTTGATCTGTTTTTTAAAATACTTGCCAGTATGTCTGAGGGAATGTCTGTCTCGCTTATTTCTTCAGATTCAGAGATAAGTACGCAACAGGCAGCCGATATGCTCCACGTTTCAAGACCGCATATAGTCAAATTGCTTGAGCAGGGTACCATTCCTTTCAGAAAAGTAGGAAGCCACAGAAGGATTCTGCTTGAAGACCTGATAAGATATGAGGCAAAACTTAAAGGACAGAGAAACAAGAGCTTGAAATTTTTAGCAAAACAAGCGCAGGATTTAAACCTGGGATATGAATGATTCCTTCCTCTGTCTCCGCAGCGGTTCTTGATGCATGTGTACTTTATCCCATGCCCGTCAGAGACCTTTTGCTGCATTTAGCTGATTTTGAACTATACCGTCCAAAGTGGACAGTCAAAATTCAGGAGGAATGGAAAAGGAACTTGCTTAAAAACCGTATTGACATCAAACCCCAACAGCTACAACGAACAACCAACGAAATGAATAAAGCATTCCCCGAGGCAAATGTCGAAAGTTATGAGTTCCTGATTCCTTCTGTTGTGCTACCTGATACCAATGATCGTCATGTGCTGGCTGCTGCGATCTATTGCAAGGCGGATGTCATTGTTACTTCTAACCTGAAAGACTTTCCAAATGAATATCTTCGTCAGTTTGGCCTCGAAGCGCAACATCCTGATCAGTTCATTGCCAATCTGATCGACCTGAATACTGAAAAATCTTTAAAAGCTTTCCTACAACAGGTTTCTTTTCTCAAAAATCCACCCATGACAATAATGCAAGTGATAGCAGCTTTAGAAAAATCAGGACTTGTTAGTGTAAGCTCAAAGTTAAGAAGTTTGAGGGAAGCCTAACAGCGTCAGTAAATACGTCCACAGGGTGTCCGCATCCGTACAACCACTGCCCGGATGCGGACACTTCCTGCAAAGCCTATCAGCCTGTTGAGCCCCTCAGGGCAGTTTTTCGGCGTGGCACGGACATTGAACCCCTCCTACCGTCCTGCTCTCGCCTTTTAAACATCAATCCTATGTTCCGACACAACCTGCTTCTCATCTACCGCAACTTTCAGCGGTTCAAAAGTACCTTTTTTATCAACCTGATTGGCTTGTCTACGGGTTTGGCTTGTGCGCTTATGATCTATCTTTGGGTCAATGATGAATTGAGCGTAGATAAGTTTCATCAGAACGATGCGCAGCTTTACCAGGTGATGGAACATCAGCAACAAGCTAACGACATTAATACGCAGGAGGGTACACCTGGACTGCTGGCTGAATCGCTGGCGGAGGAGATGCCTGAAGTAGCGTATGCCGCAGCGGTAACGCC
Organism: Cytophagales bacterium; assembly: GCA_038232695.1. Taxonomy (GTDB): domain Bacteria; phylum Bacteroidota; class Bacteroidia; order Cytophagales; family Cyclobacteriaceae; genus JAJNNC01. Next base: position 2,268 of record JBBSNI010000576.1, read on the forward strand.
TGCGGTTTGGTTCGGCGATTTCACGCTGTCCCTGGCAGAAAAAAATGTGAAAGCCCCGGGGCAGTTTGTAGGGAAAGATTTCTTTACCATTTTCTCGTACAACCTGTTGCAGGGAGAAGAAAGCCAGGTGCTGGCGGATAAAAATGCTATTGTCATCTCAGAAGATTTAGCCCGCCGTTTGTTCGGCACGACCGAAAACGTGGTAGGCAAAACGCTGGACTGGCATATATTACAGTTTACCCAAACCGCCGTTGTTTCCGGTATTTTTGCAGATATTCCAGCCAACTCAACGGCTCAGTTTGATTTTGCTTTATCCTTTGAGGCCTTTAAAGAAATCAATCCTTCGGTGATAAGTTGGGGCAACAATGGTCCCAGTACATTTTTGGTGTTGCAGGAGGGCACCGACATTGCACAGTTTAACCAAAAGATCCAGCATTACCTGAACGGTAAATACGAGAAAGAGGACTACCGTACGTTACTCGTCCGCCCTTACTCAGCAGGCTATTTGTATGGAACCTACGAAAACGGCGTGCAGACTGGCGGCCGGATTGAATACGTCCGGCTGTTTTCTATCATCGCTATTTTTATTCTGGTCATTGCCTGTATTAATTTCATGAACTTGTCTACCGCGAAGGCCTCCCGGCGCA
>JBBSNI010000577.1:0-2901 GCA_038232695.1 Cytophagales bacterium
CCAGGCCGAAGAGTTCCGCAAGATTCTTGAGATGTTCCACAATGCCGAAGCCGAGCCCAAGGCAGGCAAATAAATATCAGGATGTACCGGATGATATAAAGATAATCAGGATACAAACCATTTATGCGCAAGCGGATATGAGATGATAGAAGCGTACTTTCAAAATAATCGCGCATAACATACCTCTCTTCTTTCAGATCGTCAGTGATTGGTTACCTTTGCAAGTGCCCAATCACTGACTTTTTTTATGCAATATTTCTCAGACGATACCATCATAGCGCTTTCTACCCCCGAAGGTGTGGGTGCTATTGCCGTGGTGCGTTTGTCAGGAAAAAAAGCCATCGCTATCTGCAACCAGGTATTTCATGGCAAAGACCTGAGCCGGCAGCCTACGCATACCTTGCACTTTGGCACTTTGCGCAACGGAGAGCAAGTGATAGACGAAGTCGTGGTTGCCTTGTTTGTAGCGCCTCATTCTTTCACTGGCGAAGATGTGGTGGAAATTTCCTGTCATGGCTCCCCCTACATTGTGCGCCAGATCATTGAACTGTTGGTCAGAAAGGGGGCACGGCTGGCCTCCGCCGGGGAGTTTACCAAGCGGGCTTTTATGAACGGAAAGTTTGACCTGGCGCAAGCCGAAGCGGTCGCCGACCTGATCGCTTCCGACTCAGCGATGACGCACCGGGCGGCGCTCAGCCAGATGCGGGGGGGCTTTTCCCGGCAAATCCGGGAGTTGCGGGCGCAGTTGGTGCATTTTGCCTCTATGATAGAGTTGGAGCTCGACTTTGTAGAAGAAGACGTAGAGTTTGCCAGCCGCGACGACCTGCGCAAACTGGTCAATGATATTCTACAAGTCATTCATACCCTGATAGAAAGTTTTAGTCTGGGCAATGTGATCAAAAACGGGGTGCCCACGGTGATCGCCGGCAAGCCTAATGCGGGCAAGTCTACCCTGCTCAACGCGCTGCTCAACGAAGAAAAAGCCATCGTCTCGGACGTGCCCGGTACTACCCGCGATTTTATCGAAGATGAGATCAACATAAGCGGCATCCCTTTTCGCTTCATTGATACGGCCGGTCTGCGCGAGACGACCGACAAGGTAGAGTCCATCGGCGTGGCCCGGACGCACCAAAAGATGCAGCAGGCTTCCCTTATCATCTACCTTTTTGACCTGCAAAACGATCACATCACCGGCATCCGGCAGGAGATCCACCGGCTGGAAACCTTAGGCGTACCGTTCGTCAAGGCAGCCAACAAAACGGACCAGGCGCAGCCGGAACTGCTCAAAGCTTTGGAAAACATACCGGATGTAGTGTACATCTCGGCAGAAAAAAAGGAAAACCTGGAAGCCTTGAAAGAAAAGCTGCTGGACATGGTTGGTGTCAATAAAATAGACACGGGCGGCACCATCGTCACCAACGTACGCCACTACGAAAGCCTGTCGCAGACGCGCGACGCTTTGCAGGATGTGCTGAACGGATTGGACACTGGCATCACCCACGACTTTCTGGCGCAGGACATCCGCCACGCGCTCTATTATTTGGGAGAAATCACCGGCGAGATCACGACGGAGGATCTGTTGGAGAATATTTTCAGTAAGTTTTGTATCGGAAAGTAGAGAGCAAAATAAAACTGGATTTTAACCAATAACACACCATGCAGCTACAGACCATACAGAAAAAGGGTAATGTTACAGAATGTATGCTGAATTTCAAGCAGCATTTTTTCGCCAAATATAGGCTTTGATAAAGCCAAAATGCAGATCATCTTTTTTAGAAAAACAAATGGTCTTTCGGCAGAGTCTTTTAATATGAGTTCTGAAATTAAGATTTTGTCGCTCTATTTTTTGTGTTTTTATCTTTGATATGGTATGCTTTTCTGGCGGTATATGTTTCTTGTACGATTTCCACCGGGTCGCCGGGCGATTATCTGTATAATAGTGTTTTATATCTAAGTGAGCCATTTTTCGCATCAACTTTTTACAGCTGGCATCATTACGTTTGCCTATTTGAAAAGCCAATATTTTGCCAGTATCGCCGCAGTATGCGTACCAAACCCAACGTTTTCCTTTTTCTCGGTGCCCTACCCAAGACCAAAACTCGTCCCGGCGGGGAACCGCAATCATTACATTTTCAAATGTGCCTTCAACCTGTGGTTCCTGCATGGTGTCAAACCAGATTCTTAAAGTCAAAATTACTGTTACCGCGCTGATTTTCAGTACATTAGCAATGTCTCTGATGCCGCTTGCGCGCATAGCCATTGCAGATATTTGCTTCTTGATTCGTGGATCAGCACCCTTGTATTGGTAATCAAATTGAAACTGTTTTTTGCAATCATGGCAAAGAAAATTTTGACGACCGTTTCCTTTGATGCCATCGCCCGGCGACCCGGTTTACTTTACTTTAGCACTATCGCAATGAGGGCAATACACTTTTACCTGAACGTAACACATTCAGCAAAAATGGGCTTTCATTGCGATTTTTCATAGCAGCATACATTCTAAAACACTACCCTTTACTTTAAAGCCGGGAGTTTCTGCCACGTTCACCTACCGCATACTGATCCAGGAAGGCAAAAAGCTGTCTGAGGCTTCTATCAACCAGCAGTACGAACAATTTTCCAAAGAACTGCGAATTACAAAATAGAATAAATATCTCACTCATTTAGCACTTTCAACTCCTTTCCTACTTCTTTGAAAGCTTGAATGGCTTCATCGAGATGCTCCTGTTCGTGGACGGCCGAGATTTGCACCCGGATACGGGCTTGTCCTTTGGGCACAACGGGATAATAAAATCCGATGACGTAAATCCCTTTTTCCAGCAGCTTTTCTGCAAACTGTTGTGCCAGCGCAGCCTCATAGAGCATGATCGGCACGATGGGATGCTCACCCGGCTTGATGTC
>JBBSNI010000578.1:0-2890 GCA_038232695.1 Cytophagales bacterium
GAAGAAAAGAGAGGTGAAAGGAAGTCAACTGAAAAATAATATAGTTAACTTACGCAATTAAACACTAGTTTTCCGCCTGCTTTAGCCACTTCGCTGGCAAGACTGGCGGACAGGTTGCCGGAAGGAATGATAAGGTAACGTTTGGAGGCAGACAGGACACGCCCGGAAGCTTCAGGGGCCGCCCCGTTGTCTGCCACAGGTTTTACGGCATCAAGTTCCTGATCACAGCCTGAGAGGCACAGCGTAAGTCCAAATACACACGCCAGCGCGAAAAAATTGAATTATTTCATGAAAAGAAGTTAGGTTAAGTAAATAATTGATTTATGTTTAAAAAAAACGTCCATAATTAGAGAATCAAGTGGAGAAAAACTAATAATCCGGGTAAAATTATTTGATTTTATTTCTATACATAAAATTTCATATATTTATTATGCTTCTGATTATATATTATTAGATACGTTTCTTCCTGTGCCTGGAAGGAAAAGACAGCATTCCATACATGCGTGATTTTCAGCCCAAAAGCACCATTTTTTTTCGTTGGATCATCCATATTGCGCCCAAAAAAGCAAACCAGGCATAGCCAATGTATGCTATGGTGCATCTGTCCTATGGGTAACTTCAAAATTCCTGTCTTATTGGTACTTGTCTGCCACTTTTTTTCAACCTATGCCATTGCTGAAAATGCAAGCAGCCCTATGGCAACCTCCAAAAGTGCAGACATTGGCAATATTTTCAAAACCACAGCCATCCGCAAGCACCTCCATACTTTAGACTGGGAAACAGCCAACGCCGACAGTGTCATCACCATAGAAGGCAACCGCAAGGTCATATCCGACGGAGATAGCAAACCCGAAGAACAGGACAACACGGAATACGGAAGCCACGACATAGACACGGGGCGTGTGGTGAGAACCTACTGAATATTCTACAAAAGCACCAACCTTGCAAGCAGTCTGCTGATCACCGGCGATATTACGAGTAGCGACCCCTCCTTTGTCATTACCCAACAACCTGCTGACAAAATTATTCAGGCCGGTGATAGCGTCAGCTTTGAGGTGACCTTTGATCCGGCGGTGGTAGGCACGATCGCCTCTGTCATTACCATAGCGAATAATATCAGCCAGGGAGAATCTTATACATTTACCGTAGCAGGAACCGGAACAGGGGTCATTGAGATAGCAGTCAGCGGCAACGGTCAGAAGATTGCAAACGGTGATCTCACTCCTTCGGCAACAGATAGCACGGCCTTTGGACAAGCCGATGTAACCACAGAAACTATTACCAAAACCTACTGGCTTGTCAATGAGGGCAATATCGACCTCATTATTGGGACGATCAGCAGTTCAGATTCTGCATTTAGGGTACAACAGCCTTCCCAAACCATCATTTCCCGGGATGATAGCGTACGTTTTATGGTCACCTTTGATCCTGCGGTGGCCGGTCCTGCTACCGCCACGATTGTCATTCCCAACAATGACACGGACGCTATGCCCAACGACCCTTACTACTTTCAGGTAAACGCCACAGGCATAGATAATGGTCATATCATCGTCAAAGGCAACGAGCAATTGATCCTGAACGGCGACAGCATCCCCTCGGGTGCGGATAGCACCTTCTTCGGACGTATCCCCGTATCGGGGCGTATGACCCGCACGTATTGGCTGCTGAATACAGGAACCGCCAATCTTACCATTACAAACCCGATAGCAAGCAGCCACCCGGTTTTTACGGTTCATCCGCTGCAAGATACGGTGGTCTTGCCGGGCGACAGTATTCACTTTATGGTAACTTTTGAGCCTGCCGCCCTCGGTCCGGCATCGGCTGTCATCCGTATCTTTAGCAATGACCCCGAAGATAGTCTTTATACCTTCCAACTCTCAGGCAAAGGCTCCGGACTTGTCGACATGGCAGTGAAAGGAAACAACCAACTAATCGCTGCCGGCGACAGCACGCCTTCCGTAGCGGACAGCACGGATTTTGGGAAAGTGTTTATCAATAAAAAACCTAAAATACACACCTACCAGATTATCAACCAGGGAGAAGATACCCTGCATATCACCGGGGCGATCAGCAGCAGCGATGGCAGGTTTGTGATAGGCAAACAACCCGCAGACAGCGTGCTGCTGCCCGGAGATAGCGTGAGTTTTACCGTCGTTTTTACACCTGCGGATACAGGCACCTCCACAGCTACTATCCACATACCCAATGACGATGCCTACAAAAATCCTTACACTTTTGCAGTGAGGGGCGAAGGATTAACCTACTTCAACGGCGTTCCGGTAGCGGTCGATGATGCGTATGTCATGGACCAAAACACAGCCTTGAGCGGACAGGTACTCTTCGATAACGGCGTGGATACCCTGAGCCATGATGTTCCTCATACGGTGAGCCTGGTTACCGATGTGAGCCGCGGTACCCTGGATGTACAAAGCGACGGTTCATTTACCTTTTTGCCGGAAGAAAATTTCTGGGGAAAGGTGCAGTTCATCTACCAGCTATGCGATGCAGACCAGGATTGCGATGAGGCTACGGTGACTATCAGCGTGGAGGGCGCGGGCATCATCACCTACAACGCCTTCTCTCCTGACGAAGATGGGGTAAACGATACCTGGGAAATAGACAATATTGAAAACTATCCGGCCAACCAGGTGGTGATCTTCAACCGCTGGGGCAACAGCGTCTGGCAAGCCAAAGGATACAACAACCAGTCGGTAGCCTGGAAGGGGCAGTCTAACACAGGCTTACGGGTGGGCGATCAACTGCCGGATGGGACATATTATTATATCATCAAGGCAGCAGGCCTGGCAGCGCAGCAGGGGTACGTAGTCATCAGCAGAAAATAATAAATAATGAAAGAACGACTGATTTTGATCCTGACATGGCTTACCGC
>JBBSNI010000579.1:0-2886 GCA_038232695.1 Cytophagales bacterium
ATATAAAGAGTCCGGTTTGACAGAAAAAATGCAATTATAAAAAGCTAAAAAATGTATAACTAATAGTTTCGTTTTATCCATTTCCTGTCCTAACCATGGGGTTCATCATAGACACCAGCAAATGCGGATATGATACCAGTAGGAGTAGATATTGAATTATTCAACTCATTTCTTCGCTGCATCTCTACATCATAAAGCTCCTTATAAAAATTTATTCTTTCCATTAGTTATATTCAAGTACTCAAACAGATGATAGTAAAATAGCAATTTATATTGCTATTACTTTCATGTAGGAACAGTAAAAGCTTCAGTGCTAGGCATAGGTATCTCCAAGCCATCTTCTCTTATTCCTTCCAGATGAAGCTGGATAGCCTCTTGTATATGTTTTTCTATCTCTTCTTTTGTATCGCCTACCGTGATACAGCCTGGTAGGTCTGGAACATAGGCACTGTAACCGGTATCGGTTTTTTCTATAATTACTAAATATTTCATGTTAATTCTCTCTGTTTTTAAGACGTCAACTTCTGTTGCTATTACCGCTTCAGCAGTCTTTTTCCCGCCTGCCATACCAGCGCATCTTCCAGCACACCCCAGACAGGGCCCGGAACCGGCGTACTCTTCGTAAGCTTCTTTCGCAGATAAAAACTACCATAGGTAGCAGCCAGCGCGCTTAGCAAGCCGATGCCTGCACCGCCAAATCGCCTTTTTCGCTGCGACCGGGACAAAGTAGCTCCTACCAACGCGCCTGATAATCCCCGGCCCAGCACAGCAAAAGGTTTCGTACGGTTGGGTGTAGCAGGCAACTTATCGCCTACCATCTCGGCAGCAGCCAGCAGCTTTAAAATGCCCGCCGTCTTCCCCGATTGCATAAAGTTAAAATTTGTATGGCGCAGCCTCCGGGAAGGATGCTTTTGTAGGTAAGCACTCAACAAAGCGGGTGCCGACAGGGTACGCATCCCGGCAAGGGCAGCCAGCCCTGCCGCCTGTTCACGTTTTGTTATCTTTTTGTTTCTCATAAGCTTTGTATGTTTTCTTTCGGGTACTTCATTCACTTTCAGTATATCATTTATCCCTTTTAGCCCTGTAAATGTTTCATATACTTTAATACCTAAACGCGCTAATACGCTCACTCTTTAACACTTTAACACAATTTTTCAAAACAACCATAGCGAACAATCTATTAAAAGTTAGCTTTGTAGCATAACATGACCTTGTCTTTTACGCTTAATTTTTAGACTATGAAAACCATTGATGACCTTAATTTTTCAGGCAAAAAAGCTTTAGTCCGCGTCGACTTCAACGTGCCTTTGGACAAGTCTTACCAGATCACCGACGATACACGCATGACGGCTGCCGTGCCGACGATCAAAAAAATCCTGGACGATGGGGGCGCTGCCATCCTGATGTCGCACCTGGGCCGCCCTAAAGACGGGCCGGACGAAAAATACTCGCTCAAATACCTGACAAAGCATCTCTCTGAGATCTTAGGCGGCGTCAAAGTACATTTTGCCAGCGACTGTGTAGGCCCGGAAGCCGAAGAGAAAGCCAGCCGCTTGCAGCCCGGCGAAGTGTTGTTGCTGGAAAATACCCGCTTCCATCCCGAGGAAAGCAAAGGCGATGAAGAATTTGCCAAAAAACTCTCTAAGCTGGGCGACGTGTACGTGAACGACGCGTTTGGCTCCGCGCACCGCGCCCATGCCTCTACCACCACCGTGGCACAATTCTTCGACGAAAAAGTCGCCGGTTACCTGCTCAAAGCCGAACTGGACAATGCCGACAAGATACTGCACGACGCGCAAAAACCTTTTACGGCTATTATGGGCGGCGCCAAGATTTCTGATAAAATAGAGATCATAGAAAAGTTATTAGACAAAGTAGACAGCCTGATCATTGGCGGCGGTATGTGCTACACTTTCTTCAAATCTATGGGCGGCAGGGTAGGCAACTCGCTGGTAGAAGAAGACAAGCTGGATCTGGCCGAGGAACTGATCAAAAAAGCCAAAGCCAAGGGCGTCCACCTGCACCTGCCTATTGATTCGGTGATTGCGGACAAGTTCGATAATGATGCCCATATCAAGATTGCCAACAACCACGCTATTGAAGATGGCTGGATGGGGCTCGACATTGGCCCGGAAGCCCGCGAAGTGTTTGCCGAGAACATACGGCGATCCAAAACCATACTGTGGAACGGTCCGATGGGTGTCTTCGAGATGTCCAACTTTGCCGAAGGCACCCAGCAGGTAGCCGAGGCGGTAGTGAAGGCTACCGAAAACGGCGCCTACTCCCTGATCGGCGGAGGCGACTCTGCGGCAGCCGTCAACAGCCTGGGCTATGGCGACAAAGTCTCTTACGTCTCTACCGGCGGCGGCGCCTTGCTGGAATACATGGAAGGAAAAGACCTGCCAGGGGTGAAGGCTTTGGAATAGAATACAAGTAGCAAATTTCTCCTAACAATGGATAGCATAGAACAACTAAAAGGAAAAATTATCCCTATCTTAGAGAAGCATAGGATTAAACGAGCGGGGATATTTGGCTCTTTTGCCAGAAACCATGCTGAGAAACAAAGTGATATTGATCTATTGGTAGAGGTGGACGCGGATACCTCTTTATTAGAATTTATTGCTATTAAGCACCAGCTTGAAGATGTGTTAGGAAGAGAAGTAGATTTGGTAGAATATAGTGCCCTAAAGCCATCTTTAAGAGAATCCATTTTAAAAGAAGAAGTTTGTTTGCTATGAAAAAGCAAAAAAGCCCTATTGTTTTTATTGAGGATATTTTGGAGTCTACTCAAAAAATCCAGGAGTATTTACAGCTTATTACAGAACAGGAATTTTACAACAACACCGAAAAGCAAGATGCAGTTATTATAAGGCTGCTGATTATTGG
>JBBSNI010000580.1:0-2881 GCA_038232695.1 Cytophagales bacterium
AGAACGCCAAAATGGCCCACAACAACGACGAGCTTTACGACATCAAAGACCTGGATGCGGTGATCATCAGCACGGCGGACTTCCAGCACGCCCTGATGGGTGTAGAAGCCGTCAACAACGGGTGCGATGCTTATATTGAAAAACCATTGGCAGAGTCTATGGAAGACAACCGCAAAATCCTGAAAACGGTACAGGGAAGCAAAGCCATCGTACAGATCGGCTCCCAGCGGAGAAGTGCCCCGAACTATCACGCTGCCAACGAGTACATCAAATCCGGCAAGTTTGGCGATATTGTCATGGTAGAAATGAGCTGGAATGTTAACCAGCCCGGCCGCTGGCGCCGTCCCGAAGAAGTAGCCGCCATCAAAAAAGAGGATACCGACTGGGACCGTTACCTGATGAACCGCCCTAAAGTAGCCTGGGATCCGCGCAAATACTTGGAGTATCGCCTTTTCTGGCCCTATTCTTCCGGCATTCCCGGCCAGTGGATGTCGCACCAGATTGATACGGTACACTGGTTCACCGGCTATGACCATCCGCGCAGTGTAGCAGCCAACGGAGGCATCTACCTCTGGCAAGATGGTCGCGAAAATCCCGACACCATGACCGCCGTCTTCGACTACGGCCCGGACGATGATACCGACAAGGGATTTCAGGTAGTGTATTCTTCCCGCTTTACTAACTCGGCAGGAGGCGTCAAAGAAATTTATTATTCTAATGGCGGCACGCTGGATTTAGATAAAAATATGATCAGCCCAAAAGGCGGGTTATCGGCCGAGAAGGCGGAGGCTATGAATATGGAAGCTAACCTGCTGCCGGAAATGTCATTGGGGCAAGTTGCCCAGGCAACGACCAGCGCCAACACAGGCGTAGACAATATGACGTCGGCGCATATGCGCAACTGGATGGAGTGCGTCAGGAGCCGCAAACAGCCTAACGCACCCGTACAGGCAGGCTACAACCACTCGGTTGCCAACCAGATGGTAGTTGCTGCTTTGCATACAGGCAAGCGGGTCACCTTTGACAAAAAGAAACAGGATGTTGTCGCCAGTTAATACTATGAAAAACCTGATATTGATATTAAACATGAAGTCTGCCCGGAAAGGCAGACTTGTAACGCTATGCCTGCTCCCGGCTATTGTGCTGGCCTCGTGTCAGTCGTCAGGACAAAACCAGGAGGGACAGGCCATGACAGACGCTGCCGCTATGAAGCAAAATATAGAGGTAGTCCATCATCCTGAAGACAGCAGCGTGACGGTGGCTGTCGACGGACAACTCTTTACCGCCTACATTTATCCTAATACCATTCAAAAACCTGTGCTTTACCCGGTGCGTACTGCCCAGGGGACGCTCATCACCCGGGGCTTTCCGCTGGATCCCCGGGGAGGCGAACGGGTAGACCACCCGCACCACGTAGGCGTCTGGTTCAACTACGGCAACGTCAACGGGCTGGACTTCTGGAACAACTCCGATGCGATCCCTAAAGAAGAGAAGGGAGGGTATGGCACTATCGTACACCGCCAGGTATTGGAAACCAAAAGCGGTGAGGAGCAGGGTATGCTCAAAGTCGCTGCCGACTGGCTAACCCCTCAAGGGAAGAAACTGCTGGACGAACAGACCACCTTCTATTTTTCTGCCGACAGCGACGCTAGGATCATAGACCGGGTGACGACGCTGACCGCGCAGCAGGAGGAGGTTCGCTTTGAAGACAACAAAGAAGGTATGTTCGGCATCCGCCTGGCCCGCGCCCTGGAGTTGCCTTCGGACAAGGCAGAGATTTTTACGGATGCCAGCGGCAAACAAACGGATGTGCCTACGCTCAACAATGAAGGCGTCAACGGCAACTATATCAGCAGCGAAGGCTTGGAAGGCAATGATGTGTGGGGTACGCGCGCCCAATGGGTTAACCTGGCCAGCCATATCGGTGGTGAGCAAATATCGGTTGTTATCATGGACCACCCCGACAATGTGGGCTACCCTACCTACTGGCACGCACGCGGCTACGGGCTGTTTGCTGCCAACCCCTTAGGGCAAAAGGTTTTTTCGGAAGGAAAAGAAACGTTGAATTTTAAGCTGAAACCCCAGGAGTCTGTGACCTTCCGCTACCGGATGATCATCTACTCCGGCGATACACCTGCCTCCAAAGCGTGGATTAAGCGGCAGTACGAAGCCTTTGCCGGACAAACGTAAAAAACTTTAAAACAAAAATCATTCAGTTGGATCCATAACTCACGTTGAGATTATACGTGAAGCTAAGCATGTAATAGTTACCCAAAGTGTTCTGCGTGGATTGCTCAATATAGTTTTGGGTAGCAAACTGGGTAGCGCCCACATCGCGGTTCAGCACATTGATCGCTGATAATTTTAGCTCACCTCTGTTATCTTTTAATAAAAACCTTGACAAAGAAAAATTAAAAATTGGAATAGCCTGGTTGAAGTTCGTATGGGTATTCCTGTATTTAGTATAATTCATTTCTGTCGTAAAATAAAATTTTTTAAGAAAGTATAAGGTAGCATCCATTCTATAAGCGGAGGTTACAAAAACCTGGTTCTGGTTTTCATTTAATTCATATTCAGAATTTGTTACACTTATATCAGTACTCAAATTAACATCCACGTATTCTTTATAACTGTAGTTATAGCTCAGAATGCCACCAACTGATCGCTGGTTTGTAGTACCTGTTACTCCGTTCAGTAAGTTAGTGCTTTGTTTCTGGTGCAAATAAGGATTTATGTCCAACTGGGTGTTAAGCTTTTTAATTGGGAGTCCCATGTTAAGGAAAGCGGCAAATGTTCTGTTACCTTTAACATTTACGTACTGCGTAGTTCGCACCTGTCTTTCATTAATAGTTACAGCCTCCGTGATGGGATTGGCTGTGTA
>JBBSNI010000581.1:0-2877 GCA_038232695.1 Cytophagales bacterium
TACTGAGTCAGTAGCTTTCGTTGGCTTTCGCTTAGTTCTAGCGATGCAGCAGAAGGTCCTCGGTTCATCTTTGTACTTTTGGAGTATGGCTGCTAATGTAAGCAATTTAAACTATTACTCTCTTAGTGCCAAAGGTACTAGCTACTTATTTCCTCATAACATCTTCAGTTTATTGTTTATCTTATAGAAAACACTTTCTGCTATATGACTTCCTTATACTGCATTTTATGTAGCTGGTTATAATAACCCTCCATTGCCAGCAGTTCGTGGTGGGTGCCTCTTTCTTTGATCTCACCATGATCTAACACCAAAATCTGGTCGGCACTCTGGATGGTAGACAGGCGGTGGGCAATGACAATAGCCGTGCGCCCTTTCATCAGCTTAGCGATAGCTTCCTGGATCATCTCTTCCGTTTCGGTATCTACTGAAGAGGTCGCTTCATCCAAGACGATGATCTTAGGGTCGTAGACCATGGCCCTCACAAAAGAGATCAACTGCCGCTGTCCTACCGAAAGGGTCGCGCCACGCTCCATCACGTTGTAGGCGAAGCCGCCGGGCAGCCGCTCTATGAACCTGCGGGCACCGACCAGGTCAGCCGCTTCCAGGATTTTCTCCCGGCTGATGTCATCGTTACCCAGCGTGATGTTGCGCTCTATAGTATCTGAAAATAGGAAAACGTCCTGCAATACTACCCCAATATGGTGACGCAACGCCCGGAGGTCATATGCTTTGATGTCGACACCATCTACTATGATCTCTCCCCGGTTGATGTCATAGAAGCGGTTGAGCAGGTTGATGATAGAAGATTTACCCGCGCCTGTTGCGCCTACCAGTGCCAGTGTGCTGCCGGCTTCTACCTCAAAACTGATGTCTTTCAACACATAATCCCGCTCGTTGTAGGCAAACCATACTTTGTTAAAGACTACTTGTCCACGCACTTTTTCCGGCGTATAGCTGCCGTTGTCAGGAATATGTTCTTTTGTATCCAGGATATTCAGGATGCGCGAAGAACTGACAATGCCCAATTGCAAAGTGTTGAAGCGGTCGGCGATCTGGCGGATAGGGCGGAAAAACATATTGATGTACATAATAAAGGCGATCAGGATACCAATGGTGACTTCCTCATGCAATACACCGCGCGCCCCATACCACACCAGCAGCCCGATACCTGTGGCTTGTATGACTTCTGCCACCGGAAAATACACAGAGTAATACATCACCGATTTGAGGTGCGCCCTTTTATGCTCCGTGTTGATTTCTTTAAACTTGTCGTATTCTCTTTTTTCGCTGCTAAAAATCTGCACGATGCTCATGCCGGTGATATGTTCCTGTACAAAAGCATTGAGGTTAGAAACGGCATTTCTTACCTCATTGAAAGCTACTTTGATCTTTTCTTTGAACACATAGGTGCTGATGATGAGCAGTGGCAGCGTAGAAAGGCTCACCAGCGTCAGCTTCCAGTCGTAGATAAACATCACGGTAAGGATGACAATGATTTGCAGCAGGTCGCCGATGATGGCGGCAATACCCTGGCTGAAAATATCCGATAGGGTTTCTATATCAGAGATAGTACGGGTCACCAGCCGTCCGATAGGCGTTTTGTCGAAATATTGCAGCCGCAGGCTGAGCAAATGCTCATAGAGCCGGATGCGTATGTCGCGGATGACGTGTTGCCCCAGCCAGCCGGACAGATACGTGTGCATATACTGGGTGATGCCTTGCACGACCAACAACCCAATCAGCACGAACATCATGTTGACCAAACCCTGGTAGTCGCCGGTCAGGATATGCTTGTCAATAGTTTGCTGTACGAGCAGGGGCACGGCGGGCGCCAGAAAAGCCACCAGAATGGTGAGAAAGACTAGTACATAAAATCGTTTGATGTAGGGTTTGACAAACTGAAAGATCCTTTTCAGCACGTGCAGATCGACAATGTCGCCGCTATTGACTTTTTCTTTATCCATGCAGATACAATCGTACTTATAAAAAAATGGTTTCCGGGTAGGTGACTTCGCACAAATACAGCCCGCAGGCCTCTACGGAGCGTCCTGCCAGCTTCCGGTCGCTACTTTCTATGATGTGTAGAAACTGATCCAGACTGATTTTGTGCGTTCCCAGGTCAAGCATCGTGCCTACGATCGCCCTGACCATGCCCCGCAGGAAACGGTTGGACTGAACAGTAAAAACCAGTCTGTCTTTCTCTCTTACGTGCCAATGCGCTCGAAAGATGTCACAATCGTAGGTTTGCTGAGGGCTGCCGGTTTTTGCAAAGCAGGCGTAGCTGCGTTTTCCTGCTTTTTCCATACAGGCGCCCGCCTGGTTCATCAGGGCTATGTCTAATGTTGAGTAGAATAAATAACTTAAATCTTGTAAGAACGGATTTTTAAACCGGTGGATATGATATTCATAACGGCGAGATACAGCATCAAAGCGGGCATGTGCCTCCGGGCGAACGGCGCGAATGTCAAGGATGCTGATGTCGGGCGGCAGCAAGGCATTGAACGGGCGAAGATAAGCTTCTCCGGAAACGGGCTGCGCGCTATCAAAGTGAGCAAACTGCTGCCTGGCATGGACGCCCGCATCCGTCCTGCCGCTGCCGGTGAGGTGAATATCCTCTTTCAGGATGGTAGAAAGCGCCTGTTGGACCGTTTGCTGCACGGAGTTGGCGTTGTGTTGTATCTGCCATCCGCTGTAAGCAGAGCCTTTATAGGAAATTTCCAGAAAATAACGCACGATGCTAGGGCGTGTTGACATTCAGTTATAGAGTTAATATGACGCAGCAGGCTACTTGCCAAAAGGCCAAGTAGTTGCGTGCTGTTTTTTCATAGCGAGTGGCAAGGCGTCGGTACTGCTTGGCTTTACTGTAAAAACGTTCAA
>JBBSNI010000582.1:0-2877 GCA_038232695.1 Cytophagales bacterium
CCGCTATGCCGTTTTTTGGAAATTAATAAACGGCAGAAAAGTTCCTTCAAGTGCAGCATTCAAAACTAAAAAGGATGAAGATGGTCTTTCTGTTGATATTGCATCTTTAACAACACTCTTGCAAAGTGCAGGAAATCCGACACAATATGGAGTAGCAGAAATTTCAGCAGCTACGCCAATCAGTTTAGGATATTTGTGCAAACAAGATAGGCAGCCCGGTAATGATGCTCATGCTTTGATAGTTGGCGATACCAACCCCATTGCGAAAAAACTCTCAAGAGCAGTGACAAAAATTTTTGAGCTTTGACTTTGAGATTCAGTTTTGAAAGTCAAACAATATAAACAACCATGAAAGACTACGCCCTGTCCGTCAACCTCAAAGATAACAAAGAAGCCATACGGCAATACAAAGCCTACCACGATGCCGCCTGGCCGGAGGTGATAGCATCGCTCAAAGCTGTAGGCATCCTGGATATGAAGATCTATCTTTTAGGCAGAAGGCTGTTTATGTTTATGCAAACAGAAGATGATTTTGATCCCACCACAGACTTTCCCCGCTACCTGACCCTGCACCCCCGCTGCCAGGACTGGGAAGACCTGATGGGCACCTTACAGGAGAAACTACCGGAAGCCAAACCCGGTGAGAAATGGGCGATGATGGAAAAGGTTTTTCAACTGTGAAATGAAAGCATTCAGCAAGATAGCGGGAGTAACCTGCCTTTTTATGTTATTGATCGTGGCTGGCGGAGAAGCGCAGAGCCATACTGATCAAAAAATAGTGCTAAGATTAGAGGCTTCTCCTGATAACCCCCGCAACAGCGAGGGTAGCTTTATCAGGCTCAAAGACAAAAAGATACTCTTTGTATATACCCACTTTACGGCGGGAGCCGGAGACCATGCCGAAGCTTTTCTGGCGGGCCGGTACTCTGATGATGAAGGCAAAACTTGGACGACCGAAGATGAGGTGATCTTGCCCAATGAAGGCGATATGAACATCATGTCTGTCTCATTACTCCGTATGGCGGATGGTGGTATTGTCATGTTTTACCTGCGCAAAAACGCGATGGATGATTGCCTGCCGATGCTGCGTAAGTCCTATGACGAAGCCAACACCTGGAGCGAACCTGTCGCTGTGATACAAGACAGAAAGGGCTATTTTATATTGAACAACGACCGAGTGGTAGCCCTGCCCAACGGTCGCTGGCTGGCTCCTGTCTCCCTGCATCAAACCCCTGAAACGAAGTGGTCGAACACGGGTAGGATATTTTGTTACTATTCGGACGATCAAGGTCTCACCTGGCAAAGCAGCCGACAAGTACCCAACCCTGACAGTATCATGCTCCAGGAGCCGGGGGTCATCCTGCTCAAGAGCGGCGTCTTGATGATGTTTATGCGTACCGATGCCAAAGTACAATACCTTTCTTATTCAGCAGACCAGGGAGAAACCTGGCGCGCCGTAGTACCGTCTGACATTAACTCTCCCCGCGCGCCAGCCTCTATCCGGCGCCTTCCGGCTACCGGCGACTTGTTGCTGGTCTGGAATAATAACCGGGGCGAAAAAGAAAAACATACGGACAACCGTACGCACTACAACACCGCCATTTCTTCGGACGAAGGAAAAACCTGGCAGCACATCCGCACCGTGGCTTCCAAACCGAACGGTCTGTATTGCTATTATGCTATTGCGTTTGTAGAGGATGCCGTATTAATAGGACACCTTGCCGAGTGGAACGCCGACAAAACCCAACTCTCTACTCATATCACCCGCCTTGGTTTGGATTGGTTGTATGAGTTGGAGGAGTAGGTTCCTTAATCTATAGTGTAAGAGACAAGCTTCTTACACCTGCCCTGGGTTTAAAACCCAGGGCAATGGAATAGGTAGGTTATTTAAGTGGTTTAGAGACTGCTCCTGTAAGCCGCCTCCGGAGGGCCTCCCTCCATTTATTTCACAGTTGCACAAGCACTAATGCTCACTTAAGACACACACAATCTATAAAAGGTGTATTCATGACTGTGACAGGCTAATAATTACCGCTTATTTTTCCTTCTGCCGCCATAATACGGGTAGCTATCGAAAATATCTTCCCTTGCATTTAGTAAGGGATCCTGCGTTTGTTTTCGCCAACCTGCCAATTTCGCTTTCAATTGATTTTTGATACTGGTATAAGAAGTATCCTGCGCTACATTCTGTAATTGATCTGGATCTTTTCTAAGATCATACAATTCTTCTTCAGGTCGCTTTTCAAGGCTCCAATCCACTTGCTTTCTGTATTTTGAATTATACCTGTTATCTATGAGAAATTTTTTGGATAAGCCGTTATCAATATCTCCAAATGGGCCTACCGAGGTATATACATCAGGGTCACCGGCAGGCCATCTTTCAGGACGTAAATTGTGGATGTAAAGAAAGTCTTTAGTTCTAACTGCCCTGATGGGATATCCTAAGTTATTTTTACGAATGTTGGCATGTCGCTCACGCTCGATAAAGACTGCATTAAACCGCTCGTCAGTTTCTCCTTTTATAAGCAAGGGAAACAGGCTTTTGCCAGCCATAGACTCAGGCACTTTAACATGAGCAACATCCAATATAGTTGGTGCTAAATCTATTAAACTTACCAATTCCTTATATCGGGTTCCATTTTTAAAGTGATCTCCCCAACGCATAACCAGCGGAATCTGGCTGCCTGCATCATAGCAATTGGCTTTCGCCCTAGGGAAAGGCATTCCATTATCACTGGTAACTATAATTAATGTATTGTCAAACATTCCCTTTTGCTTTAGGGAGCGCAGAAAAATAAACCTACCCAAAGATAGTGGAAAACATGTAATTTAGCGAGATGGAAACACTATCACCTAATGTTATTGAAAGTTTTAATC
>JBBSNI010000583.1:0-2876 GCA_038232695.1 Cytophagales bacterium
AGATTTCAACAAGCCGGATCAGATCGCTGAGGCGGCTATCAGTATTCTTTCTGATGACAAGCTGCGCCAGCAGATGAGCCAAAATGCGTATTACCATACGCGGAACGCCATCTGGCAAAATGTAGCGGTAGCCTATGCGCAGTTGTTTCATCGCGTCACCGGCAGTGCCGCCGCCTTGCAGTACAGCCTGCCTCCGCTGAACCTGGCGCATATCCAAAAGCTTACCACCTCGTTTGGTATTATCCAGTTTTCGGATTTTGGCATCCCTGATCTGGATTCAGGCTATACGCTGGACGACAATGCCCGTGCGCTGATCGCTATGTGTATGTACTATGAAGCGACGCGCGACCCCCGGAGCCTGAAATTGCTGGAGGCTTATCTGAACTTTGTCATTCATTGCCAGCAGCCGGATGGTAACTTCCTCAACTATGTAGACCAGCACAAGCATTTTACGCCGCAAAACCAGGAAGTGAACTTAGAAGACGCCGCCATGCGGGCGGTCTGGGCGCTGGGCACGGTGATCAGCTATCATAAGCTGCTGCCTGCTCGCCTGGTGCTGAAAGCCAAACACAGCTTCCGGCAGTCGCTGGAAGTGGTCAGGACGATAGATTCGCCCCGCGCCAGGGCTTTTGCCATCAAAGGGCTGTACTGCTACGACAGGGTAGAGCAGGACCTGGTGGTGCGCCAGATACTGGACGATCTGGCCAAAGGGTTGTTGGACAAGTACAACAGCGTAGCCACGCCCGAATGGCGCTGGTTTGAAGAATACCTTACCTACGCCAACAGCGTATTGTCCGAGGCGATGCTATATGCTTACCTGGTTACAGGTAAGAGAGAATATCGCAAGACCGCCAAACAATCCTTTGACTTCCTGCTGCGCTACCTGTTTTTAGAAGACTACCGCATCAAGGTGATCTCTAACAAAGGCTGGCTGCTCAAAGGCGCGTCCCGGCAGGATGGAGGAGAGCAGTCTATCGATGTATGCTATACCATCACGGCGCTTTCGCTGTTTTACGAGACCACAGGCAAGCCGGCCTACCGGGAAAAGCTCAATGCCGCTTTTAGCTGGTACTTAGGCAACAACCATCTCAACCAGATCATTTATAACCCTGTGACGGGTGGCTGTTTTGATGGGCTGGAAGAAGACCACGTGAACCAAAACCAGGGCGCGGAGTCTACCGTATGTTACCTCATTGCCCGTTTGCAGGTAGCCTTGCAGCAGTGGGAACAAACCTATACGCCATACAGCATCATGGTAGGGCGGGAGTATTCCATTACCCGGAAAAATGTAGTCAACCAGTCGGTCGCTTGAATATGAGAAAGTACCTCTTTGTTCTGTTCCTCATGGCTTCTGTGCCTGTGCTGGGTCAGAATAGAGAGGTATGCATCACCATAGACGATCTGCCGGTCGTCAGCTATGGTATCAATGAAGAGGAGTACCTGCTGGACATTACCCGCCGCCTGATCGCTACCTTTGATCGTTATCAGATTCCTGCCATAGGATTTGTCAATGAAGGCAAACTGTATGAGCAGGGCAGGCTGGATTCAGCGCGGGTCCACCTGCTGGAATTATGGTTACAGCACGGATACGCGCTGGGCAACCACACGTACGCCCATGTCAACTATCACGAAGTGTCGTTTGACAGGTACACACGCAATATCCTTCAGGGAGAAAAGGTTACCCGTCCGCTCATGCAGCAGTATGATCAGAAGCTTACGTATTTCAGGCATCCTTACCTAAGGATAGGCAAAACCAAAGCGCGGCACGATTCATTACAGTATTTTCTCAGCCAACATGGGTACACTGAAGCCCCGGTGACCATCGACAATGATGATTATCTGTTTGCCAAAGCCTACCACGTAGCCGCAGTCAGAAAAGACACAGCCACGATGCAGCAGGTTAGCCGCGACTACCTTCGTTATATGGAGGATAAACTTGTTTTCTACGAAGAAGCTTCTGATGCCTTGTTCGGAAGAAACATCAAACATATCTTACTGCTTCATGCTAATCTGCTAAATGCGATGTATTTAGACGAACTGGCAGCCATGTACCAGCGCCGCGGCTACCGATTTGTCACACTGAACAAAGCTCTGACCGACGGGGCTTATCAGGAGCAGATCACCCGCTACAGCGACTGGGGCATTTCCTGGATCGACCGCTGGGCATTGAGCCAAGGCAAGAAGGGAGATTTCTTCGCAGGCGATCCTGAAACGCCGGATTACGTGGTCAAGTTAGCAGAATAGAACAGTCCTGTTTTTTATTACCAGGTCTGTGAGACAGGTCTGTCTGGGCGACCCCGTGCGACACAGACCTGGGGAGGAACTCCCGGGGAAGCGTTGGTATGAAGTTAATTTGATTGATCAATTACATCTATGTAATTTTCTCCTAACTTTTGAAATGCCTCTCTTACTTCGAGATAAGAAAATCCTTTCAAGTAAACTCGTTTTTTATGATGTCTTCCTTTAGAAGAAAAGTAAATAAGTAGACTTGCCGGAACATTCCCCCTTTTTTGAATATAATTTTTGAGATTTTTATATCCTCATAAATCTTTTCTCTTTTATAGATTCTTAACCAATAAAATAAACGTAGAGAATCTGATGTCAATGACGCACTTTTGACAGATTGTACAGCAAAAACATAGATTGTTAATAAGATAAAAAAAGAAGATGTTAGCACAGTTAGACCTAACAATAAATGGAAAATAATAAAATTGAAAGCTCCTAATGCGATTGAGGAAACAACAACAGAGTAAACTCGGTTTTAGCCAAATAAAAAAAGAGAACCAAAGGAAAAAGACATAAATTTGAATTGGTCAAAATTCAAATACTATGTTTAATCTTCCTTCTGAGTTCTGGGAGTTAATATCTGTATTTTC
>JBBSNI010000584.1:0-2864 GCA_038232695.1 Cytophagales bacterium
ATAGAGGCATGGTCGGTGCCGGGCACCCAGCAGGCTTCTTTGCCTTCCATGCGGGCTTTCCGGATGAGCACATCCTGTATGGTGTTGTTCAGCATATGCCCCATGTGCAGTACGCCGGTTACATTGGGGGGCGGTATGACAATCGTATACGGCTCCTTCTGCGGATCAGGCTCTGAATGAAAATACTTCCGGTCGAGCCAATATTGATACCATTTATCTTCAATCTCTTCAGGATTATACTGTGCAGCCAGTGACATGAATTTAGATGTTAGGTGTTAAGAAGTCAGAATTGAGAAGTAAGAAGTATGAGGTAAGTCTTTCATTCTTCAGTCCCTCAGTCCCTCCCTCAGTCCCTCAATCCCTCCTTCTCCCTGCAAAGATACAAACTTGAGGATACAATCAGACATATCAGTACAGGTTTTGGGTATACAGACGGTAAGGCTTTTTATTCCTGTTTTTTGTCTTTATTTTTGTTGAATAGTATCAAAGGGTTTTCATGAAAATATACTCAGCCTCCAAACCTATAGAGATTATGGCAAACAAGTCGCACAAAGTGCTGGTCGTAGATGACGAACCGGATATTCTGGACTTGCTGGAATACAACCTTTCCAAGGAAGGATACAAAGTCAAGACCGCCAGCAATGGAAGAAAAGCCGTGGAGATCGCTGCTAAGTTTCTGCCCGACCTCATCCTGCTGGACATTATGATGCCCCACCAGGACGGCGTAGAAACCTGCCGCCAGCTTAGGGAAAACCCCGACCTGTACAATACCTTTGTCGTATTTCTCACAGCCCGCTCCGAAGAATACTCCGAGATCGCCGCCTTTGATACGGGCGCCGATGATTATATTACCAAACCTATCAAGCCACGGGCGCTCATGAGCCGTATCAGCGCCATGTTCCGGCGGGAGGAGAAAAAGAAACAGAAAAGCAGCGTCATCACGGTAGGCAACCTGGTCATAGACCGTACCAGCTATACTATTATGATAGATGGGGAGCAGATCAGTCTGCCCAAAAAAGAGTTTGAATTGTTATATTTTTTAGCGCAGAACCCCGACAAAGTGCACAGCCGCGACGAGCTGCTGCAAAACATCTGGGGCTCCGACGTATACGTACTGGCTCGGACGGTAGATGTACACATCCGCAAGGTGCGGGAAAAGATCGGAAGCCAGTATATTGCGACCATCAAAGGCGTAGGCTATAAGTTTGGTTTGGAGTAATTAGAAAAGACCTGATACCACTTAACACAGCATTCCATGTTTTTTAGTGCGCGCGGCGTTGCCTTACTGTTAGGAATTTCTATTGCTGCTGTCACCACTGCTTTTCTTTCTTTGGTTAGGGATGTGTCTAATACAGCATTGCTGGTAACACTTTTTCTTTCTTTCTCCTCTTCTTATATGCTCATCAACGTCACGCTGGAATTTCTGGTCTTCCGCGAGATCAATAAGATTTATACGGCACTCAACAAGCTCCGGAAGAAAGACCTTTCTTTCGTAGAAAAAGACCAGCCCAAAGTGATGAACCCGCTCAAGCAAATCTACCGGGAGATCTTTGACTATGCCCGCGTCAAGCAGCGCGAGATCAATGATCTGAAGAAGATGGAAGAATTCCGGCGGGAGTTTGTCGCCAATATCTCCCACGAGCTCAAGACGCCCATCTTTGCCGCCCAGGGGTTTGTCCATACGCTGCTGGATGGGGCGGTAGAAAATAAGAAAGTCCGCTACAAGTTCCTGAAAAAAGCTGGCAAAAGCCTGGACGGTCTGGATATGCTCGTACAAGACCTTTTGACGCTCTCGCAAATGGAAACCGGCAGCATCAAAATGCATTACGAGCATTTTAATATGATAGACCTGGTGCGCGATGTGTTTGACCAGTTGGAGACCAATGCCGAGAAAAAGCAGATCACCCTGCGGCTGGAGGTTGAAGACGACGACTATACTTTTGTCTATGCCGACCAGCACCGCATCTACCAGGTGATGCTCAACCTGGTGAGCAACGCCATCAAATACACCAAAAAGGAGGCTACCCCGCTTAAAGAAAGCAAAGTGACGGTATCCTTCGCCTCCGATGCCGATACGGTGACGGTTTTTGTCAGAGACCGGGGGCGCGGCATCCCGCCGGAAGATATTGACCGTATTTTTGAACGATTTTACAGGGTAGAAAAAAGCCGCTCCAAAAATAAGGGCGGCACTGGGTTGGGGCTGGCCATCGTCAAGCACATCATCGAGGCCCACCACTCCAAAGTGAAGGTCAGCAGCACGGTAGGTGAAGGCTCCGAGTTTAGCTTCCGGCTTCCCCGCGGGCAGGCAGCCATCGCCCGGAAGAAACCACATCGGAAGATAGCGGAAGGGGAGATTTGAGAGGTTTTTGGTAATAAGTATTAGCTCAATCTTAACTCAGCCAGTTCTAACACAAACCCTGGCAACACCGGACTGCCTTCCACATTGTTGTCAAACCCTTGTATGGTTTCCACCGGTTTGCCAGGCTGATAAATGTATACTTTTTCTTCATCAGCATCAATGAGCCAGCCCAGGCGGCAGCCATTTGCCAGCCATTCCTGCATCTTTTAAAGAACTCTTCCTCGCTTAGCCTGAAAGCGGAAGTTTTAAGAACGAACTTATCCATCTTTGATGTTGGTTAGTGATGCTCTAATATAATACTTTGCCTACAAAATTTTAACGTCCAACGAAAGTTATGCCCCGACTACGTTTCAAAGACCTGATCTTGTACCAGGATGATGACTACATTGCTATCAACAAACCTGCTTTTGTGGCTACGCTGGAAGACCGCAACGATCCTCACAACATCCTTAGCCTTGCCCGGGAGTATGTAGCAGAGGCCCAGGTATGCCACCGCCTGGACAAG
>JBBSNI010000585.1:0-2860 GCA_038232695.1 Cytophagales bacterium
TCTGTCAACAATGCCTTTGTAATCTGAAGTTCTTACTTTGTGATAGACACTATTTCTGTTACTTTCAGAAACAAAAACTGTCTTTGGAATTCCTACACTGGCGTAGTAATCCTGATCTTTGTTTTCCACAAAGCAAATGTCCAAGTGTTGGAATAAAGAGGGAAGGAATTCCTTTCCCACCGCTATTTCGTAGACCTCAGGATTGTCTTTTGGTACGGGTGTCAGTATTTGAGGCAGATCAAAATCCAGATCATCAAAGTCAATGATAGAGGCATGTTCAGCCTGTTTTGCATATTCTATAAATCCTAATGAATGGGTGGCTGTCCATAGCTGTGAGTTACCGGGAATCCAGTTTTCTGTAACTTCTTTTAACAACTTATACTGAAGCTTCGTATTCAGGTGCAGATCAATTTCGTCAAGATAATAGATCGTATCCTGATAAAGTGAGGCACGGCTTAATAAATTAATCAGCAGGTTAAAAACCTCTTTCTCCCCGGCACTGAGATAATTATAATGAAATTCAGAATCTCCTTTGCGGAATGTGATCTGTGCGACTTTGCCTTCAAGCGGCGGAATAATCTCGATGAGTTCCAGCTTTGTTCCGTTTCCTTCTCCAAACACATTCTTCAAAGCGTTATTGATCGGATCAACAAATCGCTGACGGATTTGCTCGTTGGATTGACCGGAACGGAAAAAATCCTTTAAGATAATCTCCGTCACTTTTTCAATGTCATTCTCAAACCTATTGTCTCTATCAATAAAAAACCGGGGTCTGTCAGAATCTTTTTCAAAGTCAAAGCGTCCGCCTTGCCCCAAAGATGTTCGTGTCAGACGGGGTATTTGCCGGAAGCTTGTCCTACCATAAAAACTCGGTTCAGGAAACTGAAGCCCTGGTCTTATATGATTCTTAAAAATTTTACTGTCAACTGTAAAGGATATTTGATTGTCCAAACGAATAGTTACAGAAACCGAAGCATTTTCTTTCTTGCTAAAATAATCCCAGAGTTCTTTGTTAGGATAAGTATCGTTTTTGATTGCTGTATTAAACAACTCAAAGGCATCAAACAAAGAAGATTTTCCTGAACCGTTGGAGCCTATCAGTAACACCAGCTTAGAAGAGGCAGGGATGCTGTTTACTTCCAACTGGGTAAACCTTTTAAAGTTAACTAAAGCTATACTTGAGATTCTCATAATCATACATAAAAGTAAACATTACAAACTTTAGATGATAATTTTTTGAAACCACAAGGAACACAAAGAATGCAAATCGCCTTTTGTAGTTTTAAAGATTTCTTTATCAGGCAGGGTCTATTTCTCAATATTACTGCTCCTTTATCTTTTCAAAAGCAGATTGCAAGCGGTAGAGCGCCCCGGTGTAGTGGCTTAGCGTCTCGATCGCATCATCGCTGTCTAAGCGGTTGCGCTGTTCGTAAAGCTGCCGGTGTCCTTCTTTTACATTTTGCAGCAACGCCACGTATGTATCCAGCAGGCGAAGCTGCCGGTGATAGTCTTCTGACCGGGCAGCATAGTCCAGGATGAGGTTCCTTTTTTCCAGGAACGAATGGGCAGAGTCGGCCAACTCCCGGGTTTGCAAATACAGCATATCCTGTTGCTGCCTGGCAGCCTCCCGCAGCGGCTCCTTCAGTACAAAAATAAGCTGCTCTATCAAAACCATCAAAGGTTCGTGCGCCTGAGCAATGTATGTTGCCGTCTTTTTCTTCCGCCGCGCCTCACCGGCAGACTGCGTGAGCAACTCCGCCATCTGCTGATACGCATTGACCTGCTCTTCTTTGATGCTGACCAAATTATTTTGTTTCAACGCCTGACCGAGCGGGGCAAAGGAATAACTGGTTCGGGCGCTGCTAGTCAGCGCAGACAATCCGTTGAGATAATCCACTACGACCTGCTGCATCTGAAGCAGGGCGGAATCAGCCGTTGCCGGCAGCGTACAATCGGGCGGGTAGGAGCGGGGCAAGGTGGCCGTACGAACTGCCTGCATCCAGTGCTTGTTTTGGCAAAGCTGCTCAAAGCTAAGCGTAAGCTGATTGAGTTGGGCAGTGCTTTCCAGGGCTTCTTCTGAGAACTGATGCACGGTTTGCAAGTTCAGGCAGGAAACCAGAAACATGCCTGCGAATATGGTCCATATGCTTGCTTTCACCATGACGGCGGGTTTATTGACAAATAGATTACTGGCCCCGGTCTTCCTTTACCTTGACAAAGCCCGACTTGCTAATGTTTTTCTTTTCGGGCTGACCCCGGTAGCGGATTTCTGCGCCAAAGCCGTTGGCATCTGCCGTCAGGCTTTCGGTAGCGTTCACCAGCAGGCTGCCCGTACCATTTACCTCGGCAACCGTGCGCTTGCTCATCAGCTTGAAAGCGTCTATGGTGCCGGTGCCGTCCAATACGATCTCCTGGGCGTTGACCTGCCCTGACAGGTAGATGTTGGCAGCGCCAGCGCAGGAGACCAACAATTTTTCTACGGCAATATCCAAATAATTTTTGCCTACGCCTTCTACCTGCAGGCTAAAGTGGCGTCCCGTAATGGGTTCTTCCGTCTGTATGGCTACCATACCGGCTACCCTGACGGCTTCCAGTTGCCGGCTGGTGAGAAACACATAGACTTTAGGTTCAATAGGAAATACTTTACCTTCTTTGTCATAGCTGATATGCAGAGTGTTGCCGCTGACGCGCGTTTTGACCTGTTGGAGCGTTCCTTCTTCAGACACTTCTATCTCAGCGGCTGACTGGTCGCCGTAGCGCAGGTGCAACTCGCCTCTGCCTTCAAACTCTACCCGGCTGAAGGGAGCAAACGACCGGTTTTCCTTTTCCTGTGCCTGAGCAGAGAAGCTTATAGCAGACA
>JBBSNI010000586.1:0-2858 GCA_038232695.1 Cytophagales bacterium
AGGACGTCTTCGTTGTCGTCTACAATTAATATCTTTCCGGTCTTGTTCATTTTTCTGGTCATAGAAGTGTAATCAAGTGATAGGTTGTCAGGGCAATTTCAAAGACTATACCGTAAAGATAAACAACCCTTTGTTAGGGTAGCAATATGGGCTAAAATATAAGTTTCAACATCATACAGACGCTTTTTACTTTGCCTATGTATATAATCTAAGCTAAGGGCTCTTACCCCACAAACGTACATTAACGTACAGCTATTGTCCGTTTTCGTACACTTCTGTTTTTTGGAATTGGCTTTAGAATGCCTTAAATTAACTTTTTGGCTTTTGGCACAGTGTTCGTTTACTTTGGGGTGTGGCACAGTGTTAAAGTGTTAATGTGCGAAGGTGTTAAACTGCTGAACACCCTAACACTTGAACACCCTAACACCAAAAAATCACCGTCATGGGAATGGATCGTACTATAAAAAAGAAAAAATGGACTACCGGGCGCATCGTTGCTATTGCCGCCGGACTGGCCTTTGTATCTTTTGTTCTTTATAGTTTTCTCTTTGCCGACAACCGCTCAAAACTAAATGTGGATGAGGAAAAAATTACGGTATCTGCCGTGAAGCGCGATGTATTCCAGGAATTTATTCCGGAAACCGGCATTGTGATGCCCAGCCAAACCATTTACCTGGATGCCGTAGAAGGCGGTGTGGTGAAAGAGATCATCCTGGAGTCGGGCGCGCTGGTAGACAAAGGCGATACCATCATGACCCTGACCAACTCTAATCTCCAACTTAGCGTGATGGAACGGGAAGGACAGATGTATGAGCAGCTTAGTCAGTTTCGTACCAACCGCCTGCAACTGGACCAGAATGACCTGAATCAAAAAGCGCAGCTGGCCCAGATAGAATACCAACTGCACTTGCTCAAGCCTCAGTATGAACGTTTTAAAGAACTATCCGGGAAAAAATTAATTTCTCAACGGGAATTAGAAGAAGTGCAGGAACAATATGAGTATAACAAACGCCTGAAAGACCTGACCTATCGCGCCTATCAGTCCGATTCCCTAGCGCGTTCCATGCAACTAAGTCAAATCAGAAGGTCGGAAGACCGGATGCTGAAAAGTATGGAGGCAGTCAGTGAATTGCTCAACAATCTGGTAGTTACTGCTCCGAGTAAGGGCCTGCTCACCACCCCCGACTGGGAACCTGGTCAATCGGTGAACCCGGGCGAACGCCTGGGACAGGTTGCGCTGCTGGACAGCTTCAAAGTGCGGGTCGCTATCGATGAGATCTATCTGCCCCGTGTAGATGTAGGGCAGCAGGCTTCCTTTGACTTTGACGGGGGCAAGTACCGGCTGGAGATTTATAAGAAATACCCGACCGTATCGGAAGGGAATTTTGAGGTAGACATGAAGTTTGTAGGCAAAGTGCCTGGCGGCATCCGCCGCGGACAGTCGCTGCGCATCCGCTTAGAGTTGGGCAGTTCGGAAGAAGCCATGCTGCTGGCTACCGGCGGGTTCTTTAGAGATACGGGCGGCAACTGGGTCTTTGTGATGAACAACGACGGCAGCAAAGCCTACAAGCGCGACATCAAACTGGGCAGGAAAAATACCGAATACTACGAAGTGCTCGAAGGACTGGAACCCGGAGAAAAAGTGATCACTTCTTCGTACGAAAACTTCGGAGATAATGAGGTGCTGGTGTTTTAGGTCAAATTAAATGCTTTTATCAAAAAACTTCAAATATAGTAACTGAACCGAATCCTAACTCCTACATTCTAAAACATAAAAACATGATCCGTACCAATAACCTCAAAAAAGTATTCACCTCCGACGAAGTGGAAACCACGGCCCTCAACGACATCAACATTGAGATCAAAACCGGAGAGTTTGTCGCCATCATGGGACCGTCCGGTTGCGGCAAATCTACCCTGCTCAATATCATGGGGCTGCTGGACAACCCTTCTTCCGGCGAGTATTTCTTCATGGACCACGAAGTGTCTAAATTCTCCGAAAGGCAGCGCGCCCAGTTGCGCAAAGGCAACATCGGCTTCGTCTTCCAGAGCTTCAACCTGATCGATGAACTCACTGTACACGAAAACGTAGAACTGCCGCTGCTCTACCTGAAAGTGCCTTCTGCCGAAAGAGAAAAGAAAGTAACCGCCGCCCTGGAGCATATGAACATCATGCACCGCCGCAACCACTTTCCGCAGCAGCTTTCCGGCGGACAGCAGCAGCGCGTCGCCATTGCCCGCGCTGTGGTAGCCAACCCTAAATTTATACTGGCGGATGAACCGACCGGTAACCTTGATTCCACCAATGGGGAAGAAGTGATGAACCTGCTCTCTGACCTTAACAAAGCCGGCACCACCATCGCTATGGTGACGCACTCCCCCCACGATTCTACGTATGCCAACCGCGTGATCAACCTGTTCGACGGTATGGTGGTGACGGAGAACATCAAGGAAAAATTTCACGTCTGAATTCTCATAAATAGTTTGTTGTAAAGCGATGTCTTCCTGAGACATCGTTTTATCCTTTTCCCTTGTACCGCGGAAGATTCCGGGGCTGAAAGACAATAGCTTGGTTCTACCTGTATCCTTCCTTGAACATTGATTATTGAATATTGAGTGTTGAGTGTTGAGTGTTTAAAATATTCAAAAAGCATAGTTTTACTCATTATCCTTCAACCTTTTACCTCCTCCTGTCATGTTCAAAAACTTGCTCAAAACTACACTGCGCAACATCAGCAAAGAAAAAATCTACAGCATCATCAACGTGTTGGGGCTGACCATCGGCGTGACGTGCAGCCTTTTTTTGCTGCTCTATATTATGGATGAACTGAGCTACGATAAGTTTCACGAAAAACAGG
>JBBSNI010000587.1:0-2819 GCA_038232695.1 Cytophagales bacterium
GATGACCTGCGTTTCCCGGTCGCGGTTGTTGGCAAGGGGCATGATGAGGTGGTTGTACGACTGGGCAATGGCAGAACCGTGGCCGCCAAAGCGCTGCTGGCTTTCTTTGTCTGCCTGGAGAATAGCCTCGTACACTTCCGGGGCTTTCATTTTCATCCAGTTGAGCAGCGTAGAACCGAAGTTGAAGCTGATGCGGGCGTAGTTGTTGACGATCTCGGCAATGCGCCCTTGTCCGTCCAGGATACGGGCGGCGGAGTTGCGGGAGTAGCATTCGGCAGTAATTCTTTCGTTCCAGTCGTGGAAGGGGAAGGCGGAATCCTGTACTTCTACGTCATTGAGCCAGGGGTTCTCGCGTGGGGGTTGATAAAAATGTCCATGAATACATACAAATTTGTTATTACTCATTGATTGTGATTGTTTGGTGAATGATTGAAGGACTGAGGGATTGAAGGACTGAGGGTCATGCCCGACCGGGATTGAATATATTTTGACTGTATTATGACTTATTAAAAAGCATATTAAAACTCTATCTAACCAATATTCACTAATTCTATCAGTCCCTCAGTCCTTCAATCCTTCAGTCCCTAAAATTAAGCGCTGCGCTCATACACAGCGATGGATTTGCGCTGCAAAGATACGGAAGGGATTTTACCGGACAATACCCCCTGCCCTTTCCATTGGGTATCGGCGGAATCCAGCAGCCTGTCCAGTTTGGTGCTGTCGCCGGGCAGGGAGACGGTCACTGCTTCGTTGGAAAAGTTTAATACACAGAACAACTTGAATTTGTTCCCGCCGATGTGAGACGTGCGTTCCAGCACCAGCACCTCATCCTGCGGCACATGCACTTTCATGCTCTTGCGGTCTTTGTCTACCAACGCCGGGTGTTCTTTGCGCAGCGCAATGAGTTTCTTGTAATAAGCCAGCATCGTCTGCCGTTCCGGGGCATCCATCTCCCAGGAGAGCGAAGAGTGGA
This sequence comes from Cytophagales bacterium, assembly GCA_038232695.1. Taxonomy (GTDB): domain Bacteria; phylum Bacteroidota; class Bacteroidia; order Cytophagales; family Cyclobacteriaceae; genus JAJNNC01. The sequence continues at coordinate 974 of JBBSNI010000587.1, forward strand.
GGAAGGTCTCTTCTGCCTGCGGGTCAGGGGCTTCTATGCCTTCCTGGATAAAGTAGGCAAACTCCCGCTTGCGCCCTTCGCGCACTGCCTCTACCAGTTCAGGGTCGGTATGGCTGACGAAATACTGAAAGGGGTTGGTTTCTCCGTACTCTTCGCCCATGAACAGCATAGGCACATACGGCGACAACAGCACCGCACCGGCACAGAGCTTCAACGTCTCAAAGTCTACCGTAGTCGTCAGGCGTTCGCCCAGCATACGGTTGCCTACCTGGTCGTGGTTTTGAGAAAACACTACAAACTGGCTGTAGGGATTGTCTTCTGCGCTGCTGCCAAAAGTTTTCTTGCGGTGCTGCGAATAGATGCCATTGTACACGTACGTCTTTTCAAACGCTTTGCGGATTTGGTCGAACGTGCCAAAGTCGCTGTAGTAGCCCGACTGCTCGCCGGTGAGGTAGGCGCGCAGGGCGTGGTGAAACTCATCGATCCACTGTCCGTCCAGCGCGTAGCCGCCTACCTGGTGGGGGTTGATGTATTTGGCATCGTTCAGGTCGCACTCCCCGATCAGAGTCAGGGGTCTCTGTTGGGTCTGGCGTAGCTGGCGGACGGCATCGGAGAGTTCAGAGAGGAAGTGGCGGGCACTCAGGTCTTTGATGGCATGGACGGCATCCAGGCGCAGCCCGTCTATGTGAAAGTCGCGCAGCCACATCAGGGCGTTCTGGATGAAGAACTGCCGGACGGCGTCGCAGTAAGCGTCGTCAAAGTTGATCGCCATGCCCCAGGGAGTATGGTAGGTGTCGGTGAAGTAGGGACCAAAGTCGCTGGTATAGTTGCCTTCCGGTCCGAAGTGGTTGTAGACCACATCCAGCAGCACGGCAATGCCCTTCTGGTGGCAGGCGTCTACGAGTTGCATCAGCCCCAGCGGGCCGCCATAGTCGTGGTGGACAGCAAAGGGGTACACGCCGTCGTAGCCCCAGTTGCGCGCACCGGGAAACTGTGCAATAGGCATCAGTTCCAGGGTGTTGATGCCAAGATCAACCAAATAGTCCAGCTTTTTTTCAATGCCGGCAAAGGTATGCTCCGGCGTGAAGGTGCCTACGTGCAGTTCATAGAGGATCATGTCTTCCATCGGGATACCTCTCCAGTCCTGATCCTGCCAGAGGTAACCTTGCAGGTCAATGACTTCCGAGGGACCATGCACCCCGCCGGGCTGGGCGATAGCAGCGGGGTCAGGGCGTTTCTTCTCGCCGTCTAACAGAAAGTGGTACAGGTCGCCAGGCTTGGCGGTATCTACCTGTGCCGACCAGTAGCCGTAAGGCTGGGTGGTCAGGGGAATTTTCTTTTCCTCATTGAGCAGTACCTCAACGGATTGGGCTTTGGGCGCCCATACGGTAAAAGAGCAGGAGCCATCCTGGTAGATAGCGCCGATCGGTGTATGCATAAACAGTGTCTTTGTAGTTTGTTACAGGCAGTTTCAGTCTGTTGTTTTTCTGGCAACCGGTCTGCCTGCTTGTATGTATTTTCCTACAACGGTTTGGCAGGGGGAATGTTCGGTAGAAAGTAGATTGGTGTTTACTCCGGATCATTGCGTGTTGTGTATTGAATATTCAACACTCAACACACAATGTTCAATATAAACCGGTACGTCGGAGCGATTCAACAGGAGCCGATAGTTTATGGGTTGGAGGGTTTATAGGCTTGTGGTGGAAAGGGTGTAGGACAAGTTTAGAAAAGAGCTTAATTTAGGGCAAAAAAAGACAAGATGGAAAAATCCAGGAATGAAGAAGCTCAATTTAGAGTGATGTACGAGCAATATTTGAGTTGGAAACAAAGTCAAGAAGATCAACAA
>JBBSNI010000588.1:0-2815 GCA_038232695.1 Cytophagales bacterium
ATGGCAGTGAATTACAATCCGACGCCTTTCATAGACTATCTGATCCACTCTCAGATCAGAAATCTATAGCAACTGCTCAAAAAATATACGCTCATTCATAACTCAAATTTACCCCTTTCTGCCAAAATTGTCAGAGAACCAAAAATTCCTTGTTAAAGTATAATAGAACAAATTCAAAACTTGTGTTTTTCCAAGCCCTTTTCTCCAATAAGAATCTTGATGTTCTCGTCGAAAAGAATATGTACGTTATCCGTTCCGAAAAGTCCATATATTGAAAATGACTTTATGTTGCTCGAGTGCATTTTGTCGTTGATTTTGAAATGTAGAATTTTTGGTAATGATCTTTCATTCATAATTACGCAGAACTTCTGTATAAACAAAATCCTATACTTCTTTCTATTCAAGCATCCTGCGAAAACACCAGCACCGCATACGGTCCTATATCTACTAATCCATAATAGGGCATACTATCCGTCTTTCCTTTCTCTGCTTGCATCGTAAAGGTCGGCTGGTCGGTAAATTCTTTGTCGTATCCTGTCCAGTCACTATTAAAGCGTAATTGCCAGTCGCCTTCCTGCGGCAAGCCGATGGTATAGCCTTCGTGCGCCTGGTTGGCAAAGTTAAGCACCACCAATGCCGTATCCTGCGCGCCGCCCTGTTCCCATCGCTGGTAGGCAATGATCTTATCTTCGTGGTTGACGTGGTGAATTTGTATATTTCCTCCCTGCAAGCCGCGCGTGTTATCGCTGAAATTGCGCCGGAAGTGAATCAGGTCGGTATACATTCGGACAATGCCTTTGTGTTTGGTAGCCAGTTTCCAGTCCAGCGGCTCTTCATCCGTAAACCAGTGTCCTTCGGCAAATTCCTGCCCCTGAAAGAGCATCGGAATGCCGGGAGAAGTCAACACCAAGCCTGCACCCAGGAAGCTGCGCTTTTTTGAGTAATAGTTATCAGGATTTTCCGGCCAGATCTCTTCCGGCACACGGGCACGCCCGTTGGCTACCTCATCATGCGACTCGGTATAGATAATGCGTTTGAAAGCATCCTCCGGCGGAAACTCCACGGCTTTGATGACTTTATCCATATCCCTGAATTTATCATCGCCGCTGATGATCGCTTCTCGGATAGGGTGTACAAAGTCGGCCCACCACTGGCTGCCAAACCCGGCGCCGTTGTCATCCTTACTTTTGGTCATCCAGGCATTGTTCATCAGGTCTTCGGCAATGATGAGTTTTCCCGGATGTTTGGCGTTGATCTCTTCATTGAGTTGCTGAAAGAAGGGCCAGGCTTCCGGTATGTCATTAGCAGGACTCATATAAATGCCTTCTATGTTACGCATAAACATAGTGCCATCCAGGCGCAGTCCATCCATCCGGTATTCATCCAGCCACATCAGCGCGTTGTCGCGGATATATTGCCGCACCTCTGCTCTGCCATAATCCGGGCGGGTTTCTCCCCAGGGCGTATCGGCGCGGCGGTCGTTGTAAAAGTAGATACCACCTTTGTCGTTTTCGCACCAGCCATCAAAACACCACAAGTCAATATCGCTGGGGCCGAAATGGTTGTAGACCACATCCAGGATGACGGCAATGCCATGCTGGTGCGCAGCTTTGACCAAATCCTTTAGAGCATCGGGGCCGCCATAGGCCGTTTCTACCGCAAAAGGATGGGCAGGATTATAGCCCCAGGAAAAATCTCCGGGAAACTCTGCTATCGGCATGATCTCAATGGCATTGATGCCCAGGTCTTTCAGGTAAGAGAACTTCTTGATCGCAGAAGCAAAAGTGCCGGGCTTGCCTTTCCGGGTGGCATAAAAGGTGCCTATGTGCAGTTCATAAATGACCAGTTCGTTCCAGGCAGGCATCTCAAAACCGTCGTCTTCCCAATCGTAGCGGCTGGTGTCAAAGACAATACTGTTGCCGGCAGAGTTAGTGACCGCTTTGGCGTAGGGATCATTTTTAAAAAGCTTTTTATTGTTTTGGGTAACGATGCAGTATTTGTACTCGTCTTTTTCTTTTGCTTTGGGAAAAAAGCCGTACCAGTAGCCGTTCTCTTCCGACTCCAGTTCATAATCATTTTGTTTCCATTGGTTGAAGCTCCCGGTCACAAAGACCTTTTTAGCATTGGGTGCCCATACGCGGAAAGCGGTTCCTTCTTTCGTAGGCATTGCTCCCATCCCCTGGATAACTTCGGTTACTGCCTGCTCGGATTTTTTTGACATATGTTTTGTAAAAGTTAAAGCTGAAGATGCCTGAAAGCTGTCAGGCGTATTGCTAACTGGAATATAATGCCCTTGGTTTTCTCTGAGCGTGAGAAAGTAAAAATGATTACACGGGTATTTATGTAAAAAAGAAGGGTACGCCTTACTTTTTGAGCGGTGTCAGCAGATACTCCAACCCATTGAGTTTGATCTCATACATGGTCGCCAGCCATATGCCCAGCTTACCCGCCGGAAATCCTTTCTGATGAAACCAGCGAAGATAATGCTCCGGCAGGTCGCAGAGATAAGTGCCTTTGTATTTGCCAAAGGGCATCCGGATAGAGACCAGTTCCTGTAGTATTTCGGGGTTCATTCTGTTTATTAGGGAGGAATTATGGATAATTCAGGGAAAATTTGAATAAATATCTTTGCGGTGCAATACTCTTATAAAAGTTTTGTCAAAAACTACTTCCATCAGGACAAGGCTTTAATGGCTTCTTCTCTGGTGGCCCTTTGTCCGCTTCTTCCAGACAGCATGGCCTTTAATAGATAGGCATCTTCTTGGTTTTCTTCATCCAATACCGTAGCCTCAATTCTCATTTGTTTAGCAAGTTG
>JBBSNI010000589.1:0-2808 GCA_038232695.1 Cytophagales bacterium
AGTTCAAAAGCGACAATATGGTTTTCTAGCTTCTTTGAAAACCGGGTCGCCGGGCGATTACACGACCTTCGGAAAGCCCTTCTAATCCGGTGCCTTAATCGGCAATTATTGCCTTCAATGCCTTTTGTAAATTCTTTACCTATTCGGCATATATCGGTCCGAAAAGCCTTTTTAAAGCTTCTCCAATCATCTATTGCAATTAAATTATAACTAATCCCAAGGACTTTAATCCTCTTTCGTAAAGCTTTGGCTGTCTTATAGTTACGCTTACCAAATACCCAAGCTACGATTTCTCCGCTACTACGATGATAGGCGTAAATGAGCCAGACTTTGTTAGACTTCTTGCCTACATAGCCCCAGAACTCGTCAATTTCTAGCTCATCGTAGTGGGACTGTTTGGCTTTGGGGGTAAGTCTTAGCTTGACTAAAGAATGTAGCACTTTACCAATACTAATCTGCTCCACCTCGGCAATGTCACGAATACCCATCCCGCGTACAAACATGCGTTTGAGACGTTGATCAAGTGCAGACCGGGTCGCCGGGCGATGACAGCCTGAGTAACTCAACGCATGATCGCCGATAAACTGTCGCTGACAGTCTTTGCAAACGTAGTTTTGCTTCTTTGAATAGCTTTTATGGCCATTTTTAACAACATTGGCGCTCTGACAGCCAGGGCAGTAAAGAGTAATTTGTATCTTCATAACATACAAATTTACCCCTAATGTCTCTGGCTGTCAACTAGTTAAATTATCATACTTTTTGAAGCACCACCATCGGCGCTACCCAAAGGCACGTACTTGCTGGTACTGCAAAAAGACGGCTGGATGATCAGAAAAAAAATACAAAAAATGTAGCAGGCCTCAGGCAGCATGGCACTAAAAAACCTTGCTGCCTGCACTGCTTTTAAAACGATACAACCATGAAAAAAACGACAATTTTCCTATTAACTATCCTTTTGTTATGGGTTACTTATGCCTGTAAAAAAGAGACCGTTACGCCCGAAACACCCGACGAAACAGATACTACTACCTTGCTGACCGCCACCTGGCGTATCACCGGACTCACCGAGAATGGCAGCCCGGTGGATGTTACCGACCAGGACGCATTTACGCTGAGTGCAAACGGTAATTACACAGCTACTATTCCCGAACTTTCCTTCTTCCCTACTTCCGGCAAATGGGCGCTGAGTAATGATAGCAAACAGCTTATCCTGAATGGCGGCGATCAAGTGTTGAGCATCATTACTTTGAATGAGACAGACCTGGTGCTGGAATATATGTATGAAAATCTTAAAGAGCAGGATGTCAAGTATAAGATAACCATGAAGAAAAGTTAGGATATAGCCTACAACGTTGTAGCGTTAGACAGACCAGAGGTCTGTCAATAATCCACACGAGTGAAGACGCTCGTGCGGATTATCCGGCGGTTTCCAGCCGCGTATCCTTCAGGGCGTTAAAGGTCTGATCGTTCCGGTTTTAGGTATAGCGTATGTCTGGCCACTGATGCCTAACGTCCAGGCTTCCCGGTTAGGCTCGTAAGTGACCTGTAGCGATTCCAAGGAAAAGTCTCCGTACAAGGCCAGCGTATCGCCAAAGCGGTAATGAAACGGATAGGCTTCATCGCCGGGCATGATCAACAGGGGAAGGCTGTCGGGCACGGTAGCTGGCAAATCTCCTCTTGATCCGTCAGGCAATTGTACCGCGACATAGCCAAAGTTTGGCTCAGCAGATTGTCGGTAGAGAAAGAACAAAATGCCGGCAGCAATCAACAGCGCAATAGTAGCAGCAATAGCATAATAATTTCGCCGGTTCGATAAAGGCTTTACGTCAGCTTCCTGAGAGACAGCCGTTTCCTTTCCTGCTGTTTGCTGGTAGGTAGCTTCCAGTTTATTTCTCATCGCCTGGCGTTCCTGGTTGCGGACGGTTTGGATGATCTTGTCCTGTAGGGCTACCTCCCGGCGGAAGGCAGCGTCGGATTTTATACGCTCCTCTACCTCCTGTCTAAGATCATCATCCAGCGTTCCTGCCAGGTATTCATCAATGATTTTCGTTTTATTTTCGTCGTTGATCATCATCTTAAAAATTTATCTTTCAAGCGTTGCACACACTTATGTTTGGCCTGCTTGGCTGCATTTTCCGTGTCGTGTTCAAACTGCAAGGTAAGTTCCCTGATACTTTTACAGTGGTAATAAAAGGCAACAATGATTTCTTTGCACCGGTCGCCTAAATGCTGTATGGCTTCGGCGATTTCCTCTTCCGAGGGCAAGGCAGATGATTTATCTTTCCAAAGGGAAGTATCTTGCATCTCTTCCGGAATGTCCTGATTTTCTCCGTCCTCAGTAAGCGGGTAAAAATAGTCAGGTTTGTATCTTCCCTTTTCTTTTTTGAGTCTCCGCGCTTCTTTGATAGCCTTGTATTTACAAATCTGACACAGATAAGTGCTTACTTTTGATCTATGTTCATATTTACCACCTTGTATTTTCTCATATAAAATAGTAACACTTTCATGAAAAATTTCTTTAAAGCTATCTTCCGGAACCCGGATATCAGACATAGGCTTCCGGCATATGAGTGAGACATGGGTATACAAATACGTGTATCCCTGGTTGTCATCTTGCAAGAGTAAGTGTACTAATTCTTCTTCGGACATAGCAGGTTGGAGAGTATAAAAATTATTTTTTAAACTATAAATTTTTACTAACTTTTCAAATCTACGCTATAGAATCTATCATATTTATTTTTATCTCCTGGCTAAGCTCGACTTTAGCCTTTTGAGAATATGAAAGAGAAGAAGAACTCTGGGGGAATG
>JBBSNI010000590.1:0-2783 GCA_038232695.1 Cytophagales bacterium
ATCTCATCTTCTTTGATTTCAATATCTATCTGCCTTTGAAACATTTCCTCAAAAGCGTCCCCTTCTTTGTCCTGTATTTTTTTAATGATCTCCTTGTATTTGTCTTCATACAGTTGCGCCCTGCCCAGGTTGTTGTCTGCCTTGTAGATCAGCGACAATATCTTATAACTGGTCGCCAGCGTTTCTTTAGCATCGTAGGTAACACCGATATCTACCGCAGCGGTCACCGACTTTAAGGCTAATGCATTTTTGCCGCTGATAAAGTAGTTGGATGCCAAATGGTTGTACAGGTTAGCCTCTCCTTCCCGGTTTTTTTGTTTCTCAAGAAGTTTCAGAGCCTGCAAATAATATTCTTTGGCACGAGAAAAAAGTGACAAATTTGTGTAAGCAACACCGATGTTAGTTAATAGGGCAACTTGTACATCTTCCCTGAGTCCGTCCTTGTATTTTTCGCTGAAATTGATAGCCTTGTTGAAATATTCCAACGCCATTTTGGTATTGCCGCTGTTCTTGTACAACACGCCAAGGTTGTTGTAGATACCGGTCGTCTTGATCATATTGTTCTCAGACTGATACATGCTCAGCAAGTTCTGATGATAAGCAACGGCATCCTCAAATTGGTTTAATGCCTGACTAATGCCAGCCAGCCGCTGATAGCATTTCTCTAACTGTACTTTGTCTGCCAGCGTTGTATACTCGCTTGCTAAGGTGATGTAGTATTTTTTAGCCTCATGGTATTCTCCCAATTTCCAGTATACAAAAGCCAGGTCTTCTATAAAGTTAAGTTGTTCTTTTGCATCTATCCAGGATTTTTCTCTGGCTCTCTGGTATAGCTGGAAGTATTCTTTTGCTTTTCTGTAAGCGGTCATGCTCAGATACAGATAGCCCGTTTCCCGGTATTGCTCTGCCAGCTTTGCCTGCTCATTGAGCGTTTCAAAAGTTCTGATAGCGCCTAAGTAATATTTGAGGGCTTCCGTATTATTTCCGAGCTTTTTGTATGTTTTTCCCAACAGACTAAAGCTTTCTGCCTTACCGGACAGGTAATTATTTTTCTGAGCAATTTTCAAAGCGTCTTGCGTATACACCAGAGCCTGCCCGGATTGCTTTTCCAGTATGCTTCCGGCTTTTTGTAGAAGATCATTAACTTCCCGGGTATAGTCAGCATTAGCGGCTGTATTAGTGGCCAGGACGCCTTGCGCCATACTGGGGGAGATATTCACTGTCAGGCAGAAAACCAGCAGGCAGGCCATCTTATGAAATATAAGGCTATATTTCTGAGGGTACAGGCACTTTTGGTTTTGGTACAGCCTCATAGGTCGTTAAAATGTCAGATTTAAACCTACCAGATACATACGCCTGACTTTGTCTGCATATGGAAACTCTGCCGCCTGGTTGTGGACCAGGTTTCTTGCATTGAAATAGACAATGTGTTCGTCTAATATATTATAAGAGACTTTAAGATTAGCCACCTTTTCGGGCGCAATATAGCTTTCAGGTAGCTGGTTGGTAAACGAATGCTGCCCGTAATAATACAGGTCGGTGTTGATCTTCAGTTTGTTGAGAAACAAGCTGTAGCTGCCCGACAAACCTCCGTAGTAGCCGGGCGTGGTATGATCTTTCTGCCAGCCTTGTGTCGCTTCGTATTTTGTTTGCTGCAAAGCGGCAAAGGTTCTGACCCTGAGCTTGTTATAGTTCCAATCTATGTCTATACTGCCTCCCTGCTGGCGGGCGGTCAGCGGACTGTTGGTCTTTTCTATCAGATCGCCATCGCGTTGCTGCTGGGCAAGATCGTAGAAGTTGCTCACAAAAAAGCTCAGATTCAGGCTCAGTTCGTTCAGGGGTTTGATGCGGTAGCCTGTCTCGTAGGTTTTTATGGCGGCAGGGTTCAGATGGCGGTATACTTCATACCTGCTCAGGGAATCTATCCGGTGGTAATAATCCTGGATAAATGTACCCTGAAGACCTTTGGAATAGCTGGCGCTGACCAGGCTTTTTGACCCGGTCTTGTAGGTAGCAGCCAACTGGTAAGAGGGATGTAGCCGTTGTGTAGTGTTCAGATAGTCGGCCCGTACGGCGGTCAGCAGCCTGAGTTTTCTGTTGAGAAAGTACAGGTTCTGGGTAAGATAGATGCCCAGGTCAGAGACATTATTTCTTCCGGGGATAATTTTGTCGCGGTAAGCGATGTCTTCCAGTTCGACGTTACGGGAAAATTCGTTAAAAAGATTATCATACATACTTTTCTGAAAGCTGCTTCCTGCCCTGAACTCATAGCTTTTACCGGAATGGTTATAGTTGGCTGAGGCAAACAGCTTTTCCGTGTTCATCTCAAAACCCCGGTAACCTACCGCCAGGTTTTGGGTTCCGCGTTGGTAAGAAAATTGGGTTTGGAAGCGATATATCCTGGAGCGTATGTTGAACAGGTTGGTCTGTACCTTCCTGTTGGTGAGGGCAAGCTGTTCCAGGGGCTGCATCATGCTCTGCAAGGCAGAACGCTGGGTAGCCAGGTTGATCTCGGTATCTACGTCAGGGCTGATCTGCCAGAAGGCATACGCATTCACACAAGAACTTTCCAGGGCTTCTTCCGTATACAGGTTCGTTTCGTCAGCATTTACCTGGTAAAACAGCAAAGAATCACTGATAACATACCTTTTCTCGTCTATCAGGTAATAGGGGTCCTGCAGCCTCATCCGGGTATCATAGTAGCCTGAAATTCTGAACTGTAGTTGGTCGGAAACTGCAAAACCGGCATCGCCCCGGTAGAGGAAGGTATTGTACGTTCCCCC
>JBBSNI010000591.1:0-2781 GCA_038232695.1 Cytophagales bacterium
AGAGAATCAAGGAGGACCATGCGAACAGGCGGAGCTTTCACTACCACTACATGCTTATCTTTCACCGTTTTCTCCTTTGCTTTGGCTTCATCAAAAACGCTATGAAAATGCTCGCGGTCGTCGTGGTTGCCCATTGTCATATAGATAGGCGCTTGCTGTGCCAGTGGGGTAAGCAGTTCTTTCACATTTTTATAATCACCCACTTCCCCAGTCAGCCGGGCTACGTCGCCATTGATGACCACCCCAGTCGGACGGGTAGCGACTATTTCTGGCACTACTTTCTTTAGATTCTTGTATGGATAAAAACCACGGTATTCGTTTTGGATGTCTTCGGGCGTATGGGTATCTGAAAGTAAAGCCCAATAAACTTCTTGTTTGGCTTGAAAGCTAAAATAAGAAACACCCAGGCTAGCGACAGATAGACCTGCCATTTGTCTTAAAAACTGCTTGCGTGAAACGGGTTGGTAGAAAATGGCTGGCACTGCTTTTTTTTATGAAGAGAATTGTCAAGCTAAAAGAATCCTAAAACTGACTTTATATTTCCTTTTAATAGAAAGACCAACCACCGACCATAAGATGGCAGCCATAACCATCAGGAAGCAAAGTCAATATTTTTATAAATACGTGCCAGCGGGATTTCACAGTCAACAGACCGCAGCCGGACGCTCTGCTCCAAACCACTGATGTCAGTGTCTTCCCAGTGCCCGGCTTCGTTGCGAAAGAAGGTCGTCACCATCGGACGGTCTTGCTCTACGAGTACATATTCTTTGAAAGAAGGTAAGGTTCGGTATTCCATGAACTTGCCCTTCCGGTCATACTGCTCCGTAGAGGGCGACAGCACTTCTACAATGAGCAAAGGATTGGTAATAGTGTCGCGCCGGCCTTGATAATAGACCGGCTGTACGCTCACTACTGCTGCATCAGGATATACAAACTTATGATACGCCGGGATCTGAATTTTTATATCGCTATTGTAAATCCGGAAAGGTTTATCTTCCAATAAATAAAGTAGTGCAGCACCGATCTTGAGTGCTATCTCGCTGTGTTTGGTCGTACCTCCAGACATAGTAATAATTTTTCCGTTGTGAAATTCTAACTTTTCCTCAGCGCGCTCGTCCAAGGCAAAGTATTCCTCAACAGTATAGGTTTTCTCTAATGTTTCTGTCATCATGGTAAGCCGTTGGGTTTGAGTAAAGATAGGCAAATGAAACCTTTTTTCTGCGAAATAAGCTACTATCTTTACTATGATTAAACGATTTGCTGATTGACATGAATCTTATGACCGAAAACCTAAAAAAAGTAGCCTTACACGACGTGCATGAATCGCTGGGTGCCAAGATGGTTCCTTTTGCCGGATACCTCATGCCGCTGCGCTATAGCTCCGACATAGAAGAACACATGGCCGTGCGCCAGAGCGTCGGCGTATTTGATGTATCTCACATGGGCGAGTTTTTCGTGCGCGGCCCGAAAGCCCTGGACCTGATCCAGCAGGTCGTCAGCAACGATGCCTCCAAGCTACACGACGGCAAAGCTTTGTACGCCTACCTGCCCAACGAAACGGGCGGCATCGTCGACGATCTGCTCGTCTACCGGCTCAGCGAAGAAGAATATATGCTGGTCGTGAATGCCTCCAACATAGACAAAGACTGGCAGTGGATCAGCCGCTACAATACGGCAGGCGCCGCGATGGAAAACGCTTCGGATCGTATCTCCCTGCTGGCTGTACAAGGGCCCAAAGCCGCCGAAGCCCTGCAAAGCCTGACCGATGTAAACCTGGCGGACATAAAGTTTTATACCTTCCGGCAAGGTACGATGGCAGGCATTGAGGGCGTGATCATCTCGGCGACAGGCTATACCGGCGCGGGCGGTTTTGAGTTGTACGTAGACAACCGCCATGTCCAAAAGCTTTGGGAAGCGATCTTTGAGGCAGGCGCTCCCTACGGTATCAAGCCGGTCGGGCTGGGTGCGCGGGATACCCTGCGCCTGGAAATGGGCTACTGCCTCTATGGTAATGATATTGACGACACTACCTCCCCGCTGGAAGCCAACCTGGGTTGGGTCACGAAGTTTACCAAACCTTTTGTGAACGCCGAAGCCCTGCAAAAGCAGAAAGAAGCAGGCGCTCCACAAAAGCTGGTCGGCGTGCTGATGGAAGACAAAGGCATTCCGCGCGCAGGCTATGAGATACTGGACGAAAACGATCAGGTCATTGGAAAAATAACTTCCGGCTCACAGTCGCCGGTGCTGAGCCGGGGTATCGGGCTGGGTTATGTACAGACAGCTTATAGCCAGCCGGAAACAGAAGTTTTTGTTGGCGTAAGAAACCGCCGTCTGAAAGCCAGGGTGGTGAAACTGCCTTTTGTAGAGGCAAACTGACCGTATCTAATTAAGAGAGACGTATGTGTAAAATGGTTTTCATGAGTATGAATTGGATACTGAAGAAGTTGAGACAATCAAAATATCTGACAAAGATTTCAAGGACAGATTTGAGATTGAAGAGAAGAAGCTAATGATATTCGTGTGACCAACCGAGTTGAACCTTAAAATCTCAGCTTCTTGATTTGGAAAACAGGTATTAAAATCGTATTATTGTTAAAAACTTACACCAAAAATTTAAACAAAAACTACAATTGTATGAAAAAACAATACTTCTTCCTGGTCGTTTTTGCCCTTGGCCTGGCAGCACCAGCTTTTGCCCCGCGATATATCGCTGTAGAAACAAAAGTCCCTATGGAAAACGGCGACCCCAACGCCTGGGTCATGCAGGTAGATGAACCTTTG
>JBBSNI010000592.1:0-2754 GCA_038232695.1 Cytophagales bacterium
CGTAGTTATGATAAAGACAAAAAAAAGTGTAGTAAGTCAACGCCTCACTACACTTTATATTTTACAAACAAAATCCAGAATATGCTTTAATGTCTGCCACTTCGTGAGCTACCTCTACTGGAAGAACCGCTGCTGCTGCTACCGGAACTTCTGCTGCCTGAGCTAGGGCTACTATAACTGCTTCCTCTTGAACCGGAGCTACTGGGTGTGTATGATGGCGTTGAACTTCTGCTGTTGCTGCCTGAACTGGGTCTGGAGTAGCTGTTGCTTCTGCTACCGCTGCTTCTTTCAGAACTACGGCTGGAATTACTCCCAGAGTAGCTATTACGGCTTGGACTGCTGCTTCTTATAGTGCCTCGTGAACTGTTGTTTCTTGTGTTGTTATTGAAGCTGTTAGAAGAAGGATTGCTTCTTGTAGCCGGTGCTGTCCTGTTATAAGAGGAAGACGTACGGCTGCTGCTTCTGTTGCTATACAGTTCGTTACGTTGTTTTGTCACATTGCTGGTACTCGTATTACGCGCACTCCGGCTGTAGCGGGCATTGTTATTTGTATTAGTCCTGGCATTAGCCGTGTTGTTACTTCTGGAACTATTATTAACAATCCTGCTGCGTCTGCCATTCAAATCCCGGCTTGCATCAGAAGGGGAGGTGAGTCCAGCGCGTGAATAGCCTTGTCTGCCATAACTCATATTTCTGGTTCTGCCAGGCTCGCCGCCGTTGTTGTTAATGATCACGACAGGATTGCCGTAACCATATCCACCATACCCACCACCACCGTAGTAAGGTCTGCCGTAGAAGCCATTGTAAGCATAAGGGCTGTAAAAAGAATTATAGAAGGGATCGTTCCCATAGCGGTTACCCCATCCCCGGTTGCTACCCCAGGCGTTGCCGAAAGCAAAGCCTAAACCGAAACCCATACCAAACCCGGCTCTGGGTCTGTAAAACCTGGATGGCCCCCAAAAAGGATCGTAAAATGAGTTGCTGTAGAATGGGTCGTAAAAATTGCTATAGAACGGATCATAAGAATTAAAGCCCCCTGCATAATACGGGTTACCAAAGCTGCTGTAAGGCGAACCGTAATAGTTATTGACAATAGGACGGTCGCTAATTGGTTGACGGTCGTATTCGTCTACATAATACTCGGCAGTCTCTTCAGCGTCCCGGCTGTCCTGGTTCTGATATTCAGCGATCAGGTCAGGGTTGACGGTTTTTGAAGAAATGCTGTTCTCTGTAAATTCATAAGAACCTTCGTCGTATTTGACTTCTGCCTTCTCATTCAATGCCGTAAATTCTACCTGGGTATTTTCCCGGTACTGTGCGTACATAGGGTCTACTTCACCCAGGTTGGCGTACTGGTCCGAAGTAGCGCAAGCGCCTAAGAGCGCCATAGAGGCTAAACCGGATGCTATGGTTGATAAATAAGTTTTCATATCTCCTCCTGTTACAATAAGTTTAAGTAGTTTTCTAATTTAATAACGGTAATTTAACAAAATAGATTTCATTTAAATATCTTTGCCCGTATTAAATATATAAAATTTAAAGAGAAAAACGCAATTTTTATACCAATTCAGCAATAGTAGACAAATTACCTGTTATTCATCCATGAGCAAAGGACTTCCCAAACGAAGCGAAGATTATTCGGCCTGGTACAACGAACTGGTCAAACGCGCCGATCTGGCAGAAACCTCCGAGGTACGGGGCTGTATGATCATCAAACCCTACGGCTACGCTATCTGGGAAAAAATGCAGGCAGACCTCGACCGCAGGTTTAAAGCCACCGGGCATGTCAACGCCTATTTTCCCCTGTTTATCCCCAAATCGTACCTGAATAAGGAAGCCAGCCACGTAGAAGGTTTTGCTAAAGAATGCGCCGTCGTGACGCACCACCGCCTCAAAAACGCCCCCGACGGCAGCGGCTTAGTGGTAGACCCTGAAGCCAAACTGGAAGAAGAACTGATCGTGCGCCCTACCTCCGAGACGGTGATCTGGAACAGCTACCGCAACTGGATACAGTCGTACCGCGACCTGCCATTGCTCATCAACCAGTGGGCTAATGTGGTGCGCTGGGAGATGCGTACGCGCCTGTTTTTGCGTACGTCCGAGTTTTTGTGGCAGGAAGGACACACCGCACACGCCACCCGGCAGGAAGCCATCGCCGAAGCCGAACAGATGATGGAAGTTTACGCCCAGTTTGCCGAACAGTCGATGGCCATGCCCGTCGTGCGCGGCATCAAGACAGAGAGCGAACGCTTTGCCGGTGCCGTAGAAACGTACTGCATAGAAGCGCTGATGCAGGATGGGAAAGCCTTGCAGGCAGGCACTTCACACTTTTTGGGGCAAAACTTTGCCAAAGCTTTTGAGGTAAGGTTTGCCGACAAAACAGGTACTTTAGACTATGTTTGGGGCACTTCCTGGGGCGTCAGTACACGCCTGATGGGCGCCCTGATCATGGTACACTCCGACGACAGCGGCCTGGTCTTACCCCCTACGCTGGCCCCAATACAGGTCGTTATCGTGCCTATCTTCAAAAATGAGCAGGACTTAGAGGCTATCTCAGCAAAAGCCGCTGAGATCAAAATACAGTTAGAGGCTTTGGGTATTTCTGTCAAATATGACGACCGCGACACCTACAAGCCCGGCTGGAAGTTTGCCGAATACGAACTCAAAGGCGTACCCCTCCGCCTGGCGATGGGTCCCCGCGACCTGGAAAACAACACCATAGAAGTAGCTCGCCGGGATACGCAGGAAAAACAA
>JBBSNI010000593.1:0-2741 GCA_038232695.1 Cytophagales bacterium
AGATATTACCCGGAAACTGAACATAGGATTCTACGAAAGCATCACCTACGGCGACTCTACCGGGCGCCTGGACATTGACTACCTGAACCCGGTGATCTTCTACCGCGCCGTAGAGCAGCAGGGCGGCAGTGCCGGCAACGCTTTGTTAGGAATAGATGCCAAATGGATTCTCAGCCGCCACCTGTCGCTCTACGGGCAGGCGCTGATCGATGAGTTTGTACTGCACGAGATGCGTTCCGGCCAGGGCTGGTGGGGCAACAAATATGCTTTGCAATTAGGACTGAAATACATTGACGTACTCAACATCCCGCACCTTGATTTGCAATTGGAACATAACCAGGTAAGACCGTATACCTATGCGCATGAGGATTTGTACCGGAGCTATACGCACTATGAGCAGCCGCTGGCTCATCCGCTGGGCGCCAACTTCAAAGAAACTCTGGCCATCCTTCGCTACCAACCGGTAGCCCGTCTGCAACTCACCGCCAAAGCCATCGGCGCTATCTACGGCGCTGATACGCTTACCTCCAACTGGGGCAATAACATACTGCTGGACAACCGCACACGCCAGCAGGACTATGGCAACCACCTGAAGCAGGGACTCAAAACAGATTTGCTCCTCACAGACTTCTCACTCACTTACCAACTCTGGCACCGCTCATTCATAGAGATAAGATATATTCAACGCCGCACCCAAAACGGCATCCTTGCCGGTCAGCCCACCCGGTTTATTTCCGCAGGACTCAGGCTGAACATTGCCAGGAGAAACTATGATTTTTGAGGGGTTAAAGTGTTAAGGTGTTCATGTGTTAGGGTATTGAAGGGTTATACTTCTTGGAAGGGTATGGTTTGCTGAACCACAAAGAACACAAAGAGCTAACACCAGGGACACAAAGATCGCTACCTCTATGCATACCTTTGTGTACTTCGTATAAAGCTTTGTGCCCTTCGTGGTTAAGTTACTACTCTCCCAAAGCACCCGAGAACACCCGAACACCTTATATTTGCCATTCTGTTTTTCTATGCTTACTTTTCACGGCAAGCTGCAAGCCTATGAAAAATATAAAACGCCGCGACTTCCTTACCAAAAGTTCAGCCGTCGCTCTAACAGCGCCGCTGATGCTGGCCTGTTCGCCGGAAAAATCGCCTGAAAAAATTCAGGAGCCGTACATCAACTTCAACGATAAATTCCGTTGGAAAATGGCGACTACCTGGCCGCCTAACTTTCCGATCCTGGGAGAAGGTTGCCAGCAGTTTGCCCGGTGGGTCAACGAAATGTCCGGCGGGCGGATGGAGATCATCGTGTATGGCGGCGGCGAACTGGTGCCTTCCCTGGAAGTCTTCGATGCTGTGAGCAACGGCGCTATCGAACTGGGACACGGCGCAGGCTATTACTGGGCAGGAAAAATCCCGGCAGCCCAGTTTTTTTCTACCGTGCCTTTCGGCATGAATGCCCCGCAGATGAACAGTTGGCTTACCGCCGGGGGCGGTACCGAACTGTGGCAGGAAACCTATGCCGGCTTTGACCTACTCCCCTTCCCCGGCGGCAACACCGGGATGCAGATGGGCGGTTGGTTCAACAAAGAGATCCGCAGCATCGCCGACATCCGGGGGCTAAAAATGAGGATTCCCGGCATTGGAGGGAAAGTCTTTGCCCAGGCAGGCGGCTCGGCCGTGCTCTCGGCAGGCGGCGAGATTTATACCAACCTGGAGCGCGGCGTGATCGACGCCACCGAGTGGATCGGTCCTTACCACGATTACCAGATGGGGTTTCACCAGGTAGCCCAATACTATTATTACCCGGGCTGGCATGAGCCTGGCACCGCCCTCGAGCTGTTTGCCAACCGCGCCAAATTCGAAGCCCTGCCTACTGACCTGCAAGCCATCCTCCGGACGGCCACCGACCGGCTGAATGTATGGTCGCTGGCGATGTCGGATAAAATGAACAGCCTGTATGCCCGCAAGCTGATAGAAGAAGAACAGGTGCAGTTCAGAAAATTTCCCGACGAGGTGCTGGGTACTTTCAAAGATATCACCGAGGGGGTGTTGGCAGAGATCGTCGCCAACGATCCTCCGAGCAGAAAAGCCTATGATTCTTATCGCAAGTTTCAGCAGCAGATGAATAGCTATGCGCAGTATAACGAAAAGCTTTACTACAGCAGCTTCGGCATACCGGTATAGCCATCCTCAATTAACTTGATGCATCAGCAGCACAAAACTGTTGCAGCTTGTGTATCAGCGGTTGGTGTTCCGGCTGTTTAGGAGCCATGGCCATAATGGCTGTTACCTGGCGGGCAAGCCTTTGCTTGTCAGAAGTGCTGACAATGTCAGGGGTAAATTGCTCGACCAGGTCACTGAGTGCTGTTAGCAACATTGGGGTTAATTGATGCTCCCGGTCGTTTTGCATCATCGCTTTGATGAGTGCCAGCAGCTTGTGAAGCACAGGAATATCATTGCTTACATAATTTCTGATGGTGCTGACACTAAAGTAAAAAATCTCTTCTATGGGCACAGGCTGCTGGATCATCCGCAAATTGTCATGGCCGTCGACCAGGATACGGAAGCCGGAAAACTTCATGCGGAACACCAGCAGGTCGGTCATCCAGTCCATGGCCTGTATGGCCGTGCCGGGGTCGTTGATGCCCGGGCTCAGCGCTTTGGTGGCAATCTCGGTCAACTGCTTGAAGCCATACAGATAATTCTCGCTGATCATTTCCTGGTGGCGAAAGACAAAAGTGCTG
>JBBSNI010000594.1:0-2734 GCA_038232695.1 Cytophagales bacterium
ATATTAACTCTATAACTGAATGTCAACACGCCCTAGTAAGCAACAAACCTTCATCTATCCTTCTGACGCTTTGGCTTCTCCAAGTTTAACATTTGTTTGACCATGGTAGTCGGAATAAGCAAAAGCAAGATCAGAATAAATATGACGCTGATCTTGAAAAGGATACTGTTTTTTAAGTTTTTCATTGTTTATTCATAATAACAACTTGCATCTGTTGGCAACTTCACCTAACCACCCCCTAATTTCAGGGTCGGAAAGGTCAAAGAAAAACCAATCATTTAAAAGAGCAATATACCCTCTTTTCTGTACATCTTCCTTACGTAGAGTTTTGGGTAATCAAGAGGGGACAGACCTTCCAGCACCATTTACTCACCCAGCGGCTGTGCCAGCCGGAGCCTGATCAACTCGGTATCGTCCGGCAGACCGGTGCCTGCATGGCGACCTACGCTGAAAGGATAGTTGTTGTCGTTTATCACACCGATTTCATGTTCGTTGAAAAATATGACGCTCTCAATCGTGACAAAAGGAAAGGCAAAGTTTTTACCCATACCCACATCCCCCGGCAGCCCCTTGGCAGAAAGCCCATCCGGGTCGCTGATGCGGAGCAAATCTACCACTTCTTTTTTGTGCAAAGGCTCGCCTTCCTGCCCTACCTCTACGGCATAGATGCGCTTGAATCCGTCCAGCGTGCCCTGACTGTCATCGCGCTCTATGACCAGCCCGCGCTTAGGACTAAACAGCCTAAAGTCGCCAATGGCGGTGGCGCGTTCGTGAAGCATATACCGGTAGCGTGTGCCGGTGTATTTTTTCTCAGACAAATCAAATACATGGATGAGCAGCGTACCGGGGTCGGCGCCCGCCAAAGGTTTTTCCAGCATAGGCAGCAGGCGGTTGCCCTCCCGGTCCAACGCCATGCCTTCAAATCCGCCGCTGCTTTGGGCGCGAAACGGATGACTAAGGGTCGTCTGGCGGTACGGCCAGTACAGCCCTGCCAGCCAGGGCGTATTTTTACCCTGTTCGTCTTGCAAATTGGCACCATCGCTTTGGTCGCCTACTTTAGGGAAGTCGCCAAAAAGGCAAACCGTCTGTATGTCCGGGTACTTTTCGTGTACAATCAGCAGGGTGCGGAAGTCGAAGCTTTGGATGCTGGCTCTGTCCTGTAAGCCGTTGGCAACGATCACCTCAGCCAGCGCCCTTGCAAAAGGTTCCGGCCCAATAGTGCGCTGAGCAAACACATCGCCCCGCTCGTCGGTATCCTGACGGGGGTTGGTCTTGGTCTCTATATTGAAATGAACGCGCCGGGCATTTTTCCAGCGTTTCTCAGCCTCCGGATGGCGGCTTCCCTCGCCCGATTGATAGTAGTCTGCATAAAAAGCTACAAAATCAAAAAGCTGCTGCACAGTAGGCATCACATACGGGTCTGCTAACCGCTGCGCTTTGGCAAAAGCAAGCGCCACGGGCGACAGGCTACGGTCATTCTTTTGCTGTGTGTTCCCTGCCAGCAACTTGTCAGCCACAAAAGCAGACTGAATTTCTTGTAACGTTAGGTCTTTGATCAGCACTTCATCCTTAAACGCATAAGCAGTTCTGTCTGCCCGCCGCACTTTGGCAGATTCTATGTGTGGGTCGTGGTCCAGCACAGGGATGCCGTCCCGGGTAATGCCTGCATCCGTTTCCAGCGTGGTCATCAGGTGGTCCATCGCTACTTCCATCGCGGGCAGCGTGTTTTCCGGACGCAAACTCCTTCCGCCCCGGTGCCCCTGCGCATCAAACCGTTTAATATCAATCAGTCCGTCCTGATCTAAAAAATCGGGCTGCCCGTTGTTGTCTCCATCATAGGCAGCCACTAATTCATACAATAGTTTAGGATTGTCAGAAATAATACCGTCTACCCCCAAGGCAAGCAGTGCCTGCATACTTTCCCGGTCGTTGACGGTATAAGGTACTACCGGAAAACCTGCCTGGTGCAGTGTTTCTATGTCGAACAGGTCGCTGGAAGCTGCCGGTAATGCTGCTAGCGGGTTTGCCCGGTCCGGCACTGCCGTCGTGCTGTTGCTGTCTGCCAGCATCACAAACCAGGGAGAAACGATAGGTGTCTTCCGGTTGCCGTTCTTTTGCGCATGGCTTCTCATGGCGTTCATCACGCGCAGCGCGCTGCTTTCTTCGTTGTATGGGTTCTGCGGTGCCCGGATTTCCTGTCCGGGATGATCAAAATCAGGCAGCGGGAAGGGCGGCTCCAGCACTTTGCCCGCCGTGTCGGTGTGTAGCAGAAAAGGTCCAAACTCATCGCCAAACCAAAAAGTGCCGTCGGGTGCTTTCTGAAAAGACTCTATATCAAAATCAGCCCCGGTCAGGATACGCTTGTCTGAAAAGTGATGGGTAATGGCAAAGGGGATATGGCGGTCGGAATCGTGCAGTTCAAAAAAGCTTACAACGGCTATGTTGCCGCTTCCTTTCTGTAGGGTCTTAAAATCAGGACGAATAGTATATACCCGCAAATGAAAGTCTGCGGAGTTGTTTAGCGCACCGAAGCCATTGTCTGTCATAGCCAGGAAAGTGCCGTCCTGGTTGTCCAGCACAGCCGAGAATCCCTGTACGGGCTGTTTTTGGGTAAAGAGCACCTCCTGCCCGTTGATGGGGCTTTCACCTATGTATTGACCAGAAGTAGGTCCGGCAGCAAAGGTAGCTGCTTTGAGGACTGCCCGGCCCAGGAGCGTTGCCTGGGTATGGTTAC
>JBBSNI010000595.1:0-2716 GCA_038232695.1 Cytophagales bacterium
CGCCTCCTCTTTGAACTCCGGACTATAATACTTTTTCTTACTCATAATTGACACTGGTTTTGATAACTAAGTTAAACGTTTTATCCGCTAACCGATGCTCTTCTCAGTGTCTAATTTAACGGGGGAACTCCAAGGTGCGGGGCTTGGAAGCCCATTGTCCTTGTTCATACAAGCTATCAATCAAGCGTTCGCTTTGTTGCCTGCTTTCGTTAAGTAGGTTCAGGTCAGTGGGATAGGCAATCATTTGATCGGCTACTGTAGCGTCGATCTTGAGTTTGCCTTTGCACTTATTGGTAGGGGGAGCGGTTGCGGGACGTTCTTGCTGCGCGGACGACCCTTCATCAAAAGGGCTATCTTGGGATGAACTATGATCACCATGATCTTGACCCGACGGCTTCTCATCTCTGCTGGCAATACCCAAGGCTTTTTGAATAATTACCACGTTCATCTCGTCAAACTTGTCTGCCCCCAAGCGATAGCGCAAGTGCGTGAACAGCGAACGATCAAAGACCGGCTCAGTGGTATAGTTGCTCAAGCCCAAAAAGTACTGCACATAGAGATTCTCCCGGATGTACTCAATGGCCTGCCGCTCGTCTAACTTCTGTTTATGCTTGACAATCATCGCCCCAATCACTATGCGGGCATCCACTGCCGGTGCCCCTTGCCGCGCACTTAGCCTGGTGTGATAGATACTGGCCAGTTCGTCCCAAGGAATCAGTTGAGACAACTGCGCGGCAGCCGCTTCACCCAGCGGTTGGCTGGATCAAGCTTGACCTGAAACGGAGACTTGAACTCCTCGATAGACAATTGTTTTTGACTTGTGTAGCGAATCATAAACGGTTGCCGCGCAATGCATGACTTTTGAAGCAAAATCGACATTCCTGGGCATATAGTCAAGTATTTTTATCTGTAAATCGCTATGAATCAGAAACTTAAACCTTTTTCACCAGACCCTACTTAATATTAATTTTCAAAAAGTGGTATTGTATACGTATGTAAGTAAGGTGACAAAAGTACATTAAAGTACAAGTTGGAGGCAGTGTTTTAGAAGATGGATGAATCGGGCGGAGAAAATGAAAAGGCCCTGAAAGCTCAGATAAATGAACTGGAGAAGAAGATATAAAAATTGAAAAAATCGCTCTGGAAGAGTGAATTCTGTTTTTGAGCTAATCATTTCATTGTCAGATAATTTAGAGAGCAAAAAAGAAGGACAGATCAATAGAAAAATTGATCTGTCCTGTTTTATACTCCACATTAGGTGGTCATTTTTTCACGCTTGGGTGATGAATATTCAGGGAGTAGCGCGTTCCCTTTCTTTCGCCTGTACGTATAAGCGCATCCAACTCTACCAATTTTTGTAAGTCTCTGGTAGCCGTAGAGGCAGTTGTACCTGTAATACGCATATAATTCTCAGCACTCAACCCGCCTTTAAATCCACTTATCCCCTCTCTGAAAATACGCTCTGCTACTTTTTTCTGGCTTTCTATCGTATAAGAGATGGCAATAAGCGTTGGTCTGTTCAAACTTTGAGACAAAGCCTTTTCCAATATGGTACGCCCAATACGGCCATTGCCATCTTCAAAAGGGTGAATACTCTCAAAATCTCGCCTTCAATTTCTGATGTCTTATAAGCCTCATCACTGATCAGATCTACCTTGAGAATATCTTGATCCTCAGTGCTTATGTGTTTAAGGCTTCCATGAATTATTCCTGCTTTATGCAAAAAATCTTTCTCGTAATCAGCCAGATTTTCAACTTCATAGGTAAAATTTGGATAGGTTGCATGTTGCCAGTTCCAAGACATGAGTTATATCCTTCTATTTTATAGCCCAATATATCATAAAAATATGAGCTATAAAAGAATGGTATTTAGCTCATGATGTCTTTGTTTAGGCTGAGGGAAAATCTCAAAATCGGCAGTGATGGGAGTTTGTTTTAGGGGAAAAAAAAGGCAGCCACTTTTTATCGTAACTGCCTGATTTACAGAGTAGCGGGGACAGGACTCGAACCTGTGGCCTTCGGGTTATGAGCCCGACGAGCTACCAACTGCTCCACCCCGCGATGTATCATTAAGCGTCTTTTCGCTTAATAGGACACAAATGTAAGGTTTTTTATTTTTTTATCCAATATCTTTGTAGAAATTTTCTACATGGAAGCTAAAACACACCGAGCCGGTTTTGTCAGTATCGTAGGTAAGCCCAACGTAGGCAAGTCTACCCTGATGAATGCTTTGGTGGGCGAACGGTTGTCTATTATTACATCCAAAGCGCAGACAACGCGCCATCGTATTCTGGGCATACTGAGCGGTGAAGACTTCCAGATGGTCTACAGCGATACACCCGGCATCCTGAAACCGCAATACGAACTGCACCAATCTATGATGCGCTTCGTAGATCAGGCACTGACCGATGCTGACGTGATCTTGTTTGTCACCGACCTGTACGAAAAGCTGGAAGACGAAGCGGAAATCCTGAAACTACGCCAGGCAACCGTTCCCGTAATCCTGGTATTGAATAAGATTGACCTGGCCAAAGGCTCGCAGGCGGTGGACAAACTTACGTACTGGCAGGAGATCATGAACCCAACGGAAGCTTACATGGTATCGGCGCTGGAAGGGCTGAACGTACCGGCGGTCTTTGAAGCGATCCTGCGCCACCTGCCCGAGCATCCGCCTTACTTTCCCAAAGATGAACTTACCGACAAGCCGGAGCGTTTC
>JBBSNI010000596.1:0-2703 GCA_038232695.1 Cytophagales bacterium
CGTCATTTTGCCCTGAAAGCAAAATTGTATTTGAAGATGGTCAAAGCTGCTTTTGATGAGTTGAACAGGTTGCAAGCAGTTTGATCTCCTTAGTAACAAAAATTATCACTTATCAAAACCTTTCGCAAGCGAAAGGTCAGTGAATAAAATGATTTGATAAAATTTTTAGGATTTTAATCTCTATTTATTGGGATGGGTGAAATCCCACGTCCCGGCGGGGAACCGCTTTAGGCGGCAACCGCAACGAAGCCGGCTCCATATGGGATCATTTTGACAGGAACGGTATTACCTATTTTAACTTTGGTCTCGGTCTTGGGCTGGCTTCCAGGCTCAATGACCGTGATTACAAACCTTTTGGGGTCAAGTACCTGGCTAATTACCCCTTACCCGGTTCCCTGCACGAACATTCCTCCAGGATATTTCCGGTGTATAATACGGCGATTCCCGACCAATACCGTCTAGATATGTTTATCAAAGAATTTGAAAACAGATGGGCGGGTGATATCGCTGTGTTACCTGCTGTCCTGACTATTCGTTTGCCTAACGACCACGGGGCCGGGGAGAGACCCGAGGATGGTTATCCGTTTTTTGAAAGCTACATGGCTGACAAGGACCTGGCCATAGGGCGTATCGTCGAGTACTTATCGCACACAAAATACTGGAAACATATGGCGATTGTCATTACCGAAGATGATTCCTAGGGAGGCATCGATCATGTAGATGCGCATCGCAGTGTTCTGATGGTTGTTTCCCCTTATGCCAAAAAGCAACACGTCGGCTCGGTATATTATAGCTTTGGTAGCATTTTTAAAACGATGTGGAACACATTAGACATTCCTTATCTGAACCAATACGATGCCGGTGCTGCCGATATGGCTGACCTATTTACCCATACTCCTGACTTCACTCCTTATCGAGCCACCGCTGCCGACCCTCGCATTTTTGATCCTGTCAAGGCACTCACGCCACTGAATGCGGACTTTAACTGGAAAGCCGTAGAAGAAAATTCCGATATGGATCACCCACAACAAATGCTGGAAGACAGTAAGCGGCTGGATGAAAAACTTAAAAAGAAAAAGCCATAACGATTCTCCTCTTGTGTTTTGATCTTTTTCATTGATCTTCATAAGGTTACAAAAGTTGTGTAGACCTATTTTAGAGAATAACCTTTTGTCCAATAATTTATGTTATGTTAAGCAAAGTATATATACATAACCTCTCTATAAAAGTTGTTAACCTTTTTATTGCAAATACAGTATACTTATATTGTAAATGCAGTAATAATGGCAAACCTAACAAAGAAAAAACAGACCACCGGAAGAAAGAAAAGCACAGATAGCAAAGCAAAAGGCAGATCAAGCACTACCTGGAGAATTGTTGGCCCAGGGGGAGAGCTTGTCAGCGTTATTCATACCGGAATGCCTAGCACTTATTTTCTGCCTGAGGAAAGTAAAATAGTATCTAAAGAGTCGCACCAAACCAAAGGCGTTCTTGTATTCGGTCAGATCAAATTTATGATCAATTACCTGGGCTACAGCCAGCAGGAAATGGCAGAGGTGCTGGAAGTTGATCCCAGCACTTTATCCAGATGGAAAAAAGATGGCAACCCTCTTGGTAAAATCAGATCCAAAGCCATGTATGATATGGATCAAATCATCGCCAAAGGCGTTAGAATATTTGGCTCTGAGGATAGCTTCAGAAGCTGGCTGGATACAAGCAATTATGCCCTTGGAGACCAAAAGCCCATAGAGCTAATCAAAGACCCTTATGGAAGGGGCTTGGTGGATAATGCTATTGAAGCTATGTCTTGGGGTAATCTTATGTAAGTGAAATACTTCAGACTTATAGAAGAAGCGCCCGACCGGTCACCTTTGGGATATGGAACAGCTGGTGGTCGCTGGAACAGGAATGGCACACCCATGATCTATGCCAGCAATGTGAGTGCTCTTACCTTCATGGAGTTACTCTCTATCAGGGGCGCTATCGTTACTTCTACAAAATGGATATTGGTAGGATTGGAAGTTTTAGGAAATATTCCACACTTGGATGAGCGTGATTTACCCTCTGATTGGTATCATCGTCCCTATCCGTCATCCACCCAGGAATTCGGCACCCAATGGGCGCAGCGTATGGAAACGCCCTTTCTGAGTGTGCCATCCTGTAGAACACCTTTGTCGAGTTATCCGGTGGAACACAACTTATTGATCAATCCACTCCATGCAGCAAGAAATAAAGTAGTACAAGTCGTATCTAACCAGCAAGTGTCTTTTGCGTTGAATTCCTGGCAATAGGATGCTTATTATTTACCTTCACTTGACTTTTCCTACAATCCCAGTTTGATCGCTGCATTATGCTCCCTGGCATCTTCAAAGCGGGTGTATTTCTGACCATCGTTTCAGTTTTGTGCCCGGTCTGGCGCATGATCTCTGTCGTGCTGGCTCCGTTTCGCCTGGCTACGGTGACAAAACTGGCCCGGAGGCTATGCGCTGTAAAGTTTTCTCCCAGGTAACGCCGCACGATCTGCCGGACGGAGCCGTCAGACATACGCTCTTGGGTAAGCTTTTCCTGCTTGCGCACTCTGATGAGCAGGCTGTTCAGGCTCATGGTAAAGATGACTTCACACCTCATCGGGCAGCCTGTCCATAAGTTCAATCATAGTAGGTTCCGCGCATTTTATCAAGCAGAAAGGGTTGCTATTTTTCC
>JBBSNI010000597.1:0-2686 GCA_038232695.1 Cytophagales bacterium
CGGCAAATCCGGTAGCGATAAAACAAGTAATGCTACAGGTATTGCACAAGCTCATGTCTGCCTGGGCGACCTTTGTGTCAACCTTCGTGCCCTTTGCGGCCGCCGCTGCGGTGGTTAATAAATTTTACCCCATGAAAACCACCCTCTGTTTCCTGTCTGTCCTTACTTTATTCGGATGCAACCAGCAAAATACAGCAGAAAGTCCAAATATCCACTATATGCCATTGCTGGCAGGAGAAGTTACCCAGCATAGCGCTATATTGCAGGCAAGGCTCACCCACACCGATACCCTGATTTTTGAGGATGTGCATGACCCTGAAAAACTTACCCAAGCGGATGTAGCCGGTAAAAAAGGTATCGCCCGGTTTGAGATCGCCACCCAGGCTTCTTATGCGGATCCTATCAAAACGAAGTGGTTGTCAGCTTCATCTGCCCATGATTTTATTGTGAAGAAAAAAGTGGATGGTCTACAGCCAGGGACCACTTACCACTACCGTTTGGTCTATGGAGAAGATTCACTGCATACTAAAAGAAGTGAAACCCATACCTTCGGTACGCTGCCTGCCGCAGATACCGCTACCTCCGTCAGTTTTGTGATGCTGGCTTGCCTGCACTTAGAGCGTTTCTACCTTGGGGGTGGATTCGGAGAACCCTCTTCATGGTAGAAGGACGCGATTACCGGAGTCCGAACGCCCTGCCGCCAGGCCCGGAAAAGTCTATCTGGGGAGAAAAGCAGAAAGCCTGGCTCCAGCAAACCCTGCTGGAAAGCGATGCCGTCTTCAAAATACTCGTAAGCCCTACACCCATGGTAGGGCCCGACGATCTGAGAAAACAGGATAACCACACCAATCCGCTGGGTTTCCGGGCAGAAGGGGAAGCCTTCTTTCAGTGGCTCAAAGAAAATAACTTCCTCCAAAAAATTTTTACATCATCTGCGGCGACAGGCACTGGAAGTACCATTCCATCCATCCCGGCGGGTTTGAGGAATTCAGTGCAGGCTCCCTTATCGATCAGAATGCCCGGCTGGGCGTATTACCCGGCGACAAAAACTCTACCGACCCGGAAGGCACCATCGTCCAGCCTTATACGGACGCGGAGCCTGCCGGGGGATTTCTGAAAGTAAACGTCATGCCAGCCTCGGAGACGCAGGATAAACCTTCCATCGTATTTATACTATACGGCGAAGATGGAGAGGAACGCTACAAAGAAGTAAAACCATGTAAAGATTGCTAATAATCATCTTCATCCTCCATCATGATCATGCCGCAGGCAACAGGCAGTGAGGCGATATATTTTCCCTCTACCGTCATGCCATGCAGTACAATGACGCGGTTTTCAAGCGATTTAAGATCATCATAAGCAATGGTTTCCCCTTCTCCTAACGTAAAGGTATGCTTATAATCAATCTTACCGTTGGGTGCTGTAGTAAACGGGGTGAGAGGCAGTAAAACAGGTCCATAAAAAGGCAGCCCTTCGCCAATTTCAACAAGTCCGTTTCCATTCTTATCGGCTGAGGAAGGCGGGCAGCTTGCCATTTGATTGTTTTCAAGCCCGTGGATATGCTGTGGATGAAGAGAATCTGCCTGTAATCCTTCAGCCTTGATCTTAACGGTTAATTTGTTTCCTTTCAAGGTCAGGGTCACATGTCCGCTGACTCCTGAGTTATTCAGCGCATCCAACTCGGCCATAAATACTTCTTTATGATCTTTATCCTTGTCTTCGTGCAGCAGATCGTCCAGCACATCAGCGTACTCACAACCGGAGACAAAAGAAAGGAGGCCGAAAAGGACAAAAAGCTTGACCATCAGCAGAGATAAGTGGTGTGTTGTGTTTTTCATGATAATAAATGGTTAGGTTATGAAAAGTGGAATAAATGGCAACAACAGATTATAACCAGGTATCAAACAAAAGAATGTTAGATACCGGACAGGTAAAAAAACTGTTCTATAAGGATGGGATCATAGGCCACGCGAAGGCTTCAAATCAGCTTTTGCATGTGTTTCTTTGACATTCAAGCAGGCGAATCGCAGCGGCGGCCATGTGCCCCTCACTGTCTATTCGAACCCAATGTAAGAAACGTGTGATATATATGCAAAAAATTAATAAAACATTTTCTCCTTTACTCAAAATGTTGCTTTGCACATTTCAAATAAAAGAGAAAAGTTCTACTTATAAAACACTCAAATCATTGAGGAGTCACCGTCACTTTAATGACGGAGGCAGCCGACGGAATGGTGAAACCCGGATGGCGTTCGCTGGCCTCTTTCACTTGGTTCACAGAGTCGTCCGGGCCTACATTGGTAGCCATAGGGTCCTGTACCGGCTTCTGGTTGGGGCCGGTTCCCGGGGGGGTGTCTTCTTCTGTACCTGCATCGTAGAGTACCAGGTATTCCGTGACGTCTCCGCTGACGGGTGTTTTGCCATCAAACAAAGAAAGTCCTTTATAGCCGAAAGCATAAAACCAGTCGTTGGATTGCACAAACATCGTTTCAAGTTGCAGGCGGTCGCCAGGCTTGGCTTTGACCATAAAGGTAGCATGTTCACCGGCCAACAGGGCAGGTCCATCGTCAGGGCCGCCGGGCGAATCAAACGTGCCGTTCATCTTGACGGCTGAAGCGTTGCTTACCTGCTCGTCTTCTGCCATGATAAAGCCATCTTCTGCAATGCGTTCTGTTCCCTCATCAGC
>JBBSNI010000598.1:0-2647 GCA_038232695.1 Cytophagales bacterium
AAAAGGGTAGCTACGCCGCCCACATCAGCCAGGAATACGGAGCGGTTGCCCAGGCCTTCCATGCTATATTGTTGCTGGCTGAGCCGGACGCCCAGGCTGAACTGTTCTATGCGGTGTCCGTAGCCCAGGGAGATGGTATGTATGCTGAACAGATCATCGCCAAAACGGCTTAGTCCGATACCGGCGACACCTGCTTTCAGGGGCTTTACCGCCCCCGCCCCGAGGGTTTGCAGACCGTCCTGAACGCCAAAGCGGTTCTCGTAGCTGCTGAGCAAAGACGTTTTTTTGACGCCGCCCAACCCGCCTATATTCTGAAAGATGCTCCAGCCATCTGTCAGCGCAACACCTGCACGCCCCATCCCGGCGCTGCGTGCCCCGGTGGGGATGTCTTGCGCCCATAGCTCAAAAAAGCTGGCAACACACAAAATGGAGGTAAACAGTATTTTCATTGAAATATTACAAAGGCATAAATGTAGGCGCATCGCAAGGTTTACAAAAATCGCCTTTGGCTAAATTCATACACTTGTTGGCCATAGAACCAAACCGAAAAAATGAAAACTGTACTGCCATTTCTTTTGTATTTTTTATGGATTTGCTACCCGGTATTGGCACAATTCCAGGATGACTTCTCTGACGGAGAATATACAACACAACCCGGCTGGCAGGGAGACACTCCCAGGTTTGAAATAGATGTGAATGGAAAACTGCATCTGAACGATCTGGCAAAGACCGGGCAGGCCTATCTAAGTACCTCCAGCCAGGCGATGGTGGAGGCTGCATGGACTTTTTACGTAGAAATCACAGAAAACCCTTCCTCTACCAACTATGCCCGGGTATACCTTACATCCGACCAGCCCAACCTGGGTGGCAGCCTGCAAGGGTATTTTGTGAAAGTTGGCAACACCACCGATGAAGTGAGCCTGTACCGGCAGGACGCCATCAGCGAAACGAAGATCATCGATGGACTGGATGGCAGGGTGAATATCCAACCGGTCAGGATACAGGTGAAAGCGACACGCGACAGCCAGGGGCAGTGGGTTTTGTATTCGCAACCGGAAGGTGCGACAGACTTTATAGAAGAAGGCCGCGCCCAGGACAGCACCTACCCGACCAGCCAGTTTTTCGGCGTACTGTGCAAATATACGGCTACCCGCTTCCAGTCTTTTTACTTCGATAATTTTGTAGTAACAGGTCAGGTTGGAACTGTAGAAATGCCTCCTGCTTACCGCGATGTGGTGGTCAACGAAATATTTCCTGATCCCAACCCGCAGGTAGACAGCCTGCCATCGGACGGAAATGCAGAGTTTGTGGAACTTTACAACCGCAGCAGCCGGTCTTTCAACCTGCAAGGCTGGACCCTGAATGGAAAACTTCTGCCCGCTTTTATGCTCCTGCCGGATGCCTATGTTATTCTTTGCCGCCCGGAGTATTTGAATAGTTACAAAGCTTATGGAAATGCCATTGCCCTGAGCAGTTGGCCATCCTTATCCAACAGCGGAGGCAGCCTGCTGTTGAAAGACAGCCAAGGCAATGTAGCGGACTCGACGGTCTACCAGGGAAGCTGGGTGAAGGAAGGCTACAGCCTGGAACAGATCCATCCCCAACAGCCCTGCGACAGCCGTATCAATTTTAAGGCATCGGTGCATTCCAATGGCGGCACGCCCGGTATAAAAAACGCTGTTTTTGACGATACCCCCGATACGACACCCCCGATGCTGCTCCAGGTGCAAGCGCCCCGCCCTGATAGTCTGCTGTTGTATTTTAACGAAGATGTACAACTGGCAATCGCTGACGTTACCCTCAACAACGGCGTGCAGATACAAGCGGCACAAGCATCAGCAACAGACTTTAAAACAATCATACTAAAGCTAAGCACCGGGCTGGTTTCCGGAACCAGCTATCAACTTACCGTTGCCCGGGCTGCCGATTGTAGCGGTAACGTGAGCGGAGCGCAAACCCAAACCTTCTACGCAGACTATGAACCGCCTGTATTCCGCTCACTGGACTGGCTGGATACGGCTACCATCCGGCTTGTTTTTGATGAAAAGCTAAAAGCAGTGGCTGCCACCACTCTCACAAACTATACGCTGCTTCCCGGAGGCGCAGCCCCTAAAAAGATCAGGCTGGGGCCGGACACTACTTCCGTACAATTAGATTTTGCGGCTGCCTTTGCCCTTCATATTTTGTATCAAGTTGAAATGAAGGGCATAGAAGATGTGTCGGGCCATGTGATGCCGGCCCTTGCTGTAGATTTTCGTACTGAAAGCGCGATAGACACTGTCATGGTGATCAGCAAAAACCAGGTGGATGTCTATTTTAAAAAAACCCTGGGCGTTTCCAGGGCAGAAGACGTCGCCAATTATTGGATAAACCTGGAAACCAACCACCCGCAGGCGGCGGTCGTCCACACGGGTAATCCCCGGCTGGTGCATCTGCTCTTCGGTACAGCTTTGGCGGAAAACAAGCTGCATACGCTAACTTTCGGCCATCTGACCGACGAAGAAAATAAGCGGCTGGCAACCCCTGCTTACCGGTTTTTCTATGATACCAAACCGCCTGCTATCGCTGCGATACAGGCATTGGACAACAGGCAGTTGCTCATTACCTTCGATGAAGTTATTCTCGATGAGCCTGGGCGGTGGCAGAT
>JBBSNI010000599.1:0-2637 GCA_038232695.1 Cytophagales bacterium
CACCAGGGATGGCCGGGCAGCTATGAGCTGGCAGGAAAAGCGTTAGTACAAGCCAACATGGAGTTTGGCACCGGCAGTCTGCCTTATGCCGACAATCTCCGCTTGCTCACCCTGATCTGCTACTCTACCGCCCGCTACCCACGCGGCATCCGCTACGCTGCCCGGGAGGCCGCTATCAGGCAGCAATTAGGTCAGACAGATACGCCACGCTACGGACAGGCGCTGTACAACCTGGCCTTGATGCACCTGGCAACCGGTTCTTATGATACGGCTACCACCTTTCTGCAACGAGCCCTGACAATCTTTGAAAAATACCCGGCAGAAAAAACGCCGGTGATACAAACCCGCTACCAATTGGGCAGAGCCTACCAGGCAGCCGGACAGTGGGCGCTGGCGGATACGATGTACCGGCAGGTGATCCAGGCAAGCGGCGACAGTCTATGCCAGGCAGTATCTTTGCAGGCGCAGTATCAGCAGGCGTTAGTTCAGATAGACCGGCAGATACCTGAAGCTTTAGCAGCTTTGTACACACTCAAACAAAAAATAGAGCAGCAGCATGACACGCACCAGCCGTTATACCTCAGCACCCTGATGATGCTGGCTTCACAGGAAGAAAAGAACAGCCAGATTACCCAAGCCATTCACTTGTACGAACAAGCCAGGGCGAGGCTGGACGCTTCCGGTCTGGAGAGACTCGGAACCGCCGTTCCCGGAACGGCAGTTCCCGGTCCGCTTGCCGATTCTTTGCCCTACATCCACGTATTTGAACGACTGGGCAGGCTGACCCTGGCGCTGGGAGACCTTCAAAAAGCGGAAGCGTATCTGCAAACGGTCTATGCCTGGCGGAAGCAACATCTGGGCATAGGAGATGGCAGCTACTGGGCTTCGGTAGACCACAGGGCGCAGGTGTACCGCGACAAACCGGCAGAGGCTATCGCTTTTTACGAAAAAAATATACAGGAAGTGCCTGCATCCTTTTCAGAAATGCCCTATGAATATATCGTTGTACTAAACAACCTGGCGATTTTGTATGAAAAAGAAAAGCAATGGGCAAAAGCAAGCCAGCATTACCATCAGGCGATAGAAGTCCTAAGCCATCAGGATACTACTAACCTGAAGATGCAAGGGCTGACAGTGTCTGTGTTGTACAATACCGCCAGAAACTATCAGCAGCAGCGGCACTATGATACGGCTATCTATTATTACAAAAAGGCAGCAGACATTAGCAGAACATTTGCCGGACAAAGCCACGCATACATCGCTACGCTCAGCGGGCTGGCAGCTTTGCACCAGGATATAGGTCATTTTACAGAGGCTGAGATATTCTTCCGGGAAGCGCTGCAACGCCAGGAAAGTATCAGCGGACAGGAAAGCGACGAATACAGCGCGTTGCTTAACAACCTGGCGTTGCTGATGCAAGCCAAAGGAGATCATGTGCAGGCAGAAAAGCTATTGCTGGAAGTCGTGCATCATACAGAAAACCACCGGGGCAGGCAAAGCCCTCAGACAATGGCGGTGCTAACAAACCTGGGATTGTTTTACCTGGACATCGCCGCTTACAAAGAAGCCCGCCCCGTGCTTGAGAAGATACTGGCTACCTGCCGGCAGCAAGGCACTGTTCACGTTATGCTGATCCCTGCACTGACCCATATGGCACGGCTGGAAATGGCCGAAGCCCGCTATACCCAGGCAGAACCGCTGCTAAAACAGGCAGCCCAAATGGCAGAAGCCATGTACCCCGAAAACCATCCGGAGCGGATCAGGGTGCAGTTGGCACTGGCTACCTTTTATCTGACACTGGGCAACTATACAGATGCTGAAACCTTGTTGCTGGAAACCCGGCAGTGGCTACAGGCAACATACGGAAGCCTGCACCGCGATTATGCGGCGGCAACCCTCAACCTGGCTATCTTATACCAGGCAACCCGGCGCGATACCCTGGCAGAAGAAGCCTTCCGGGAAGCTTTGGAGATTGACAGGAAAATCCTGGGAGAGCAGCATCCTGACTATGCCATCTCTCTGAACAACCTGGCCTCTTTTTACCAAAATACAGGGAGATACCAGGAAGCCAAGCCGCTGTTGGAAAAGTCACTGGCGATCAGCCAACATGTGTTAGGCAAAGAACATCCTGGCTGTATGACCGCGCTGCTTAACTTAGGACTGCTTTACCAGGAACTTGGGCAGTACGAAAAAGCAGAAACTATGCTGAACGAAGTGGTGGACTTGCGGAAGAAAACATTGGGTGAAAAACATCCCGACTATGCCTACGCCCTGTATGGCAAAGCGGTGCTGTACCATCGCCTGGGTCGCTACGAAGCGGCCGTGCCTGTCTTCCGCCAGGTGGTCGACCACTACACCGGGCAGATCAGGGCTTATTTTCCTGCCTTGAGCGAGAAAGAAAAGAGTGCTTTTTACAAGCGGATAGAACCTATCCTGAATGCTTACCGCGACTTTGTGGTGGATATGATCGTCAACCACCCATACGGCGCAGGGATCAACCCGGAGGAGATGCTGGGCGAGCTTTATAACGTACAACTGGTGACCAAAGCCATGCTGCTGGATGCGTCCAGCCAGATTCGCCGGAATATCTTCCAAAGCGGCAACAGCGAACTGATGCTGACCTACGAAAACTGGATC
>JBBSNI010000600.1:0-2636 GCA_038232695.1 Cytophagales bacterium
AGATTTGAAAGCTTCCCAAAACGATGTTTCAAATTTTTTACCAGTTTTATAAAATCCTACGATCCGAATGCTGCTTGTCTCCGGCCTGGGAAACCTGCTGCTGCCGATTACAAAGCGCCGCCAGTAATGGTGATTAATGCGAAGGTGGGCTTAGTGGACGCGTCTAATGATGACCGTTATATCCTTCCTGATAAAATGTTCAGGGGTTCAGAAATAGCTGAGCTACGACGAATATGGGGTACGTGCCGGGCGCTTAAATTCATGATTATTGTGGCTGCAGGTAACTCCCGATCTGGTCTATTTCATCCACATTGCCAATTCCTTTCGGATTCGGGCCATACTCGTTTATCCCCGGTTGGCTGTCTTTGAAGAAAAGTACCAACAACCAGATCGCCCCCACAACCGGGATTAAGCCGATGAACAGGAACCAGCCGCTCTTTCCCACGTCATGTAGTCTCCTGACGTTTAGGGCGAGAGATGGAACAAAGACCGCTAGACTGTATAGAAGGTAAATGTATCCATAGGGTAGTTGCTGAACATTTTCGCCCATATTAAAGGTAAATGCAGTACCAAAAGCGTTGTCCAGCGCGGCGCAGACTAAAGAGGCGATGAAATTAAAGAGTACAAAATACCAGAATTCACTGCGCCGTGCCCTGCCGGTGAACACCGCATATTTCTTCAGAACATCCAGGTAATAGTGCATAAAATTTATTTTTTCG
The DNA here is from genome assembly GCA_038232695.1 of Cytophagales bacterium. Lineage (GTDB taxonomy): Bacteria > Bacteroidota > Bacteroidia > Cytophagales > Cyclobacteriaceae > JAJNNC01. The sequence continues at coordinate 720 of JBBSNI010000600.1, forward strand.
TAATAATAGAGCAAAGAATTTGTAACTAAACTACAGATGGCCGTAATTATTTTAGCTATCTGCGGCAAATTTATTTGCAAAGATCGTGGCTCAACTTGATTGTAAGGAGGCCCTCAACTGCGAGTAATAAAGAATTGCGCGATTACAAACCGTATGCAGGCGATTCAACTGCAGGCGCATTCGCAATCGATTTATAACCCTTTCCTTATTTTTAGAAAAAGCGTACAACATGTTATTTATCGTAATTGGCATTATTATCATCATTGCTGCTGTCTTTGTAAAAGGCTTGCCTAATGTAGGCCCCGCTGCAAAAGCCGGCAGATTCATAGGGCTGGCTTTCATAGTCCTGGGCATCATCTCCAGTTGTTTTGTGCAGATAGAGGCAGGACAGGTAGGCGTAAAGAAGCTTTTCGGTAAGGTGCAGCAAAGCGTCCTGAACAGTGGGCTAAATTTTGTAAATCCACTCTATACGATTGAGCGGATGGATGTCCGGACACTGAATTATACCATGAGTGGCACAAACGACGAAGGCCATAAAACGGGGGACGATGCCATTAAAGTGCTCACGGCAGATGGCCTGGAAGTGACCATAGATCTAACGGTGCTCTACAGGGTGATCCCCTCCGAAGCACCACGCATCATCCGCGAAACCGGCAAAGACTATGAAGATAAGATTGTTCGTCCCATATCACGGACACGCATACGCGATAATGCAGTTTACTATGAAGCAGTGTCCCTCTATTCCACCAAGCGGGATGAGTTCCAGACCCGCATATTCAAAGGCATTGAAGCTGACTTCAAAAGCCGGGGCCTGCTGCTGGAAAACTTGCTTGTGAGAAATATCACCTTACCGGCTGCTGTCAAGGGCACCATCGAGCAGAAAATACAGGCAGAACAGGAGTCTCAGAAAATGCAATTCGTGCTGGCAAAAGAGCGACAGGAGGCGGATAGAAAAAGGGTAGAAGCGCAGGGTATTGCGGACTACCAGCGGATAATCAGCGAAAGCCTTACCGACAGGCAACTCCAGTATGAGCAGATTAAGGCCACGATGGAATTGGCCAAGTCAGAAAATGCCAAGATCATCATGATGGGCGGGAAATCAGCGCCCGTTATTTTGGATACTAAGTAAATAATCTCTTCTCCTACAATTTTTTCATGAAAACGTTTTTCCTGCTAACATCTTCGCTGCTTTTTTGCATGCTGTTTTTATCACCCCGGTTTGCAAGTGCACAATCAACTGAGGAACTCTTGATGAAGAGTGCAGTATTGAAACTACAGAATGCCAGAGAGTATACGCTCGCAGTGGCGGAGGCGATGCCGGCAGAAAAATATGTCTTCACCCCGGTAGCCGGCGAAATGAATTTTAAGGAACAATTGCTGCACTTGTGTGATAACCTCAGATGGCTGACGGGTGAATACATCAGCCGGGCTGACAGCTCCACTGGCGTTTTAGGTAACGGATTGACGGGAAAAGATAGTGTTATCAAAGTAATCGGGCAGACATATGATTATGCCATTAACAACCTACAGGATCTTGACGTAAGGAAGCTAACGGATACGGTTAAGTTTTTTGTCGGTCCCATGACAAGATTGCAAGTATTAACGTTGGAAAATGATCACCAGACACACCACCGCGGCCAGCTCATTGTATACCTCCGGCTCAATGGAATTAAGCCGCCCGGGTATGTTGGTTGGTAGAAAGTTTTTTAGACTAAGATTTTATACTAACGCTCGTTCCGGTGTCAGCACATTTATAGATCGCCTCTACAATCCGGATATCCCGCAGACCTTCTTCACCCGGCACCATCATAGGCTTATCATTCATTATTGACAGTGCATCATCATCCATCTGTTTCGCTTGTTGCCAGGGAACTTGATATGGATGATCAATCTCACCGAGTGGGCTGACCGCTTTCA
>JBBSNI010000601.1:0-2626 GCA_038232695.1 Cytophagales bacterium
CTTTTCCGGTGTACAACGACCAGGGGACTTACCTGCAACCCGGCGTAGTAGGTTTTGATGAGTTTAACGGCAACCGTATTCCCGGTGGTTTTGAAATAGAAAACCCGGTGGCCAGGATGGAACAGATCACCAACGAAAACCGGGAGAAGCAAACGCTGTTAAATGCAAAGATTTTCCTGGAACCTGTCAAAGGTTTGAGGTTAGGTGCTAACGGTTCATTGAATAATAACAATGAGATTTACGGTTTCTTCCAGCCCAGCACTTTTAAAGCCAATGGCAATAATACCACGCGGGCAGAACGCCGCCAAAGAGAAGTAGTAGACAAGCTGCTGGAACTCACTGCTCAATACTCTGTAGAAACGGATATTCAAAATTTCAGCGTGTTAGGAGGCTACACCTACCAGAAATTAACCAATGAGGGATTTAGAGCTGTTAATCGTGACTTCCCAGATAATTTTGGCTATAACAACCTTAATGCAGGCAATGCTAACCCGGACGGATCGACCAACCGCGAACTGGGTTCTGATAAATCAGAAGCTATCCTGCTGGGCTTTATAGGACGTGTAAATTATGGGCTGTATGACAAGTATCTGCTCACGGCTAATATCCGCCGCGATGGTTCTTCCCGTTTCGGTGAAAACAACCGTTGGGGATGGTTCCCCTCCATATCCGCTGGATGGCGTATCAGCGAAGAAAATTTTATGAGTGGTGTAGATGCCATCAATGAATTGAAACTGAGAGCAGGGTATGGCGTTACCGGAAACCAGGATGGCATCGCAGATTACGCTACCCGGCAATTATACGGAGCCTCCGGCGCTTATTATACCAATGGAGGTTTCAAAACAGCCTATCAGTTTAACCAGAATGCAAACCCAGATTTGAAATGGGAAAGTTCAGCGATGGCTAACGTGGGATTAGACTTTACCCTCTTCAACGCCCGCGTGACCGGCTCCCTGGAAGTATACAACAAAGATACCCGTGATCTGCTTTTTGACTATCCTATAGCCATTGGGTCTAAATATGGAGCCAACAATCTTACGGCTGTTACTAACAGTATCCTTGCTAACGTGGGGCAGATCAACAATAAAGGTATAGAGCTTGCTGTAGACTTCCTTACTTTAGAAAAAGAGAACTTTCAGTGGAGAACGGTACTGAACCTCTCCCATAATACTAATAAGATCGTTTCTTTAAGCTCAGGGATTTTCCAGTACAATCCAGATAATCCGAGATTATACGGTGGATTTGGGAGCGGACAGGGCGGCATTGCCCCCCCTATCGTACTGGCAGAAGGATACCCCATCGGACAGTTCTACGGACCTAAGTTTGCAGGATTCAGTCAAAACCAGGATGGCTCGCCTACCTATCTCTGGGAAGATTTCGGCGGGGGAGGGACTGACCCTTTTGGAGAAGACCGTACCTTTTTAGGAGATGCGCAGCCTGACCTTACTTTTGCTTTGGGCAATACCCTGACCTTCGGGCCCTTGGATGTATATTTCCTGTTCAGGGGCATGGTAGGGCATAAGATCGCCAACGGTCCTTATATCTATTCGGCCAATCCTAACCGCTTCCCGGGCAACAATGCAGTTATTGACGCTTTCTCCACAGGCATTCCTCCGGGACTTTCACCTGCCTGGTCTGATCTTTGGCTGGAAAGCGGCAACTTTGTACGCCTGGATAATTTTCGGATATCTTACAGGCTACCCAAATTCTGGGAGTATCTAAGCAATGCCCAGGTCTATGTGGCAGGCCAGAATACTTTCGTATTGACCAACTACCGGGGTATTGACCCTGAGCCAAGAAGCGGTGCTTCCCGCAATATATATGGAGATTCTGATACCGGAACCAATCTTTCCCCTGGTGTAGAGCCTTTAACCTTTTATCCCCGGACGCGGTCTTTCACCCTTGGGGTTAGTTTACAGTTTTGAGTGTTACGCAAAAAATTAATGATATGAAAAAGTTTAAATATTTTAAGTTTACAGGGATGTCTTTAGCCATCGTGCTACTCAGCGTCCAATCTTGCACAGAGCTTGATTCAGAAATATATAGCCAGGCTGATGCCAGCGAATTTCCTTCCAATGAGACTGAATTGTTAGCGACCGTAGGCGCTACTTATGGCCAGCTAAGAGGTTTTCTGAACGACCCTTATACCATTTCGGAAGTTTCTACCGATGAGATCGTAGTGCCTACCCGTGGTCCGGACTGGTACGATAACGGCATATGGCAGCAAATGGCTACGCACGACTGGAGCCCGGTATCTCCCGGTTTTCCAAATGGCGCCTGGAACTGGGCTTATTCTACCATTGCCTCGGCTAATATTAATTTGCAGGCGCTCAGTGAAAGCCCGTTGGAAGTAGAAGGAAAAGAGGCTATTATTGCTGAACTCCGCATGGTACGGGCTTTTGCGTACTTCTGGTTAACCGACTTTTTTGGAAGGGTGCCTATTGTCACGGAAGATACACCTGCGGGCAATACGCCTCAAAGCGAGCGGGCAGATGTTTTCAATTTCGTTGAAAGCGAAATCAAGGCGGCCTTGCCGAATTTGAGGGCTGAGAATAATGCTTCTACGTATGGTCGTTTTACTCAAGGAGCCGCCAATGCTTTGCTTGCCAAATTGTACATTAACGCA
>JBBSNI010000602.1:0-2624 GCA_038232695.1 Cytophagales bacterium
AAAGAATATTATTTGCAGGCTCTGAAACTTCTTGAGAAACAAAAAAACCGGGAAGGAGAGGCTAACCTGTACAACCATTTGGCATCTAACTACTTTATCAGCGGCAAAAATGCTTTAGCCTTAAAGTCGGTAACCGCAGCGGTAGATATCGGTGTTACCTACGATGCCAAAGAAACGCTGGCGACCAGTTATAAGATATTGTCGCTGATCTACGAGGCAGACAACAACCTGGGCAGGGCGCAACTGTATGAAGACAAATACAAGGAGACCATTAAAAAAATACAAGATAAAGAAGGGGCCGCTTTTGAGGAAATGTTTCAAAGGCAGATAGATATTGAAATCAAAGAAGATGAGATTAAAGCGCTGCTGCTGGAGCAGGAGCAAAATGCACTGGAAGAAGAGCGGAAAGAAAATGTGCTGGCACTCAGAGAAAAAGAGCTGGCTATCCTGAAACGGGACCAGGCACTTCAGGTGGCTGCGTTGCAAAACCAGCAGCTTGAAAAAGAAAAAGCAGAACAAGCCCTGACGCTTGCCCACCAGCAGTTGGAAGCAGAGAAAAGCGAGCGAAAACTCCGGGAACTGGAAAGACAAAAGCAGCTTCAGGATTTGAAACTCACGCAGCAAACGCTCGAAAAAGAACAACAGGAAAAAGCCATTGCGCTGCTGGAAGCTGATCAAAAATTGAAAGCACAAAAGCTCAGGGAAGAAGCTAATATCAGAAAGTTAGCATACGGTATTATCGGTTTGTTTGTGTTCATTTTTGGTATCGTTGGCTTTAGTTACAGTCAGAAACAAAAAGACAATAGAAAGCTGCAAAAGCAGCAGCAGGAAATCCAGGAGAAAAACAAGCAGCTTATTCTGAACGAAAAAGACCTTCGTCAGAATATGGAAGAACTCGAAGCTACCCAGGATATTCTGGCAGCCCAGAAAGAGCAGCTTGAGTGGGAGCATAGAAAGACGCAGCAAAGTATAGAGTATGCCAAGAAGATACAGTTTTCTATACTGCCCAGTGAAGTGCAGCGCAGAAGCATCATCCCGGACAGCTTTATTCTTTACAAACCTAAAGATATTGTGTCGGGTGATTTCTACTGGATTTCTAAAAACCGTGAAAAAACGATTTTAGCGACTGTAGACTGTACGGGGCACGGCGTGCCAGGTGCGCTGGTCTCACTGATCGCCCACCATGTTTTAAACGAAGCTATTAACGAGCACCGCCTGACAGACCCGGCAAAGATCTTAGGCTACCTGGATAAACGGATACGCATGAAACTAAAACAGGAGGAAGGAGAGATCAAAGATGGCATGGACATAGGCTTGGGTATCCTGGAGGCGGCAGGGGAGGAAGTGAAGCTGTCCTGCGGTGGCGCCAAAAACAATCTGTATGTAGTCACCAAGGGAGAAATGCTCACCCTGAAAGGCGACAGAAAATCTCTTGGGGGAACTGCTGAGTCATTTGAGTTTACTACCCAGGAAATTACCCTGCAAAAGGGAGATATGATCTACATGACCACCGACGGATTTATTGATCAGTCTAACAGCAAACGGGAGCGATTTGGATCAAAAAGGCTGAAATCGCTTATTGAAGAGGCTTATCCCTTGCCGGTGGAAGCGCAGCAGACGCTGTTTGAGAAGGCATTGGCAGACCACCAGCAGGATACCGAGCAGCGGGATGATATTAACCTGATAGGAGTAAGAGTTTCGTAAAATCAAACCACTTCGTAGTACCCAATAGTTATCGCCTATGTTTACAAAAGAGAACATGTTAGAACGTCTTCTCCTTATACAGGACAAACGTATCGTCATCTCCTACAAAGGGCCGGTCACGCCGGTGATCATGGCAGAGATCAGCCGCGACATCCAGGATAAGCTGGCTGAGAACCCCAGGGTAAGCCGGAAAGTTTTTGCTGTTTTTATGGAACTGGCACAGAATACGCTTTATTATTCTGCCGAAAAAATCAAGTACGCCGGCCGGCTCGACAGTGTGGGCATGGTGCAAATTATAGAAATGGATGATCAGTATGTCTTTATCTGCGGCAATACCATCCAAAAAACCAATGTGGTTCAACTTGTAAACAATTGTAAAACCATTAATGAACTGGACAAAGAAGAGCTTCGTAAACTAAAGCGTTACCAGCGAAGCCAGCCCCAGTCCATACACAGCAAAGGCGCAGGTATTGGGCTGGTGCAGATAGCGATCCTGTCGGGCAACCCGCTGGAAATACAGGTATACGATGTAGACAGCGAGCATTCATTCTTTATCTTATCAGTCAATATCAACAAGCAATAATTTTTAATGATGGAAACAACGCAATTAGACAACTTAGAAATTTCCGGCGAGATAGGGACGTACTTCATCCCCAGCGTCCGCTTTGAAGCATCCACAGGGCACTGCCTGATAGAAGGAGAGTCTTACCTGGAAAATACCTGGGAGTTTTACAGGCAACTGCTGGACTGGCTTCATGCCTATACGGCTACCGGTCAGCCGGTTACTTTTGATTTCAAACTTACCTACTTCAATACCAGCTCCTCCAAGGGAATCCTTGACCTGCTACTGTTTCTGAAAAAGTACGAAGACAATGGGGGAACGGTAAGTGTCAACTGGTATTATCCGAAGGAGGATGAAG
>JBBSNI010000603.1:0-2620 GCA_038232695.1 Cytophagales bacterium
GATTATGATTACATTACTACACCGGCATCGGTACGCACCGGCAAGTCAGGTGTATCATCCTGGTTTGCAGCCTCCGTTCCCACCCGCATAGACACCTTTATTACCGAAAATCCTATCATCCAAGCCCTGAACGCAGGTTTATACGCGGGTTATACGATCAATCCTCAACTGGAAATAGGGATTTATACTGACATCATCGGAACCAGCTTTGGACCTCAGCAGGAAGGGGTTTATCGTTCGCCTGTACAAGCACAGGTTCCGCAGACCGTCGCGGCTAATCCGCAAACGTTCAACTTTCTGTTAGCCTCACGGGGTACTTACCAGGCGGAACTGCGGGCTATTTACTGGCTGTCTGCCCGGCTGGGGCTAAAAATTGGCGTCAGTATCTTTCGTTCAGCTTACCGGACGCAGCAGGATATGAACTTTGGTAACCGGCGTTTCAGCAACGTGAGTACGTTGTTTTCTACGGCTATCAGCTACCGGTGGTAGGCTACAGTTGCATCGCGCCTTCTGTCTCGAAAAGCACGTGGATACTGTCCAGCGGACTGTCTTTTATTCGGAGGATAGAACTTCCGTCTATGTAAATCTTGATTTTGTCGCCCTGGGTGATCTGGTCAAAAAATTCTTTGGCAATGGCACCGGTCTTTACTTCAACAGGCAGGGTAAAGCGGGTTGTTTCCCTTGCCGGAACAGGCACTGCCTTCCATTTGATGCCCTTCGCCAGCTTTGTTTCATTCAACTGTACGTCAAACAACAGGTTATCCATCGTTACACTAATCGAAGAAGGGTTTTCAATCAGCAGGGTTACATCCAGGGCAATATTTTTAAAACCAAATTTTTTGACATCCACTTTATCGAGACTGACAGCAGGCAGGGGCGGTACAGGTATTTCTTTGGTGCCCTGCACAGAAGTGCTTTGGGTTCCCAGCAACGGCAGGGTGTACCCTACAGTAAAATCAAAACGCATCAGGGTACTATCCTGCGCCTGAAGTTTTTCCAACTCTTCTACTACTTTTTTGTAATCCATCACAACAGGAAGGGTCAGCGAAGTACTGTCGTCTATTTTTTTGTCAATGTCAACAGCATCGCTCAAAAGCTGTTTGTTTCCCAAAGAGATCGCGTACTGTATGTCATGCAGGCTGAAATCAAAAAAGAAAGGGTTATTAACGATCATATGCACTTCCATCTCCAGCGTATCGTGGGCGACGCGGGTAGCATCCAGGGTGATGTTTTGCAGCCTGACTGCTTTTTTTATGTTGATGTACAACAAAATTCCCGACAGCAGCAACACAGCCAGCAGACTGATCCATACAAAATGACGTTTTTTCATAAGACAGGTTTATGTTATGAGTAACAACAGTCCGCCCCTATGGTTGTCCTGCATCAAACTTTCTTATACCTTTGATCAAAAATATATGAAAAAAGCACTGATAGGCGTTTCTGCCTTGTTGATTACCTTAATGGGTGTGTTTGCTTTAGGGCCACGCCCCCCCGTCGGCGCACTGGATGGCAGGCTTCCGGCCGTTTCCGCTGATCTTCCTGCTTTGGAAAACAAGATCATTGCAACAGAAAAAGCAAATGCATTGATCAAGGCAGACAACCAGGCAAGGATCGTCTGGGCAGACAGCACGCATCAGAAAACGCCCTACAGTATTGTCTACCTGCATGGCTTTGGCGCCAGTCAGGCAGAAGGCGCGCCGGTGCATACAACTTTAGCCAAAGAGTACGGCTGCAACCTGTACCTGTCTCGCCTCATAGAGCAGGGGATAGAATCGGATAGCGCTTTTAAACAAATGACTCCCGAAAATTTCCTGGCTTCGGCCAAAGAAGCCGTAGCCATCGGGAAAGCGTTGGGTGAGAAGGTTATCATCATGGGCACTTCTACGGGCGGTGCTTTGGGTTTGTATATCGCGGCGGAAAACCCCGACATTGCCGGACTCATTATGTATTCGCCTATCATTGCGGCACGCAACGAGCAACTCAAATTATTGAGTAAGCCCTGGGGCACCCAGTTGATGGCATGGGTGGTGGGCAGCGACCATGTGATAGAAGAAAGGGAAGGACTGGACAAACAGTACTGGTCGCATGTGTACTTCATTCAAGGGTATACCGCGCTGAGTGTACTGGTAGAAGAGACTATGACGGAAGCTACTTTTGAGAAGGTGAAAATGCCTGTTTTTTTGGGGTATTACTATAAAAACGAAGAAGAACAGGACGATGTGGTTTCCGTACCGGCGATGCTTGAGATGTACGATGCCCTGGGCACCCCGGACAGCCTGAAACGCAAAGAAGCCTTTCCGGAAGCAGGCAACCATGTGATCGCCTCCTATATACGCTCCGCCGACTGGGAAAATGTGATGAAAGCGACCGATCTGTTTCTATCAGAAGTCATGCATCTAAAGCCGGTCAACCCTACGGCACTGTCTCCCGCTACTCCTTTGCCGGTGGCAAGTCCGTAGTACTGTACATAAGAAATATTTTTAATGCTTTAGCCCCTATGTAAAAGCATAAGTCCTTACCAACTAACCTTCTAACTTAGGGTTTGGAAGTATTCACTAAAAAGAAAGGAGTAAGGACTTATGAGAACCAAAGTTAATGATTATTCTGGGATTCACATTTA
>JBBSNI010000604.1:0-2618 GCA_038232695.1 Cytophagales bacterium
CAACAACGATGTGAACTGCTTTGTATTAGGCGAACGCTTTTTTGGTAAAGGAAAAGACTGTAATCACCTGCTGGGCATCGCCATCGGCACAGGCATTGGCGCCGGGCTTTGGCTGAACGGTAAGCTCTACGCCGGGCGGCACTGCGGCGCCGGAGAGATCGGGATGATGCCTTACCGGGACGCCAACTACGAGCATTATTGCAGCGGACAATTTTTCAAAAACCGCTACCGTGTAGATGGTCAGCAGGTCTATGAAGCGGCTTTGCGGGGAGATGCCAAAGCCATCAGCCGTTTTCAGGAAATGGGCAGCCACCTGGGGCAGTTGATGCTGGCGGTCTTGTATGCCTTTGACCCGGAAATGATCATACTGGGCGGTTCTATCAGCCAGACGTATCCGCTCTTCCGGGAAGCCATGTGGCAGCAGATACAAACCTTCGCCTATCCCTCTGCCCTGCAAGACCTCAGACTGGAATTCTCCGAACTACCGGATGTAACGCTCTTAGGAGCTTCCCTGCTTTGTGCAGAAATCTGATCACGGCAGATACACATCCAGGAGCCCTTCCGGCAGATGGGTAAATACTGTTTTTTTGGCTTTGTCTACGCCCCGCACAATGTCATCATGCAAAGGGATCAGCACTTCCTGGTCTTTGTATACCATCAGGATCAGGTCCTGGCTGTTGGCGGAGTAAACATCTTTGACTGTTCCAAGGGCACCTTCCTGCTCGTCGTGTACGGTAAACCCGATGATCTCATGGTAATAAAACTGGTTTTCTTCCAGCGCAGGGAGCGTATTGAGCGGAAGATAAAGATTGGCTTTGAGCAGCGATTCGGCTTGCTCCAGCGTGTCTGTATCTTCAAATTTAACGATTGTTTGCTGGGGCGTAAGATGAATATATTCAATAAAAAAAGGAATCAGGTTTTTAGCGTTGGGCAACGCTAGAAACACTGATTCCAATGGTTGATAATGCTCAGGGAAATCTACATCCAGCCAGACATTGACCTCTCCCTGCAAGCCATGCGTTTTGGTAATATGTCCTAACTGGTAGCAATCCTCTACCTGCATATGTTATTCAGCTTTCTTCTCCTCCCCGGACTCGTCAGAAGCGGCTTCATCCGAAGAGGCTTCCTCCGAAGGGGCTTCCTCCGAAGGGGCTTCCTCCGAAGGGGCTTCCTCCGAAGAAGATTTTTCTGAAGAGGTCTTGTTATCTTTTTTGGCTTCCGGTTTTTCTGCGGGCTTACTGTCCTTTTCTACCGTTTCAGGGTCTGTAGGCGTCGCTACAGCACCGGCTTCTGCCTGGACTTCTTCGCCTGCGGCAACTTCGGTAGCACCTGCAGAAGGATCGTCGGCTTTTTCTTCCGCTTTGGCGGCTTCGGGTGCCTGTTCGGCAGGTTGCTCCTGTTTTGCTTCGGGCGTTTCGACAGGTTCAGGCTCTACGACAACCTCACCGGAGAGATGTACCACCGTTTCTTCTCCCTGGGTTTCCTCTTTTACTTCTGCTTTAGCTTCCTCCTTGCTTTCTTCTTTATCCTCCTGCTTAGGTTCCGCTACAGCTTCTTTGCTTTCCTCTGCGGGCTTTTCTTCGGGAGCCTGTACTTCTTCGGCGGGTGCTGGCTGCGCGGCTTGTGCTTCGGCAGGTTGTTCTGCGGCTACTTCATCTGCCACGGCTTCGTTGGTTTCAGCGGCTTCCGCTTCTTCACCGGCGGCTTCTTTAGCAGCAGCAATGGCGCTGGCTTCCAGCTCTTTCTGCTTTTGCAGACGCTCCTGGGTACGGGCTTCTTTCACTTTGGCTTCGGCTGCCAGGCGTGCTTTCTTCTCTTCTTCCCGCTGGCGGGCCAGGGTGTCTACCTTACCGGAAACAGCCGCATCTCTTTTGCCTTTCCAATCCTCAAATCTTTTGTCGGCATCTTCCTGGGTGATGGCGCCTTTGCGGACGCCGATCTGTAAATGTTTTTTCAGCATAATGCCCTGGTAGGAAAGCATCGCTCTGACGCTATCGGTAGGCTGGGCTCCTTTCAGCACCCAGTCCAGGGCTTTGTCTTCGTTGATCTCAATGGTGGCTGGGTTAGTGTTGGGATTATACAAACCCAGTTTTTCAATAAAGCGACCATCCCGTGGTGCTCTGGCATCGGCTACGACTACATCGTAAATGGCCAGTTTCTTGCGTCCTCGACGCGCTAATCTGATTTTTACTGCCATAGTTATTTTTAATTCATACTCAATGGAATTTTTCCATTCTTTGGAAAAGACTGCAAAGGTAATATTTTTTGTGATTAAATGTTTTAGTATGCGGACTTTTTTCGTTTTGCTATCGAATGGGTTTGGGTTGAAGATCATTAGATGAGTACCTTCGCAGCCAGCAATGAGTGTGCATACTTTTGGTTAGTTTTTTTAAGTAAGACTTTAGTTGATTATCTTTGTAAGGTACTTAAAGCAATGTAAGGAAAATTTGGAAAGCAGATTTAAAAATTATTTCATATGATAGGGCTTCCGCACCAAATTTCGCAGATTAGCTATACAAGCGATAAACGCAGTTTTTGAATTTGATCTTTAACAGTGACAAAAATTAAAATCTTCCTTTATGAGCCAGAAAAGGCAAATCTCTTATTTTGGTGCGGAA
>JBBSNI010000605.1:0-2614 GCA_038232695.1 Cytophagales bacterium
AAAGATAACGCCTGCTAACGGCGATTTGAAGATGGCAGAGATCGCCCCGGCAGCGCCGCAACCGAGCACCACAGCTCACTTTGTGGATTGAAGGTGCATGGCCCTGCCGAGGGAGTAAACGATGGCGGAGCCTGTCACCACAATAGGTGCTTCCAGCCCTACCGAACCGCCGAAGCCTACCGTCAGGGCGCTGCCGATCAGGTTAGAATACGTCTTGGTGCGGCTCAGGATGCCGGACTTACGCGAAATAGAATACAGGATGGTGGTAATGCCATGCCCGAATGATTCGCGCAGAACGTATTTGCCGATCAGCACGGTCAGCAGTACGCCGATCAGGGGGTAGGCCAGGTAATAATAGTTGGCGTAGGATGTATCAAACCTGCGGGTGAGGAGATGTTCTATAAAATGCACCGTTTGTTTGAGCAATACGGCAGCAATGCCCGACAGGAAGCCTACCAATATACTCAGCATCAGCACGAAGTTGCGATTGCTCATGTGCTTGACACGCCAGATCAGCAGCTTTAGCAATGGCTTATCCATTTTCATGCGGTAAAGGTATCCGGTTTCTTTTAGCTTTTGTTGGGTGTGGGTTTCATTTATTTTACTCAGTGTCTACCTTCACATCCTTGAACAGGAACGGATTGTCACTGAGCCTCAAGTCCTTGCCGCTGGCAGTGGTCACATTCCTGAGAATGACTTCCTTGGTTGTGACGTAGGGAAACTTCTCCTGGTAGGAATCGTCGGTCATTTCTGGATTGAAATCTGCAAAAATGGCGGGACCCCGGTAATCCTCCGGATGATTGGAGTCATCAATATGAAGGTTTTCAATGGTGATCCGTTCCGGCATATAACAGGTGTAGCCGAAATCATGCTGCCCGGAATTGGAACCGCCGATCAGGCTGGCACTGGCCTCGCTGCCTCCGGCAGGCACAAAAATGCAGTTGCGGATAATGAATTCTCCCCGCCATGTACTGCCATAGTCGGAGCGCAGGTTAATGAGGGTCCTTCCGTAGATGGTGGAATTTTCCACGGTTAAGGTCCCACTGCCTATGGCATTGATTCCCATGTGTCCCAGGGTCGAGTTGCGGATGGTGGCATTGGCAACTCCCATATGTGCGTCGAAGCGGGATAAAGTACAACTGTCATAAAGAAGATTCTTGCTGTAGTTGGACGCTAAAACACCCCAGTACGTGCGGTCATTAATGTCATTGGTTTGCGTGCAGTGCTCGAATGATACGTTCAGGGCACGGTTGACCGAAAGGTCGTAAGTACCCATAGAGACGGGCTTACCTGCCGTGCCAATGGTGCTGTATGTTTTGTGTCCGGTCAGGATGGTGTTCTTAACCGTCACATAAGAGCAATCCCGAATATCGATGAAACCACGATAGGGCGCACCATGATCTCCTTCACCGGTAATGCGGTGTTCCAACCCATCTACAAGCACATGGGACCGCCTGATCGCAATGTTCCGTCCATAGTAGTTGTATTTTGATTCAGCGTTATTGGCGATGGTGGTAAAGCGTCCTCCGGTGATGTTCAACGTTGTATCGTCAATGGGAAGCGCGGAGATTTCCGTGATCTGGTCGAAGTCCCAGATGATCGGAGCGTTCTTATCCACGTTACCGTTTTTATCAACGACAAAGATATCAGTTTGCGGAGATCCATCGTTTTGATTCAGCCCAAAGCGGATATAGCGATTAATGTGGGAATTAGTGACCGTGATCAGACAGGCTCCCGGCAAGGGGACGTTTATTTTCTCCTGATTCCGTTTTAGGGAAGTTATTCCCTCCGGGTTGAACGGCTGCAGGCTGGAACTGACCATGAAAACAGATGCATTACGGTTTTGCACACCGGTATCGTCAATGATAAAGGCCGCCGTGCCGAAATCGGTGTCGGTCCGGATGACCGCTGTGCGCTCCTTTCCTCCAATGTAGTAGGTGGCCTCATCGTCGGCTTTCACCAAAAGGCCGTGCTGATTGGCGAATGCATGGGCGCCAGCGATAGCGTCAATATCATCGGTTTTGCCGTCGCCCCTGGCACCGAAGTCACTGTAGCGAACCAATCCATCAGCTTTAAATTTAAGGACATCCTTTGGGGATACATTTACATGTAATTCCCCATTTTCATTTGTGCGTACCTGGGTTTTCTTCTTTTTGGATGTTATCACTACATTTTCAAGCGGGTCTTTGGTCTGCCCCTGTGCCACAATTATACAGGTTAATAAGAAGAACAATAAGAACACATATTTCATCATGAGCGTATTTTAATAGTAATCAATTTCAGAAAAAATCAATAAGATTGTTAGATAGTAGGTTTGCGGATAAAACTCATCACAAACTGGCAATTTTTACGCATAAACGCAAAATACATTCCATTGGATTGTAAGTTTCCCCGGATCTGCAACGGATAAAAACCGAAAAATGGTCTGCAGCCCGAAATCTCTACTTCAGCGTTTAGCTGATTCCGGGAGGAGTATGCTGCACCCCAAATTTAGGACAGGCTAATAAAGTAGATTAACCTGTTTAAATTTGATCCTTATGAACAAGAAAGACAAGCGCAAATTCACTGCTGCATTTAAGGTAAAAGTAGCGATGGAAGCCCTCAAAGGGCAATC
>JBBSNI010000606.1:0-2609 GCA_038232695.1 Cytophagales bacterium
AGACATTGAAAAATGGCGCCAGCACTACACTTGCGATAACCGTTATAGTATCTTGCGGCGCATGGATAAAGAACTAAAAAGCGTAGCGTGATTATCTGGATAGGTTGAACAGCCTACTATGAAACATAAGGATTTTTTAACCCCAAGGAACACAAAGAAACTACTGCATGGCAGTCACAAAGATCACAAAGGTATAAGTCACTATCTTAGTGCCCTTTGTGCCCTTTGTGTTTAAAATATTTTTTCTCATCTAGATTATCGCGTACTAAAAACTATGAAACATACACCCTGGACAAATCCTAATTTTTTGTTGAGCAATGAGATAGCTAAGGAACTATTTCATACCGTAGCCAAAGATTTGCCGGTCGTTGATTATCACAACCATATCAGCACGTTGGATCTTTCGGAAAACAGGAAATTTGAGAACATAACGCAGCTTTGGCTGTCTTCCGACCCGTACAAGCACCGCCTGATGCGCATCTGCGGCGTAGCCGAGGAAAACATCACCGGCACAGCTTCCGACCGGCAGAAGTTTGGCTATTGGGCGCAAACCCTTCCCAAGGCGTTAGGCAATCCTTTGTTTCACTGGAGCGGGCTGGAACTCAGGCGCGTCTTCGACATCCACGAAATGCTTTGCCCGGAGAACGCCGAACGGATATGGCAGCAGTGTAACGAAAAACTACAGGACGATGCCTATCGTATCCTTCCCCTGGTCCGGTGCTGGAACGTAGAGCGTATGTGCACTTCGGACGACTTGCTCGCTGACCTTAGTCCCCACCAACAGGTAAGCGAAGCGTATCAGGATTTGGATGTAAGACCTTCCCTGAGAGCCGACGCGCTGCTGGCTTTTGACAAACCAAACTTTCATCCGTGGCTGCATACCTTGACCCAGCAAACGGGCATAACCATCCATAGCCTGGAAGACTACCAGGAAGCTATACTGCACAAACTGGATCATTTTAGCGAAGCCCGCTGCCTGCTGGCAGACCATGCACTGGACCCTGTTTTCTATTTTGAGCTGCCTTCCGAACAAGTGGCTGCTGTTTACTTCATGCAGGTGCTGGACCAGCAAACACTCACGAAAAAAGAATCCTTCCGGCTTCAATCTTTCCTGCTGCACTTTCTGGCAAAAGCCTATGCGGAGAAAGAATGGATACTGCAACTCCACATCGGGGCGCAACGCCAGACCAGCAGCCGCCTGAAAAAGTTGGCCGGGGGAGCGGGCGGCTACGCCTGTATCGGCAACACCTGTGACATAGACAGCCTCTGCCGCTTTCTGGACAGTGTAGAACAGTCGGGCAAGCTTCCCAGGATCATTCTATACACCCTGAACCCGGCCGATTACGAACCCCTGGCCTCGCTGACCGGCTCGTTTGCCGAAGACGGCGTGCCCGGAAAGATACAATTAGGTCCGGCGTGGTGGTACAACGATCATTATCAGGGCATCAAACGCCATTTGAAAATACTTGCCAACTATGGGGTGCTCAGCCTGTTTATTGGTATGACAACGGATTCCCGTAGTCCGCTGTCGTTTTCCCGGCACGAGTACTTCCGCCGCATCCTTTGCAATACCGTCGGTCACTGGGTAGAAAAAGGGCACTTACCCGCCGACCAGGAACTGCTCAGGCCGTTGATCAGGGATATTTCGTATCAGAATGCTGCCCATTGGATATTTAACCAAAAAATAATTGATGAAAAACCAAACATCCCATCATAAAGTGGCGGTCGTCACCGGGGCGGGGGGGACCCTTTGTTCTGAAATGGCCAAAGACCTGGCCAAACAAGGCTACCGCGTGGCCCTGCTAGGCAGAACCTTAGAAAAACTACAGCTTGTGGAAGAAGCCATCAGAGCCGCCGACGGCATAGCTATTTCTGTCAGTGCCGACGTGACCAACGAAGCGGAGGTTCGCCAGGCGAAAGACCTTGTTGAAAAAGAACTGGGTATTTGCTCGGTGCTGATCAATGGCGCCGGAGGCAACCAAAGTGAAGCACTGACCAATATTACAGCATACGATGAAAGAGAATTGTTAGACGATGGTTCGGTCAAAGGATTCTTTAACCTGAATATGGAGGTCTTCCAAAGTGTCATCGACATCAACACGATGGGGACGGTGATCCCCTGCTTCGTATTTGGAAGGAGCATGGCCAAGCAAAAAACGGGAAACATCATCAACTTCGCCTCCATGACCAGCTACCGCCCGATCACCCGGGTCGCCGCCTATGCGATGGCTAAAAATGGTATCGTAAGCTTCACCCAGTGGCTGGCCGCGTATTTAGCGCCCGCCAACATTCGGGTGAATGGGATTGCTCCCGGTTTCTTTCTCAACGACCGTAGCCGTAAGATCATGTTCAACGAGGACGGCTCCCAAACGGAACGGGGGCAGAATATCCTCCGCCAAACGCCCCTCAACCGCTTTGGAGAAGCTCCCGAACTGATCGGATGTATGAACTGGCTGATCGATGAACGGAACGCCGGATTTGTCACAGGCATCACCATACCCATAGACGGGGGATTTTTGTCCAGTCCGGGGGTTTGATGAAATCAAGTTCTTTACATAGGAAAAAAGGTAGTAGTAAACAAGTAATGCTGATTGTAAAATGAATATGAG
>JBBSNI010000607.1:0-2605 GCA_038232695.1 Cytophagales bacterium
ATGATAAACATATCGGCTATGTCCATGGGCATGGGGTCTGTGGGTATATCTGCCACGCCAAGACGAGCCACCGCTGTTTTTATCTCCGGAAAGTTTTCCAGCAGGATAGTTTCAATCTTTTTGGATACCTCAATGGCCTCGGTAAGCCCGCTTCCCGATCGTATGAGTGCCTGCATGGCAATGTCTCCTTCGTCCAACTGGGGAATAAATTCACCCCCCATTCGGGAGAATATATAACCCGCTCCAACTAATAAAACAGTAGCAGTGACCAGCACCAGCACACGAAATTTTAATGCTCCTTCAATCAGTGGCTGATAAGCGCTATGTATTCCTGCAATGAGTTTTTCGCTAAGTTTTTGTATGCCGCTTTCCAATCTGGCAAACCAGTTTTTTTTGTTGCTAAACGGTTTCATCAACAAAGCCGATATCATAGGAACATACGTCAGGCAGAGGATGATAGCGCCTAAAACGGCATAACCAAAAGTAAAGGCCATAGGGCGGAACATTTTACCTTCCACGCCAGTAAGAAAGAGAATAGGGGCAAATACGATAAGTATGATCAATTGCCCGAAAAAAGCGGAATTCATCATCGTACTACCTGCCTCATAGGCGATTTCATCCATCTGTTGCCGGGTGAATTTGCTTTTACCGGTCTTGATTCTTTTTTCAATCTCATGGACTGTTCCTTCAACGATGATGACTGCGCCATCTACAATGATCCCAAAGTCGATAGCCCCCAGGCTCATCAGGTTAGCCCACACATGGGTAGCTCTCATGAGAATAAAAGCGAAGAGAAGGGCAAGGGGGATCACCGAAGCGGTAATAATGCCTCCGCGTAAGCTGCCTAACAATAGCACCAGGACAAAAATCACGATGAGCGCCCCTTCCGTCAGGTTCTTGGTGACGGTGCTGGTCGTGCGGGCTATGAGCGAACTTCTATCCAGGAAAGGTTTAATTTCCAGGCCTTCCGGCAGGGATTTTTGTACTTCTTTCATGCGCTCCTTCACATTCCGGATCACGGCATTAGGGTTGGAACCTTTCAGCATGAACACCATACCGCCAACGGCCTCATGACCATCCTGGGTGAAAGCCCCATAGCGCACCTGACTGCCAAAATGTACTTTTTCCGCTACGTCTCTGATTAAGATGGGAATGCCATTTTCATTTCTGATCACAATGTTCCTGATATCATCGAGCGAACGGACCAGGCCTTCCCCACGGATAAAATTAGCCATCTTGTTTTTTTCAATGTAGGCACCCCCGGTGTTTACATTGTTGCGCTGTAATGCTTCAAACACCTCAGCAATGGATACATCCATCGCATTCAGTTTTTCAGGATTAATGGCTATTTCATACTGCTTAATTTTCCCGCCAAAGGCATTCACTTCTACGACACCTTCCACCAATGCCATTTGTCGTTTAACAATCCAGTCCTGGATGGTGCGTATTTCAGTGGGAGAATACACTGTATCATAGCCCGGCGTAGGTTTAATGGTGTACTGGTATATTTCACCTAATCCGGTAGTAATAGGCCCCATGGAAGGGTTGCCAAATTTTTCCGGTATCTGGTCTCTTACTGCATTGAGTTTTTCCTGTACCAACTGCCTGGGCAGATAAGTACCCATATCGTCCTCAAAAACGATCGTCACGACCGAGAGCCCGAAGCGTGATACAGATCGGATTTCACTCACCTCGGGCAAATTAGCCATCGCTAACTCCACCGGATAGGTGACAAACTGCTCGATATCTTCGGTGGCCAAATTTTGTGAAACCGTGATGACCTGCACCTGATTGTTTGAAATGTCCGGTACTGAACCGAGATTGACTGTTGACATGGAGTAAATCCCGGCTCCAATAAGGGTCAGTACCAGCAGCCCTACCATAAACTTGTTGTTGATGGAGAATGAAATGATTTTATTGATCATATCTAAAATTTTGCATGTACGGAATAGAAGTGGAGGCTCCTGGGCAGCATGGCTATTGTGGCTACCGTCAGGATGCCTGATAGAAAGCAGATAGCATGGAAGGGCATTCACCTTGCAAACAGCAATAGATCATTGCTATGACATATCATGTAAAGATAAATTTCGGCTGGTACCCCTGATTAGCTGAATTGAGGTGGTTGCCAGAAGCTGAGGGCAAACTGATAAGTAAATGGAAAGGAATAGGTATCGCTGAATTCCTGATGAGAATAAACAGGTATACCATAAAAAATGAAAGGTTCTGCCAGGGTAGTGAAGGAATGAAAACCCATACAGCAGGCATGATCCTGGAAGGGCAGGTTATGTCCATCCGTAGGTGCATGGCTTTGCTTGCCGTAGTGAAAGGCAATGAACTTCAGAAAATTCATCTCCCCTTCGGATTGGCTATGCTCCGTATAATGAGCGACCAGGTCAGGTATTTTACCTAGCTCATGAAAATCCATATTAGGCATCAATCCTGCCAGCAGGAAGTAAAAAGCCAATGATATGGATAGTACTTGTTTCATGAGGGGCAAAAAAATACAATGAGATTACATGACTAATGATTCAGCATTAAAAGTAGTTGTTTAGTTCCAATTTACTGGTTTTTATGCTCAAAGAAAGCGTAAACTCCTGCTTGCCAG
>JBBSNI010000608.1:0-2543 GCA_038232695.1 Cytophagales bacterium
CATACGCATCAGATTTGGCCTGACAATGAGGAATATATCACGATGGACTTTTTTCGGTTTGATGAAAATGGAAAAATCATAGAACACTGGGACTCGATCCAGCAGATACCTAAACAATCTGAAAACAGTAATAAAATGTTCTGAGTTAAAATTTATTTTCTTTTTTATCGAATAAAGCCTTAACCAAAAAAGTACAAGCAGACTATGCGCTGATCTTCCGGAAGACAGCGGGAGATACAGCAACTGCTATAGCAGTTTGACCAGCGTAACAATGACAGCCGCCTGCGCTACCAGAAAACCAGCTACTTTCCAGGCTAAGCCACCCACCACTTTTTCTACATATTCCCGAGTGGCCAGCGTACCTATAATTGTTTCTAACTTTTCTAAGTCCTGTTTGGTAGCCAGATTGGGCCGATCATTGATATAGCGCAATAATTCCCGGCTTTCTTTAAAACACATACCGCACAAAAGCCTCTATGGCTTCGTATTCGGCAAAGCCTAGGTCGTCGTAGGCGCGGGCAGTGGCTTTGTTTCTGTCTTCTGCCCTTTGCCAGAACTCCCGGGGGTCGGAGCCGGGAAACAGGGGGCGGTCTTTCTGCGACTGATGCTTAAAGATAGCCCTGCGCTTGCGCATCAGTTCTACCGGGCTGATGGGCACGGCCATCTCGATCTGGTCTACGTCCCACTCTTGCCAGGCGCCGCGGTAGAGCCACACATAGCATTCCTTCGTCCAGGCTTCCTGCTTGATCCTGCCCAGTGCCTGCATGATCGCGTTCAGGCAGACACGGTGCGTACCGTGCGGGTCGGAAAGGTCACCGGCCGCATAAATCTGGTGCGGCTTGACTTGTTGCAGCAGATCGGCAGTAATCTGTATGTCTTCTTCGCCCAGGGGTTTCTTGCGTACTTTGCCGGTTTCGTAGAAGGGCATGTCCATAAAGTGGATATTCTCATCTTTAATACCACAGTAGCGGCAGGCCGATTTGGCTTCACCCCGGCGGATCAGTCCTTTGATCAACTGCACCGCGCGTGGGTCGGTTTCTCCGGGCTCTTTATTTTCCGCCGAAGCAAAGACTTCCTCAAAAATGGTATCGATGCGGGCCTCTTTAATGCCGAAGGCTTCCTTGAAATCTTTGACAAAATCCGTATAGCGCAGCGCATCGTCGTCGAAGACCGCAATATTGCCGGAGGTCTGGTAAGCCACATGTACCTCATGCCCCTGGTCTACCAGGCGCAGCAGCGTGCCGCCCATAGAGATCACATCGTCGTCGGGGTGCGGACTGAAGATGAGTACCCGCTTGGGAAAGGGCTTGGCGCGCTCCGGACGCTGGCTGTCGTCGGCATCGGGTTTGCCGCCCGGCCAGCCTGTGATGGTATGCTGCAACTCGTTGAACACCCGGAGGTTAATGTCATAGGCAGGACCATGGTCGGCGATCAGGTCGCTCATACCGTTCTCGTTGTAGTCTTCCGGCGTGAGCTTGAGGATAGGTTTTTCTACTTTGCTGCATAGCCATACCACCGCTTTCCGGGTAAATGGCTGGTCCCAGGTGCAGGGGCCTACCAGCCAGGGTGTCCTGATACGTGTTAACCCGGCAGCCGCCGCCTGGTCTACGACGATCTGGGCGTTCGGGTGGTTCTGCAAAAAGGTGGCAGGCACCTGGTCGGTGATCGTGCCTTCTACGGCTTTCTGGATGACGGAGGCTTTGCCTTCTCCCCAGGCCATCAGGATGACCTGGTGCGCTTCCAGGATGGTCTTCACGCCCATCGTCACGGCGCGGCGCGGCACATATTCTTCGCCAAAAAAGTCGCTGCCGGCGGCTACCCGGGTGACCCTGTCCAGGGTGATGAGGCGGGTGCGGGAAATCTCACGTGAGCCCGGCTCATTGAAGCCGATATGACCCGTGCCGCCAATGCCCAACAACTGTAAATCAATGCCGCCGTGTTCTTTGATCTTGCTTTCGTAGGCTACACAGTATTCACTGATCTGCTCTATAGGAACGGTGCCGTCCGGAACATGCGTGTTCTTCGGGTCAATATCTACATGGTCAAAGAGATATTCTTTCATGTAGCGAACGTAGCTTTGCAACTGGTCCGGGGTGATGGGATAGTATTCGTCCAGGTTGAAAGTAGTCACGTTCTTAAAACTCAGCCCTTCTTCGTGGTGCATACGGACCAGTTCGTCGTACACTCGGGTAGGCGAAGAGCCTGTGGCCAGCCCCAGCACAACGGGCTTGCCTGCTTTCTGTTTTTCCAGGATAAGATCGCGGATAGTCTTGGCTATTTCTATGGAGGCAGTAGCAGAATCCTCGTAGATGGTGGTGGGAATTTTTTCAAACTGTTTTTCCAGCGCAGTAGCTTGGTCCATGATATTGTTGGTTAGAAGTTGTACAGTGTAAAATTATGCAATTTTTTCTAAACCAAACAGGCTGGGTGTAGGACAAGTTTAGAAAAGAGCTTAATTTAGGGCAAAAAAAGACAAGATGGAAAAATCCAGGAACGAAGAAGCTCAATTTAGAGTGATGTACGAGCAATATTTGAGTTGGAAA
>JBBSNI010000609.1:0-2536 GCA_038232695.1 Cytophagales bacterium
CAGAAAATAAAATACGCTATATCGTCAGTGACGACCGCACCGGCAACGAAGTCGCTTCTGCACTTGGAGAAGCCATCGGTAAGCCAGGCTTGAAATGGATCACTTCTACCAATGAGCAAATGAAAGAGGGCATGGTAAAAAATGGATTGCCGGCGGAAATCGTTGACCTTTTCGTAGAGATGGGAGGCGCCATTCACAGCGGCGAAATCCGGAAACATTTCGATGAAACCCGCCCGCATAAATCCGGCAAAATAAAACTGGAAGATTACGCAAAAGACTTCGCGAACATCTACGGGCATGCATAGGTGCCGCAGCATTGCCACGCCTTTTCATACCATTTTTCAAAAGACTATTAGTAACTTTCAACAATGAAGTATTTGATTGTAATTGTTGTTAGTTGTTTTACAGTTGCCTTTACCCATGCGCAGACATCCGGAAAGTCCAACCATCAACAACCCAACATTCTCTGGATTACCTGCGAAGACATTTCTCCTTACATCGGCGCTTATGGATTCAAAGGTGTCAGCACGCCCAACATTGACCAGCTTGCAAAAGAAGGCGTGCGGTATAATAAGGTTTACACGGTCGCCGGTGTCTGTGCCCCGAGCCGTTCTGCTATGATCACTGGCATGTATCCCATGTCCATTGGCACGCAACACATGCGCACCGCCGGCAATCCAAAATATCAGCCAGTGCCTTCTTATGCTGCGGTGATTCCTTCGTATGTAAAATGTTTCCCGGAGTACTTACGCAAGGCAGGATATTATTGTACTAACAACGAAAAACAGGATTACCAGTTTACGCCACCCGTTACCGTGTGGGATGAAAATGGCCCGGGCGCCTCTTTCAGAAATCGTCCGGCAGACAAACCCTTTTTTGCGGTCTTCAATTTTTTCATCACGCACGAATCTCAATTGTTTAGTCGCAAGGACAGCTTGCTGGTGGATCCCGGCAGTGTATCCGTTCCGCCACTTTATGTAGATACCAAAACGGCGCGGCATGATGTTGCCCGCATGCTCACGAATATCGAACGAATGGATCAGCAGGTGGGCGATCTTTTACAAATATTGAAAGATGACGGCTTGTATGACAACACTATTATCTTCTTTTTCAGTGATCATGGGGGTATGCTGCCCTGGACGAAGCGAGAAGTGCTGGAGCGGGGAACACATATACCATTCATAATCCGCCTGCCGGACGCTGCACAGGCAGGCGAAACGAATGATGATTTGATCAGCGCCGTCGACTTTGCCCCAACTGTTTTATCGCTTGCCGGCATCACACCGCCCAACTATCTACAGGGACAGGCATTTCTCGGAGAGCAGAAGAAAAGTCCCCGGAAATATGTGTATGCTGCAAGAGACCGTATGGATACCGAGTACGATCGGGTACGCATGGTGCGGGACAAACAGTACATGTATCTCTTTAACTATATGCCTGAAAAGCCCTACTATCAAAATAGTGAATACCGCCTCAGCATCCCAATGATGAAAGAAATACTGGCGCTGCGGGATGGGGGAAGACTCGATAGCAACCAGGCGCGGTGGTTTGCCACCAAGCCCGTTGAAGAATTGTATGATGTTACCAGCGATCCCTATGCCTTTCATAACCTGGCCGCCTACCCGAAGTATAAAAACAAACTGGATGAGTTGAGAAAAGCCTTTCAAGACTGGACAAAAAAAGTGGGCGATAAAAGCGCCATAGCGGAAAGAGAAATGATACGGCAAATGTGGAACGGTGCGGACGAACCGCCGGCTACGGCCATGCCGCAGGTGATACCGGCAAAAAACGGGGTGACGCTCAAGTGTGCAACAGAAGGAGCCTCCATAGGCTACCGTGTGATAAGAGCAGGTGACACACCCGGGCCGGAACAGCATCCTATCCAGTCCTGGGATCAGGGCTTTGCTGCCGGAAGAAAAAATGAAGGCACCGTTGCCGCTAAACCAGTTTGGCAGGTATACAACCAACAAGTGATTCCACTTAGCAAAGGCGATCTGTTACTGGTAAACGCCATGCGCATCGGCTACAGTCCGGCCGTCATGGGCTACCAGGATGGAAAAATGATCAGCTATACGGAAGAAAAGTAGTGGAATGGAAAAACCAATTTGTTTTGTAAAGCAGCCTGGCGCTACTTTCCGCTTATTGATGTAGGTTTCACAATCACCGGGCATACAAAAGAATAACCGTCAGAATGATCCCTGCCAAAGTGAAATAAATCCCTTTTTTGAAAATGGCTGTTTTGGGCATAAACATCCAGAAAGAAGAGATGACGAAAAAAAGCAGGGAAAGGCCGAAAAAGATATTTAAGTAAAACAGCGGTTGTTTGGTGGAGGCCTTGTGGAGTTGCGTAAGTTTCTCCAATCCTTTTGGTAAGGTTTTCAGCGTGTACTTTACCCCGCCGGTTTTTGAGTTATAGGTGCCTTGTTGGAAAAATTGTACATCGCCGTCATCACGCTGTATTTTTAAATCACGGATCTTCGTCGTCTTTCCCAATTCTTCTGCACTGAGTCCCGGTGCTAACGTTTTTTGCTCCAGC
>JBBSNI010000610.1:0-2515 GCA_038232695.1 Cytophagales bacterium
CAAGGTAAGGCGGTGGGTTTGCCTGCGTTATATCCTTTAAAAAAGAGACAACCGTTTGCCTGTCCCATGATTCATTAAAATTAAAGAGCGAGGTGAGCAGGTAAGCCCGGCTCACCTCTTCTATGGCATACTGCTTTCTAATGTAACGGCGGATCGGGGTATAATCGGCATTGTTGAACCGGTCGATAAACTCAGCAATTTGCTTGACCTGCCACTCAAAATTCTCCTCATAGGGGAACAAGATCACCTGGCTGAACCCCGGCAGCGTCCATCCCAGGAAGATCATACATAGCAGTAGCTTTTTCATGTGAAGATATAGTTAGGAAACCCACCATCTTTAGGGGTGGGGATGGTTACCTCTCCCGGGTTTGCTGTACGCTAATGTCGGAAAGAAAAACTTCCCACCGCTGCTTTTTGGCTCCCTGGTCAAACACTTCGTACTGCCCCAGCACCACCTCTATATTTTTCTCCGTCACATCCTGGTATTGAATTTTATTATCTACAAACCCCCGGAAAAGCTGCTGCGCCGTAATCGTTCCGTAGTACCGTCCGTCGTCTCCCTTATAGAAACGGCTCACCATCTCTGCCTTGATCCACACCAGTTCTACCCTGTCGTAGGGCAGCAGCCGCAGCCTGTTCAGATAAAATTTGATAGGATACTGTTTTTTCTCCGCCCGGCCCAGCGTAGATACCTCCACCTTAGCGCTATCGTTGACAAAAAGATTGGCAGCCGCATCTACGGCATAGATCTTATCTTCATCGCTTTTCTGCTTGTTGGAGATCAGCGACAGGTATCGTCCCAGGTCTTTGCCTTTTTGTTCGGCTTTTTCCTGGAAAGCCCGCAGCTCTGCTTCTGTCAGGTTCACGTAAGGGCTGGCTTCCGTAGCCTGTGTAGATGCAGTTGCAGATGCAGGTGCAACATTAGCATAGGTATCCAGGCGGGAAGCTACCTGCGCAAGCCCCTGCGCGGCGTCTGCCGGGTCGGCTATCATCTGATGCCCACCGTCTTTGTAGATGATAAGCAGTACTTCGCCGGTATTGATATCATAGCTTTTCTGGCTGGCGGTGTCCTGGTAAGTGACTTTGTCCTCTTCCACAGCCACATATTTGGCAGGGAGGATTTTCTGGTCGCGGGTGATAATTTTGTGCACTTTTGGGTCGGCTCCCTGCACCCACTCGCCAAAAGCAGAAGGCAGCATAAAAGAACCATTGCCTTTGAAAGCCAGCAGCATCTCTTCTTTAGGTATTTTCTGGATACCCCCCTGCTGATTGGTCAGCAGCTTGTATTGGATCTGGGCGCTGTTGGCTGCCAGGATCCGGCAGGGAACGGGCTTTTCATCCACCGGGTAGATCATATCGCCGGACCATTGTGCCTGCACCTTTCCTGCCAAAAAAAGGAAACCAACATACAGGCTTATACAAAAAAGTTTATGTTTCATAATATTTTCAGAATTTTTCCAAGGATAAAGATACTAATTTATAGTATAACCTTTCATAATATCAGTAGCTTCCTTCCGGATTGATGTAACCAAAAAAATGGAACTGATGTTTATCTGTTCTGCCGCTTATGGGAACAAAGCGGGCACTGGTAGTTCTTATAAATACGTAATTGCCCGGGTCAGCGGATTTTGTACCGAACCAATCGTAAAATTTATGTCTATACATTTCAAAAATAAGTCTTTCATACTCTGGATCAGCGTGTTGCTAACAGCATGCAACGCTGCCTCCCAAAACGATGCGCCGCAAGCGAGCCAAGCAGCCAAACCTAACATCATCTTCGTATTGGCCGATGACCTGGGCTATGGCGACATACGCTATCTGAACAAAGCATCCAAAATCCCTACGCCAAACCTGGATGGACTAGCCAAGCAAAGTATTTGTTTTACGGATGCACATTCAGGCTCTGCCGTCTGTACACCTACCCGCTATGGCATCCTGACGGGTCGGTATGCCTTCCGGACCAGGCTCAAGCAAGGCGTGCTGTGGGGCTATTCGCCTGCCCTGATCGAGCCGGGCAGAATGACCGTTGCTTCTTTTTTGAAAGAAAACGGCTACCACACCGCCTGCATCGGCAAGTGGCATCTCGGATTGGACTGGCCCCGAAAAGACCCCGCCCAACCTGTTCCTGACATAGGCAGTGAAGGCGTCGCTTCCGCAGATTTCAATGACAATGTAGACTACAGCAGCGACATCAAGGGCGGCCCAGCCGATCATGGCTTTGATGATTCCTTCATCCTGCCTGCTTCATTGGATATGAGCCCGTACTGCTACATTAGAAACCGCCGCGTAGCCGAAGCACCTACTGCCTTTACCCAAGGTAAAAGCCCCGCAGAGGCCGGCCGGGGGGTATTCTGGCGAGCAGGCAAGAAGTCGCCCGGCTTTGACTTCGACCAGGTGCTGCCCACCTTGATGGATGAAGCCACTCAATATATCGACCGGCAGTCCGGGCAGCAGACAGACCAGCCCTTCTTCCTGTACCTGGCACTGTCGGCGCCGCATACGCCCTGGCTGCCTG
>JBBSNI010000611.1:0-2507 GCA_038232695.1 Cytophagales bacterium
ACCTGATCTACCAGTATAAAGGCTTTTACCTCTTCCATGATGGCTTCATTCTTTTTTCTCATCAAGCAATAAGCTTAAAAATTAAGCTTTAATTCCTTAACTTAATGACATTGATCGCGCCCTGGTGGGATTACGGGCGAGATGCGGCCTATTTTGTGACAATCTGTACCCAATACCGGGTGCATTATTTTGGGCATATCATAAAAGGCAAAATGATGCTGTCCGAAATAGGTAACATGGTAAGAAGGGAATGGATCATCACCCCGGAAATTAGATGGGATATGAATCTGACATTGGGTGCCTATGTGGTCATGCCCAATCATTTTCATGCGATTATCATAATAGGACAAAACCGATTCAATACCCCACCGGGTACGGAACGGTTGGCGGCCGGTGATGACGACGGTGGTGGTGGTGGTAGAGACGCGATGCATCGCGTCTCTACAATCCCAACGAAAATCCCGATCCCAACGCCGACGGCAATCCCACCGACAATCCCAACGACAATCCCGATCCCAA
This sequence comes from Cytophagales bacterium, assembly GCA_038232695.1. Lineage (GTDB taxonomy): Bacteria > Bacteroidota > Bacteroidia > Cytophagales > Cyclobacteriaceae > JAJNNC01. The sequence continues at coordinate 520 of JBBSNI010000611.1, forward strand.
CGCCGATGGCGATCCCACCGGCAACGCCGACGAATTACGATGATGAAAAATCCAAAAATCAATTTGGTCCGCAATCCAAAAACCTGGCATCCATCATCCGTGGTTTTAAATCATCGGTTACCAAAAATGCCCGCGTGGTTGATACTGGTTTTGTCTGGCAATCACGCTATCACGACCACATTATCCGCAACGAACCGGAATATCAACGTATCTCAAACTACATCATTAATAATCCTTCCCAATGGCGGGAAGATAGATTTTATGTGCCGTGAGCATCATGGCTAAAAATACATTTGATCAGAAAGGCTATAAAGTGGTCTCGGCAGGAATCGAACCTGCATCTTGGGTTCCGGAGACCCACGTAGTATCCATTCTACTACGAGACCGTGGGCGCAAAGATAGGTATTTTACTTTTCAAATGACAAGCCGTCTGGTATCATTCTTCAGCCATAAGACCCCGGGAAAGGAGCCTGTCTATTCTATAAGGGTGCCACGGAAGGGGTTGCCTTCCAGGTAACGCTCCAGGTTCTGAAAATCTTTTCCGTTGAGAACGGCAACTTTCAAACCCAGGCGTTCGGCTTCCTGGCTGGCAATGGGATCAAAGGGCGATGACATCCCCGGATGCCACTGCGTTCCTACAATCTGCCGAAATTCCGGCCAGCGGATGTGTTCGTATCTCCGGGCGTGTGGGTTAACACGTGGGTCCTCGGCGTAAACGTACTCGATATTAGAAAGATTAGCAATGGATTCGCCGCCATACCGTTGTGCCAGCAAGACAGCAATATAATCCGTACTCCAGCCCGGTTTCCAGCCTGCGCCGATCAGCACCTGCTCCTGGAAATCGATGATATCGTGGTCGAAGTCTTTAAAAATTCTGAAGTGGGCGTAAGGCTTGAAGACGGTGCGCAGCAGATGGGCGTTGAGGCGGGTAGAGTGAATGCCCAGCCAGTCTTTCTCTTCATCATCTATTTCACTTACGCTGGCGGCAGCCGCCTGGTATTTGCGGGCGATCTTACCGCCCCCTACCACCAGGATAAAACGGTCGCCCTGCCCTATCCTTCTGATCACCAACTGTTTGAAAGACGCCAGGTAACCGGCATCTATTTCTTCGGGCACGATCAGGGAACCTCCCAGGGAGATGATATGTAAAGCCATGCAGGACTACGTTAGGACAACAGGTTAGTGATGATGATCATCAGCGCAAAAGCTGCAAGCTAATCAATCGCCTGTAATTTGTCAGAGGGCTACCCTAAAAAGATAGTAAAAATTTATCAAAAGAATACACGGCATCTACCCGGGAATTTTTTTAATTGCCGCCTCACTACATGCCTGACCTTATGCGTATTGACATCATCACCTGCCTGCCCTCCTTGCTGGAAAGCCCTTTCGCTCATTCTATCCTCAAACGTGCCCGAGACAAAGGGTTGGTGACCGTAGCAATACACGACCTGCGCGACTATGCCGCCAGCAAACACCGGCAGGTAGATGATTACGCCTATGGCGGGGGCGCCGGTATGGTACTCATGATCGAGCCTGTCGCCCGCTGTCTGGCACACCTGCAAGGGCAGCGAAGCTATGAGGAAGTCATTTACATGAGCCCGGACGGTGTGTTGCTGACCCAAAAAGAAGCCAACCGGCTTTCGCTGCTAAAAAACATCATCATCCTGTGCGGCCACTACAAAGGGGTAGACGAAAGGGTGCGTGAGCATCTCATCACACGGGAGATCAGCGTTGGCGATTATGTCTTGTCCGGCGGAGAACTGGCGGCTGCCGTGCTGGCCGATTCGGTCATCCGGCTGCTGCCGGGCGTACTTTCGGATGAAACCTCCGCTTTGTCCGACTCTTTTCAGGACGATATGATCGCGCCGCCGGTGTATACGCGCCCGGCTGAGTATCATGGATGGAAAGTGCCGGAGGTGCTGCTATACGGGCACGAGATGCGTATCCAGGAATGGCTGAATGAGAAGGCATTGACGCGTACCAAAGAG
>JBBSNI010000612.1:0-2491 GCA_038232695.1 Cytophagales bacterium
ATCAAACTTCCATCGTTGCTTACCGGTGGCAGCATCCACGGCAAATAGTTTCATCTGCGGCGTAGTACCATACAGGATGCCATCCACGACGATAGGCTGGCATTGCATGTTCATGGCCCGTGCTTCCGGATCGTTGTTTTCACCGGTATCATAGGTCCAGGCCAGCTTGAGGCGCTGCACATTTTCTGTATTGATCTGTGTCAGGAGGGAGTAACGATTACCGGCAGGGTTGCCTCCATAGGTAGGCCAATCCACATTTTTGGAGTCAGCATTTTCCTTTTCCGGATTTGTACAACTTCCCGCCAGCAACAGCAACATTGCTGCAACGATGGGTAATAAAAGAAACTTCATGGACAGGTTTAATTCATACTAAAGCTGATGGTGCCTAGCGTACTATATTCCAGTCGCACGGTACTGGTACTATCAATGGTAGGGTTGTCATAAAGAGAACCGGTAATAACCACATCGCCCTGCTTCAGATAACTTCCGTACTTGGGTAGCATATTGGCCAATGAGTAGAGGGCATGTAAGGGACTACCGTATACCTTTGATGCACTTCCTTCAGCTACCAACTGGCCGTTTATAAAGCACTTCACCGTCTCATTTTTCATATCAAAGGCATTGACATCGATTTTTTTGGAGCCTATGATGGTACCGGCCTGCCCCATACCGGAGGCCAACACATAATTGATGGGGAGGGGCTCAGCGTCGTCTTTACCAGGAATAGCAGTGGGCTGCGCAAATTCAACGGCTCCGACCACATAATCAATCCCTTCTTTTAAGGCTTCTATTGAGTTGACACCATTTTTAAAATCCTTATTCAAAATAAACCCGACTTCACCCTCCACCATCACCTGTCCGCCCGGAAAATTTTCAGCCCACACGGTGCTATCTTCTTTCACCAGATTATTGCTGAGGATATAACCGAACAGCGGATCATAGCTGGCCGAATCGGCCGTGACAGTGCCCCCCATTTTCCATCCGATTTGACGGGCTCCGGTTGCCAATTCTTTATCGAGCATAGCCAGTTGCATGGCAATGGCTTGCTCCCGGGTAATATCCGGCAGATGACGTGACAGTATATCTGTTTTTTCGTAATGATGCCTGAAATACAGTAGGGAATCCACCAGCATGGCAGTTTTGTCAGGAATCGCCTGTTCTGTTTCCTGCTGAGAGGTGTTCTTGTTTTGATCGCAAGCTATTAGCGTGATCAAGACGATGGAGTAGAGGTATGTTTTCATCATGGTTAATAGAAGTTGGGTAAAGCGTGTTTTATGAACACCTTTGTTTAAAGTCTTCCACAGATCACCAATCTACGACAGAACCATCGCGGGGGTCATAAGATTCAGGATTTGTCCAGTCGTGCCCGATTTTGTCTGCCAGTTGATCTTCGTCCAACTCAATGCCCAGACCTGGTGCTGTCGGAATAAGCACCGTGCCATCTTTTTCTAATTTGAACGGCTTCTTCAGGTATCCTTCTCCCAACGAGACCTGCTCCTGCACCAGGAAATTCGGGATGCTGGCGGCCAGGTTCAACCCGGCGGCCAGTGAGATCGGGCCCATCGGGTTGTGAGGAGCTACGACGGCATAGTACGCTTCCGCCATGCCTGCAATAAGCCGTCCCTCGGTGATGCCGCCTGCATGGCAAAGGTCAGGCTGGAGGATGCTGGCGGCTCCTTTTTCCAGGATTTCGCGGAAACCCCATTTGGTAAAAATCCTTTCTCCGGTGGCTATAGGCAAGTGGGTGCCCCGCGCTATGTCTACCATCACATCTACATTTTGCGCCTGGCAGGGCTCTTCTATAAACATAGGTTGGTAAGGTTCCAGTGCTTTGATCAGCACCTTGGCGGTCTGCGGAGAGATAGCTCCGTGAAAGTCAATGCCTATGTCCATCGCATCCCCTCCGGCTTCCCGCAGGGCGGCAAAATTGTCTACGGCATGGTTGATGAATTTGAGGTTTTCCACAGCCCGTGCAGGATTTTCTTTGGCGACGCCCGTTTTGATGACTGTATACCCTTCGCTCATCCGTTTTTTCATCTCTTCCGGCGTAGCTGCCCGTCCATAAATGCGCACCCGGTCGCGGGTAGGTCCTCCCAAAAGCTCATACACCGGCACGTTCAACAGCTTGCCTTTGATGTCCCACAGGGCATGATCAATACCGCTCAGGGCGCTGGTCAGGATGGGGCCGCCCCGGTAGAAGGCATGGCGATAAATAGCCTGCCAGTGATGCACCACCTGCCGGGGGTCTTTGCCGATCAGGTAGGGTTCTATTTCCTTGATAGCGGTTTGTATGGTTAAGGCTCTGCCTTCCAGCAAGGGTTCGCCCAAACCTGTTACGCCTGCGTCGGTGTGAATTTTGAGAAAAATCCAGCGGGGTTTGACCAGGAAAGTTTCCAGTTGGGTGATCTTTACTTTTTCCCTGGCTTGCATTCGGTCAGGCGTGGAGGCATAAGAAGACCGGGGTAAGGCCATCATGCCCACGCCTGCTACG
>JBBSNI010000613.1:0-2449 GCA_038232695.1 Cytophagales bacterium
ACTTTCAATAACATTAGGTGATAGTGTTTCCATCTCGCTAAATTACATGTTTTCCACTATCTTTGGGTAGGTTTATTTTTCTGCGCTCCCTTATTACACTACCTTGAGAATCCGCAGAAAAACCGTTAGATGCTTGAATTGTAATCGCACGCTGGACGAGATTTACAATTTTTGCCCTCACTGCGGACAGGAAAACAATGACCAGAATGTATCTTTTGGTACTTTTATTCAAGAATTTTTCTCTAACTACTTCGCCCTTGATACCAAAGTAGGCAGAAGCCTTGTACCTTTCTTTTTCAAACCAGGTTATCTGACCAACTGCTTCAACCAAGGCAAACGGGCCAGCTATATACACCCCCTCCGGCTATACTTAATGATCAGCCTTTTCTTCTTTTTCATCAACAGTTTGTTGGTTAGGCAGTCTTTGGAAGATGTGTCGCTGAATGACATCGTTAATAGTGAGGAAACTACGCCGTCAGACACGATTGTTGTCAATAATTTCCAGCGGTTCCTCGGTCTTATGAGAGATGAGGCGCTTTCAGACCGTCAGGTGATTGATTCGCTGGCGCGTATGGATGTGATTACCATGGATTCCTCTGGAATATCCGAAAGGATACTGCATCAGAGCCGCCGGGTGCTTGTGCGCAACGACGTTTTTGTGGCATACATTCTTCAGAACCTTCCCATCATGATGTTTGTGCTGCTGCCGGTCTTTGCCCTGCTTTTGAAAATATTTTACGTCCGGAGAAAGTTTCTTTATGTGCAGCACCTGGTACACGCCCTGCATTTACATGCCTTTGCCTTTATGCTCTATGGTCTGCTCCTCGCGGGACTGGTCTTCTTTCATCTTTCCGATACCATATTCAGTTGGCTGAACGCCTTAGCTTTTATCGCATTGATCATTTATGTACTGATCTCCTTCTGGCGTGTTTACCAGCAGGGCTGGTTTAAAACATTTGTCAAGCTGTTCTTATTATCCATTATATATAGTACGACCTTGCTGCTCTTTGGCTTGTCTGAAATCCTGATCTCATTTTTGGTCTTTTGAGTAATCCCTTGAATATACCCATACAGTACGATTATATCATTGCAGGCGGCGGTTGTGCCGGGCTGAGCCTTGTCTATCACCTGCTGCATTCTGATCTGAAAGAGAAACAGATCCTGCTGATTGAAAAAGACGCCAAAGACCAGAATGATAAGACCTGGTGTTTCTGGGAAAAAGAAGCAAACCCTTTTGAGTCGCTGGTGTGTAGCCGTTGGCAGCATATGCATTTTTTCAGTCAGGGTTTTGCCACCAGGCTTGACCTCGCGCCTTATACGTATAAAATGATCCGCAGCATTGACTTCTACCGCCATCTGGATCAGCTTATGAACAATCATAAAAACATTGTCCGGCTCCGGGCTTCGGTAGAGGATATGAAAGACTGCGCCGACGGAGCCGAGGTCAGCGCCGGTGGAAATATATACCATGCCCCCTGGGTTTTTAGTAGCCTGCGGAGTGGGGAAGAAGCCCAACGCGCCAGCAACCACCATTACCTGCTGCAACACTTTCAGGGCTGGGTCGTCCGCACGGAGCAGCCTGCCTTCGACCCCGCTTCCCCGGTGCTGATGGATTTCCGCATTGCGCAGCACGGCGACTGCCGCTTTGTGTATGTGCTGCCCTCTGATGCCCATACGGCGCTGGTAGAATATACGATCTTTTCAGAAAAACTGCTGCCCCCGTCCGACTACGACGCTGCCTTGCAGGATTACCTGAAGCGGTATTTGTCTATAGGATCGTATGCTGTTGAACATCAGGAGTTTGGCGTCATTCCCATGACTGATATGCCCTATGAAGCGCAAGCTGGTAAACACATCATCCACATCGGGACAGCCGGTGGGGCGACCAAACCGTCTACGGGATATACCTTCCAGGGCATACAGCGGCAGACCCGGGGCTTGGTACAAGCCTTGCAGACCACAGGCAAGCCTGCCTGGCAACAAAGCTGGTGGCAACAGCGTTTCCGGGTGTACGACAGTACGCTGCTGCACGTATTAGCCAGCCGCCTGTATCCGGCCGATGCGGTGTTTATGCATCTGTTTAAAAACAACCCTACGGCCCGGGTGCTGAGATTTCTGGATGAAGACACCCATTTCCGGGAAGAACTCCAGGTAGCCGCTTCTGTCCCGGCTCTACCCTTTATCAAAGGTTTATCTTATGCTTTACGCCGTTGATTAAGAACTCATTCTTTTGTTTAACGTGATTTCGCCCAAAATTTACTTTACGCAAAACCTGTGGCTTACTGCTTGTCAAACCATTGTCCTCAAGCCGGACGGGCTTCTACCGCTACGGCGCCGCGTCCCGGTCGGGCATGACCACGGTGGAACCGTTTTTTTCATTCGATAAAAAAGTAGACCGCAGCGGCGGACCGTAAAAAATCTTGTGGTTCCCCACCGGGAAAAGTTTGAA
>JBBSNI010000614.1:0-2412 GCA_038232695.1 Cytophagales bacterium
AGCAATAAAAAAACAGATCGCTCAGTATCTGGATGATCTGGGTGTCCGGGAGCATATCTATCTATCGGTGGTTTTCTCTAAGCGTATGCCTGAAAAGCTGGAAGGCATGACCTTGTGCCTGAATACGCCAGCGTCCAATGTTGACCCAATGATCAAAGTGCTCATAGATGCTAGCCTCAGTAAAGCGAAGCAACAACTCGTGCTGGCGCATGAAATGATCCACGTCAAACAATACGCCAAGGGTGAACTCCTCGTACTCAGCCATCAGCAGGTTCTATGGAAAGGACGGAAGCACTATTATCAACAAACTGACCTCCAAAAAGCACCTTGGGAACGGGAAGCCTACAAAAACGACAATCTGTTAGCCAGGCGAGTCAAAGTACAGCCAGAGGCTCCCTTGGTGGCTTCAGTCGAGAACCAGTAAGGATGTGCTATCAGCAGGTTTGATGATCAAGATCATACTGCTTACTAATGATGTATAGAAAAAATCTGATAGCAAAGGTGACAAATAGCATATTTCAAAATACTAATAGCAACATTTTAAACATCAGCTCTTAAAATGAAACTACCTGCACAACCTTCTTTCAGCGTATGGCACGGAGGTGCCTTCGCCATCGCGCTGCTTGCCGGATTTTTAGTGCTGACCAGCGCTCAGCGGCAATCTGTCACCATTGATGAATCCAACCATTTTTACTGCGGACTGGAATGGTGGCAAAATGGCACGTATACCGCCTGGCCTGAAAACCCTCCCCTGTCACGGGCTATTGTAGCCTTAGGTCCGTATCTCAACGGATACCGGGTCGCCAGCTTTACCCCTGATTCCCTGACGACGGAAGCCTTTTTTATGAAATCCTACGATCTGAATTATTTCTCGCAAGGGTCGGTGAGTGATGACCTGTTTTGGATTCGCATTTTTATATTACCCCTGTTTCTGCTATCCGTGTGGGTCGTTTGGATATGGGCAATCCGGCTGGGTGGGCCGGCAGCCGGTTTTCTGGCCGTAGGCATGTACGCTACCTTGCCGCCCATCATGGCGCATAGCGGACTGGCTACTACGGATATTACTTTTGTAGCTACTTTTACCTTAACGATGTGGCTGTTTGCCCGCTGGCTTTCCCGTCCGTCGCTGCTCAACGGAACCTGGCTGGGGCTTGCCCTGGCATCTGCGCTGCTTGCCAAATACTCTGTGCTGATCTACTTTCCGGTAGCTGCTCTCCTCATGCTGATACTCTTTTTAATCATGGGCAGGAATCGTCAGGAGCAACCGCTACGGTCGTGGTGTACGAAAGCACTTAAAAGTGGCTCACTGGCCGGGCTGGTCATGGTACTGACTGTATGGGCTTTCTTTGGCTTTTCTTTTGGGGCTATCGGCGACCAGCCGGTCATCCAAGCTGCCATCGCAGAAGGAACGCTACCGGCTACGCTGAATAGCCTTTATGTACCGGCTCCTGAATGGTTTGCAGGACTCAGACTGCTGATGAATCACAACGCGCAGGGGCATCCGGCGTATGCTTTGGGAAATATGTCTATTACAGGTTTCTGGTATTTCTTTCCGTTAACCTGGCTGGTCAAAACGCCCTGGACTTTTATGCTGCTTACGCTGGCTGGTTTCGTAGGAGCGTGGGGCCAATGGAAGGGTAAACGAAACTGGGAGAGTATGGCGCTTACCGTAATTCCTGTTGTTATCCTTCTTTCGGTGCTCAATAGCCATATCAACATTGGCATTCGTCATATTTTGGTGGTCTATCCCTTGGGTGCGGTGGGTGCGGCAACAGGCTTGCTAAGGCTATTACAGCATATTCCCAAACTTACCGAACAAGGAAGAAAACTCATTCCTGCCGGGCTGGTGGTTTGGCAGGCAACCATTGCCTTTGTGGCTTTCCCCAATTACCTGTCGTACTTCAATGGCTTTGGCAAAACAGACCCAGGCAGCGTCCTGGTGGATAGTGATCTGGATTGGGGACAGGGTTTGTTTGAACTAAGCCAATATGCCCAGGAGCAAAAAATTGATACTTTACACCTGGCTTATTTTGGACTGGCACAAGACTGCTGGTATGATTTACCGGCTATTCAATACCTACCTGCCGATACGGTGGTACACGGATGGATCGCCGTCAGCGAATCTATCTACCAGGGTGCCTGGAACGGAGATTTGATTGCTATGGGACCCTGCCAGTTAATGGTGTTGAATGCGCCGGGCACGGGCGACTATTCAAAAGGCATCTTTATCCATCAAAACTACCGCTGGCTGGATGCCTATCCGGTAGCTAAAAAATTAGGCGGAGGCTCTATCAGGGTATATCATGTGCCTGAAGATAACGCAAAAAGTCAGGCTGTTGGCAAGCTACAGCCATAGCTTAATCGTCAATTTGCAAGTGATCATCTCTTTCACCATACCTATAAACAAAAAAT
>JBBSNI010000615.1:0-2408 GCA_038232695.1 Cytophagales bacterium
TAGGGCTTTACTTCTTTGATTTTGTTTTCTATCTCTTGTGGGGTTTTCATGCCTTAAAATAGCTTTCCCCTTTTTTGTTTCAATGAAGGCTAACGTTGAGCATACAAGCCGTAGCTTTGGATGTGCGTTAGCCTCTGTGCAGCTATGGCTTGTATGCAATGTTGTGTGGCGTTTTATTTTTTCAGATGGTCTGTAATTTGTTCAGTGCTTAAAATTTGGATGTCACTGATTTTCCTGAGCAGCTTTTTGTCACCCGTCCATAAGGGACACTTTAGTTCAATCGATAGAGCAACGAAGGCAATGTAACCAAATGCTGAAGTTCTAAAACGTCTTGACTGCCTACCTTTAAGATATTAGTCAATTTGTCCCGATGCTTGTCTAACTCTAATAGCAAAAACGTAGGCGAGTAAAAGTTTACCACACCCTGATATTCAGTCAAAATGCCAGCTATTCGGCTGTTTGTGTTTAGAACCGCGCTAAAAACGATGTTCGTGTCGACTACAAAATTCATTTTTTAATGAACTTATCACGGTTTTTGGCCCACCAAGATTTATTGATTTCCGAAGCCATTTGATCCACTTGTTCTTGCGTAGCCTCACTTTTAGCAGTCAATTCCCCATAGCGGATTAAATCTAAAACATTTTGAAGTTTTTTTGAATCCATTTCAAGAGGAATACGAATGACAATTTCTTTATCTAATCTTTCTACTTGCATGTGATAAATATACTGAAATCTCATCAATTATTCTAATGCCACATAACATCCGTACATCAGCAATTGCGGATATATCCCTTATAGCAATCAAAATATACGTTGTTTTTGGCAACTGATTGTTTATCTGCTGTATTTTTTTATCATTTTATCGTCCTGCATGGCTTCATGTGCTACTTTTCTGTAATCACTTTACAGGCTTACAGCCCTGCCTGCTGCCCGCCGGGTAGGGCTGCTGGCGGTATGAAGTCCAGGCGTTTGACCTCCGTGCAGGGCAGCAACATACCTGAATGCCTGCCCTTGCACCGTTTGTCAGCCTGCAACATACCCGAAAGCCAGCCCTTGCACCGTTTGTCAGCCTGCAACATACCCGAATGCCTGGTCTTCTACCTTCGTGCAGACCGGCACACTACCCAAAGTCTATAGTGGTTATACTTGAATTGAAGGACTGAAGGACTGAAGAGATGAAGAAATGAATCAATGATTTTCTATCAACTCTTCAGTTCTTCAGCTCTTCAGTGATTTATATGCTGACTAACCGAAAAATACCATGCTGAGTATCCCACTTAGCATCAGCAGTTTGCAAAAGTCCGACAGGAAGGCGTACGCTCTGCGGGTGTCAGCCTGTACCAGCCGGAGGGTGAAGAAGGTAAAGGGCAGGCTCAACAGCATAAAATAGTAGATAAGAATCTGATTGCCTATCATGCCTGCCAGGAAGAAGAGCAGAAAGATGAAAAAGGCGATCAGCCCGTACAGCAGGTTTTTGGTCTTGCGAATGCCCCAGATAATGGGCAGGGTACGGCAGCCAAACAGTTCGTCGCCTTCCACATCTTCCATATCTTTGATGATCTCGCGGATCAGGGAGATGGCAAAAGCAAACAGGGCGTATACGTCGATGACCAGCCTATGATCGCGGTAAAGGACAGAAACTACGGCAACGGCCAGACCGGAAAGTAAGGCAATGGTCAGGTTACCGACCAGGGGTAGGCGTTTGAGGCGATTGGAGTAAAACCACAACAAAAAAGCAGCAGCAAAATGAACAAGCCCTAATACCCACCAGAGCAGTACGCCTGCCGCAATGCCTGCCGTGTTCAGGGCGATGTGGGCGGCCATGACTACCCGGCGCTTGAGCACTTTGCCCACCACGACCTTTTCCGGCTTGTTGACCAGGTCTATTTTGATGTCATAATAATCGTTGATGATATACCCGGCAGCCGCTATGGCGATGGTAGAGAGCGATAGCAGCAACAAGCGCCAGTCCAGCAGATACGCTTGCCAGCTTTCATGAGCATCTGCCAAGAAGATCGCTGTCAGGTATTGGGTAATAGCCAGGATGATCAGGTTGGGCACACGGGTCAGCCTGACAAACCCAGACAGCAGCCACCGCACCCTGAAGCGGGCGTTGATCTTGCTGATCCGGGTTATTTGAAAAAGAAACACCATAAAACTTTCTACCATAAAGAAGTGCCTTCCTGTTCGTTGGTATGTTGTTGTAACAAAGTTACGTTTTAATGATAAAGAAGGTAACAGAAAAACCGATTTACATTAGATATTTTGCAGGCAAAAGAAAACAGTGGTGTCATTTGAGAGATATGTTGAAACACCGCAGCGGCGGCCGCAAAGCGCATAAAGTGTAGCACCAAGGGCACTAAGATAGGCTGCTTTTTGTATACCTTTGTATCTCTTTAATACTTTAA
>JBBSNI010000616.1:0-2405 GCA_038232695.1 Cytophagales bacterium
CAGGTGATATACTTCATAACCGGGAGGACGCCCTACACCATGATAGGTCGTAGCGGAGGCTACGACCAGTTGATGTTATATTTTCAAGAGATACCTATAAGCAAGACACACTATGTAAGATAAAAGACCCTACTGGTAGAAAACCACAGGCAAGATACCTTTTTGCTTCAACTCCTGACATAGCCCTCCACAGCATCACAAGGCAAACGCCTGCTTCCAGCCAGACTACCGCCATAAATCTGCCACAACATCGCTTATGTCACACCCGGCTCTCGACGAGGTCACGGCATGTCCTCGTCGAGAACACGACAAGATACTGTACAGTATCACGCCAGAAATACGTACAGTATCTTGCCAGGAAGTCGATCAGTATCACGCCAGGAAATCGTGCAGTATCCTGGCAAGACGTCAGCGCAGACCTGTGCAGATAGGCTTTAGATGACAAACAAAAAAAGCCCCGGCGTATGCCAGGGCTTGTGCTATGAACTTAGAACGATGCACTGTTAGCCTACTTCCAGTACATCGTCGAGTTCGCCGGTTCTTACTGTCTTCATCTTATAGTTGGAGCGTACCAGCAGGCGGTAGCTACCTTGAGGCAGCATGGGTACGTTGAATGCCAGCGACTTGGGCAGGTTGTCGCCTACCGTGGTTACCTTTGCTTCTTCCCCCTGCTCGTTCACAAAGAAGATGCCCTGGGCAGGGTCTTCCGTATCATATTTCAAGCGTTCTCCGTAGATACGCGCCATCTGTCCGGGTGTGGCTATCTCGTTTTGCTCTCCTGTAGCATAGTCTACAAAGACCGAAAGTAGCGGCGAGGGCTTTACTTCCTCCACACGCTCCACAGCAATACGCGCTGTGATCTTGCTGAGCGAACTGCTGGGGCGCACCTTCAGGCGTATCTGGTGGTTGCTGCGGTCAAAGCCTTCTGTCTTGCTGTAAAACACCCCTTTGACCTTGGGCTTGATGGTAAACAAGTCGGTAGAGACACAGTCGCCATCTTCTAAGAACAGGTCAATGGCAGCTCGTTCTTCTTTCAAGACAGAAAGAATCTGCGACTCGGAAAGCCCTACATTGCGGTGCAGAATCATCTTGACGATGTCTTTCTCGGTGCGCACAGGCTGGTCAACAACGACGGCTCTGAAATCGGTAGGGTCTGGGGTAAGCTGATTGTCCAGCAAATAATATTTGATCATAACATCCGGGTTTGATGAATAATATATTGAGCCGTAAAAGTATCGCTACCCAAAAGGCAAGTAAAGGAGCTTATCATCGGCAAGCTTACCTATGTAAGATAAAGGCTGCATAAGGAAAAATCCTGCCATTTGTTCTGTAACCGGCTACCGGCGGATACGACTACTCTAAAGGGTTTTTAGTAACTTGCAGGCTTTTAAAGTCTACCAACCTATGAAAGTTCTCAAATTTGGTGGTACCTCCGTAGGGTCTGCCGAAAGTATCAAAGTAGTCGCCGACATTGTGGCTACTTACCACAGCCAGCAAACAGCCTGTGCGGTAGTGGTCTCTGCCATGAGCGGTATCACGGACCGGCTTATCGGCGTCAGTAGCGAAGCCGCCGCCGGGCAGGAAGATTATATAGAAAGTCTGAAGCAAATAGAAAAGCATCACTTCGATACGGCGCGCCAGCTCATCAGTGTGCAGTCGCAAAGCCGTGTGTTTGCTTACCTGAAAACGTTGTTCAATGAGTTGGAAGATGTATTGCACGGTGTATTCCTGCTCCGCGAACGCTCCGGCCGGACGCTGGACCTGGTCGTTAGTTTTGGCGAACGCCTTTCCGCTTATATCATCAGCCAATATATTCACGCCCTGGGCATCGACGCGCAATTCCTGGATGCCCGCAAAGTAGTTTATACAGACGATAGTTTTGGTAGTGCCAAAGTAGATTTTGAAGTAACCTACCGGCGCATCGCCGAGTATTTCAATACCAATCCATCGCTACAGGTTATCACGGGCTTTATTGGTGCTACCCCGGACGATGAGACAACGACCCTGGGCAGGGGAGGTTCGGATTATACAGCTTCTATCTTCGGTGCTGCTTTAGAGGCAGAAGAGATAGAAATCTGGACGGATGTGGATGGCGTCATGACAGCAGACCCCCGGCAGGTAGCTTCGGCTTTTTCGCTGGATGCTATTTCCTACATCGAGGCGATGGAAATGTCTCACTTTGGCGCTAAAGTAATTTACCCGCCTACGCTGCTACCTGTCTTGGCTAAAAACATTCCACTACGCATCCGCAATACCTTTCACCGGGAGTTTCCGGGCACAGTAGTAAGCCGCAACCCTTACATTAATACGACTGAACCCAAAGATGAGAAAATACTGTCGGTCAAAGGTATTACTTCTATCAAAGATGTCGCCTTGCTGAGCTTGCAGGGCAGCGGTATGATCGG
>JBBSNI010000617.1:0-2405 GCA_038232695.1 Cytophagales bacterium
ATCCAAAAAATTAAAGCTTATTTCCTGACAAACCCTAACCGCTACAGTTCGCTGGCGGAGGTGGAAGCCGGTGATGATTCCAAGTACGTATTTGGGGATGGCGGAAGCACCGTCAACGGACAAAGGGTAGCCTCATTGGCCAACCCCAGCCTGTCGTGGGAAAGAACCGCCGGGCTCAACATCGGGCTGGACTTTGAGGTATTGCAAAGCAAGCTTTCGGGAAGCATTGATTATTACCAGTCTACGACGACCGATCTGTTGTGGAACTTCGTATTGCCTGAAATCACCGGCTTTGAGAATATCACTTCCAACGTCGGCGAGATCAGCAATACCGGGCTGGAAATGATGCTCAACGCTACGCCGGTACGCGCCAGCAATTTTACCTGGGATATAGCATTTAACTTTGCGACAAATAACAACAAAATTGAAAGCCTGATCGGCCTGGACCGCAACGGTGACGGACAGGAAGACGACCTAACCGCCAACGGCTTATTCATCGGCGAGCCTATCGGCACCATTTACGGCTACATGATTGACGGACTATGGCAGATCAGCGACGGGGAGAGCATTCCCAATGGGTTTGCACCGGGTCAGTACAAGCTGCGTGATCTGGACGGCGATACGCTGATCACCCCGCAAAATGATCGTAAAATCCTGGGGCGCGAAGAACCGGCGTATCAGTTCGGCATACAAAACACGCTGCGCTATAAAGATTTTTCGCTGAAGTTTTTCATCAAATCAATACAGGGTGGAAGCAACAGATACCTGGGTGAGAATAACCCCTGGGCGGGTAGTTACAACACCCCCGGCAATGCGCAGAGCAGCAACTGGTTTGCCGAAATTGACTACTGGACACCTGCCAACCCCGGCGCTACCTATCGCCGTCCGGGCGCAGATGCCGCCATTGGGCAGCAGCGGTACTTCTCCCGCAGCTTTGTGCGCTTGCAGGATGTTTCCCTGGCGTATAACCTCAGCAACAGCCTGACAGAACGCATCGGACTGCAAAATGTAAAAGTCTTTGTCAGCGGCAAAAACCTGCTCACCTTCACTGATTGGGAAGGCTGGGACCCCGAAACCGGACAAGGGTTGGGAGCAAATCAGGCCGTAGAAGGTGATCCTAACAGACAGAGAAGCGCCCTGCCCGTGATGCGTGGATTTTCCTTCGGCTTAGATATTTCGCTTTAACTTTAAAACCGATTCATCATGAAAATACTTTGGCAATACAGCTTTGTTTTTACCGCACTTTTAGGTTCTAAATGATTTTATGTGGATGTATTATCTTTGTGGCAAAAACTTTTATGCAACTTAGTAAAATGCTGGAAGAGTTACTGCCTTTAGCTCACCCCCTGTGCGTAAAACGAGTAGAAAAAGACGAAGCGTTGCGAGAAGTTCACATCCATTTGGAAGTAGATGCCAGTCATCATCCGCCTGCCGGACAAGTAGTGCATCAGTACTATGATCGGCAGTGGGAACACTTAGCTTTATTTCAGTACCGTTGCTTCATTCATTGCCGTTTGCCCGTCTATAAAGACATTAAAACGGGTAAAACACGCGCCTTACAGGTAGGCTTTAGCCGGGAACAATCGCGCTTTACCCTGCTCTATGAACGCTACGTACTGGACTTGCTACGACTCTATCACAACATGAGCAAAGTAGCTGAGCAATTGGGGGTATATCCGCAACGCATCGCCAGCATCTATCATCACTACACCGAAACTGCTTACCAGGCACACTGTATATCAGTTTGCTCACAGGTAGGTGTTGATGAAACTTCTACGCGCAAAGGCCATGACTATATCACCGCTTTTGTGGATTTGGATACCCATCAGATTTTAGCCTTAGAAGATGGTAAAGGTGCTGATACCATTGAGCACTTCTTTCAAGATCATCCTAATCCAGAAGTAGTGCAAAACATCTCATCCGACATGTCCCCGGCATTTGCTAAGGGGGTACAGAGCTACTTCCCCTGGGCCAAGGTGACCTACGACAAATGGCACGTCTTCAAACTATTAGGTAAGCATTTGGAAAAGCTCATGGATAGACACCCCAGCAAACGGGCTTATGGCTTGTTGCTGCAAGAACACCTGGTAGATTTCTATCAACAGTCATGCTTACAGACGGCTAAAGCTCAGTTATCTTTCATGGCTGATCTGGCCGAAGATGTCTTCGGTAAGAACAGTTTCTCCAAGTCTGTTCGTAAACATTTCAAGGGGATCGTAGAATACATCCGATCCCAACTGACCAACGGTATCTTGGAAGGAATCAATCGCCCGAATTCTAAGATCAAAGCAAGCGATAGACATATTATTTTTTCAAGTTTTCTATTTTGGTATATGCTGCTTGATCGTATCCATTGAACTGCGTTGTTGTAGACTACCGCCCTTCGGTTGGTGTTTCCAGTTGAG
>JBBSNI010000618.1:0-2397 GCA_038232695.1 Cytophagales bacterium
ATCAAGCAAGCCATCGAGAGCAAGCTCAAGCAGGAGCAGGAAGCGCTCGCCTACCGGTTTCGCCTGGAGCGGGAGCGCAGCGAGGCCGAGCGCAAAAGGATTGCCGCCGAAGGCGAGGCGCAGGCCAACAAAATTATTAACAACAGTTTGACCGATGAATTGTTAAAGATGAGAGGCATCGAGGCTACGACCAGCCTGGCCGGATCGAGCAACGCCAAAGTAGTCATCATTGGCAGCGGCGAAACCGGTATGCCTTTGATCTTGGGGAATAATTGAAGGTGTTAATGTGTTCAGTTGCGAAGGTGTTAGCGTTTTAAGTCTATTTAAATTACTTAACATCAGACAAGCACATGAACACATTAACACTTTAGCACATGAACACATAAACGCATTTTAACCATAAACGCTCTCATATGTCAAATAATACTGCCGAACTAAACATTGACGGAAAGTCTTATGAGCTTCCGGTGATTGAAGGAACTGAAGACGAAAAAGCTGTAGATATCAGCAAACTCCGTAGCGAAAGCGGGTACATCACCCTGGATCAGGGGTTTAAAAACACAGGCTCTACCACCAGCTCCATCACCTTTTTGGATGGAGAAAAAGGGATCTTACGATACCGTGGTTATTCTATTGAAGAACTGACTGCCAAATCCAACTTTTTGGAAGTAGCTTACCTGCTGATCTATGGAGAACTGCCCGAAAAGGAAGAATTTGAAACCTTTAAAGAAAAGATTACCCACCATACGCTGGTGCATGAAGACATCAAAAAAATATTAGATGGCTTCCCGTCCAGTGCGCATCCGATGGGCGTACTTTCTTCGCTGGTCTGTTCGCTCACCGCCTTTTATCCTGAGTCTTTGGACCCGAACCGTTCTAAAGAGGAAGTAGACCTGAGCATCATCCGTATTCTTGCCAAGATGCCTACCTTTGCCGCCTGGGCCTACAAACATAAGATAGGCCATCCGGTCAGCTACCCGGATAACTCTCTGGACTACGGTGCCAATTTCCTGAAAATGATGTTTGCCCTGCCGGCAGAGCAGTACGAGCCTGAGCCGGAGGTCAGCGATGCGCTGGATAAGCTGCTGATCCTGCACGCAGACCATGAGCAGAACTGCTCTACCTCTACCGTCCGCATCGTAGGCTCTTCGCAGGCAAGCCTGTATGCTTCTATCGCTGCGGGTATCAACGCTTTGTGGGGGCCGCTGCACGGCGGCGCCAACCAGGCGGTGATTGAGATGCTGGAAAACATCAAAAATGACGGCGGCGATGTGAAGAAATATATTGACAAAGCCAAAGACAAAGACGACCCCTTCCGCCTGATGGGCTTCGGTCACCGCGTGTACAAAAACTTTGACCCCCGCGCCCGCATCATCAAAAAGAACGCCGATGAGGTACTCTCCAAACTGGGCATCCAGGACCCGGTGCTGGATATTGCCAAAGGGCTGGAAGAAACGGCATTGAAAGACGAATACTTTGTAGAAAGAAAGCTCTACCCCAACGTAGACTTCTACTCCGGCATCATCTACCGCGCGATGGGCATCCCGACGGATATGTTCACTGTCATGTTTGCCCTGGGCAGGCTGCCCGGCTGGATCGCCCAGTGGAAAGAGATGCGCGAAAACAAAGAGCCCATCGGTCGCCCCCGGCAGATTTATACAGGTTATAATGAAAGGAAGATTGATCGATGATCATTCATCAATAAACCCTGAAAGCTCTTTTATGGAAGGGCTTTTTTTTATGCCTTTTCCTTCGGAAATATCTGTCATTACCGGACCGTACAGATGCTTTGGGCAGTGATGGAGGTGTTTTTTGCTGCATCGTTGGAGCTCGGAACACCAACGCTGCACCTTTTTGCACCTCGATAGGTGCTTTTTGCTGCATCGTTGGAGTAATTTGCATCTTGCAAGGTGCTCGGAACACCAACGTTGGTGCAATTTGCTGCATCGTTGCACCTTTTTGCTCCAACGCCGGTGCTTTTTGCTGCAAGCTTGGTGCAAATTGCACCTCGTGAGGTACTCCAAGCACCAACGTTGGTGCTTTTTGCCGCAATCGCTTACCCTTTTTTTTAGGGCAAAGCTACCATGCTTTCAAAAGCATTAACAATTGATTAGATTAGCCAAAAAGATACAGTGCAAATAAACACACCGGTGTGTTTATCCGGTTGTTAGCGATAATTCCAGTTACTCAATGAGATATGTCAGAACACCAAATTCCACCTCTATGAAACGAAGATAGATTTGAAGAACTAATTATTGATTTGTTCAATGAAATTGAATCTACATCGACCTACAAGGGATTTGGAAGAAAAGGACATAATCAAAAAGGAATTGATGTCTTTTCATCTGAAAAAGGCACGGTAATTCAATGCAAAAAGAAAGACCTAAGTCGAAAGGA
>JBBSNI010000619.1:0-2381 GCA_038232695.1 Cytophagales bacterium
CAGACCGCCCTGCGGCAAACGGCGCTGCCCTGGCTGATAGAATATGGTACGGAAGGGTAAAACAGGTGTGCTGTTTTCTGCTATGTAAAAATTAGTGGCTATCCTTGAGCATTGATTATTGATTATTGAATATTTTTTAAACACTCAATATTCAACCGGGCGCCGGGCGCAATCAATGCTCAATTCTCAAGGGAAAAATAGCTTTATATGGGCTACAGCATTTACCGCCTGGAAAGGAGGGTTTTTTCGTCCAGAAAATCCTGCAACTGTTCGTAGGCGTCGAAATTGTTTTGCGCTACCGTAGAAGCATCGCTGTCTGAGGGAGGTTTGGTGATGGCTGCCGCCTGCCGCCTGAATTCCATGCTTGCTCTTTCGGAAAGAAACCAGCCCAGCGGAAGAATAGCCTGATGCTTTCTCCGGTTTCTGTCCAGCTCAAATTTAATGAACTTGACATTTCTCTCAAGCTTGGAACAAAACATACCGGCTGTTTCTCCTACCGATACACTTTGCCTGCCCCAGGTATTCAGCAAGGCCTTGGGCGGTGCTGTCAGATCAATCAAAAAATCAGGATCCGCGCCGTCTTTCAGGGCATAATCTCCATTCTGAATAAAGATGAGCATGAGTTTGACACGAGGCAAGGTAGTGCCTTCGTCTAATTCGGTCAGTATGGTATTCAGTAGTTGAAGCGTAGTGCCCAGCCCGGTGTTTTCATAGTAGCCTCCATCGACCAGGTTGCCCCAGGGCTTTCCATCGCGGTCCCGGATGGTGCCTGCCGAGGTGATATAAGGAAAACGGGCGCCTACAGAGGCGGCCGTCTTCACGGGTATATCCACGCCGGTGGCTTTGTGAAAATCAATCACGTCAGGAAAGAAAGTACTGTCTAATTTTACGCTGCTGATGATCACTTTTTGCCCGGTTTCTACCAGGGATGCATTTAAAAACAACTGCGGGTTATAGAAATGGTAACCTTTCCACAAATCCAGGAAAGCTCTGTCCAGACTGCCTGCTTTCAACGATTTGCTGTACTGGTTTTTCCAGGAATCTTCCAGGTAGCGCGAGCGGTCAAAGCCCGGGATAGGCAGCGGACATACCACTTGTAAGAGTTCAGGATACATCAAAGCCGCTGTTACATTGGACAGGTAATCCGCTTCTATGACCTCTCTGAACTGAGGGTCGGCCGGTGGGATGAGCGAATCTGAAAAGTCGGTATAATAGGTATGGAAAAGGGTAGCGCCTACCGAGCCGCCCGACACGGCACTGATGCTGAATACCTGCTCATAGAAATCAGGGATGGCATCATTCAACTGTTTGAGCACCCCGGCCGTCCAGTTCAAGGCCCGGATGCCGCCGCCTTCGGTAGCCACCAGGATCATGGGCAGCGAGTCGCTCTCAATCATCCCTATGGACTTGACTTTGATCCATTCCCTGATATAGCTTCTCAGCCCGGGACGCTCGTCTGCCTGGGCAGAGCGTATGGTCCTGATGCTGTGGTTGTTGTTGGTGAAACTGAAAAAGAAGGCCAAAACGGCGATCAGTGCCATCAGGGGCATCCTGGTCAGGTAGTCCAGGTAATGGACGGCGCCCCACAGCAAGGTGACGGTACACAAGCCCATGACCACGATCGTAAAAGGACGAAGCCAGAGGGACACCGGGTAACTCCACCAGGGCAGAAAGCTGACAAGGACAGTCAGCGAGAGCAGGCAGCCTGCGGTCAGTATGAGTTTGTAAGACCAGTGCAGTTGCCGGAATTCACAAAGCCTGGTCGTATAGATGGCATGATGAATATCGTCCGGGCGTTTTGCTTTAACCCTATCCAGGCGTTGCCGGTCCAGCCCATAGAGCAGGCAGGCTGTCAGGATCATGACGGTCAAAAGCAGCATATGGAGCATGATCGCCTCTCTGCCCTGGCCTTCCAGGGTAGCCGCCTGCAAGCCTGCGATACTGATCAGGAAGGGAAACAAACACAGTATGCCGGGAAGCCACAACGCTAAATGATAGTACGGACTTTGTTTGCCTGCCCTGTCGCCGAAGGCGCCTTTTTGATCCAGGCTCATCTCCGGCGGGGGAAGCAGCAGTAAGGTGCTTCTGGCCACAGACCAGATCAGCACAGACCAGCAAACCAGGGCTATCAGGAAGCCTATCACATACGTCTCGTAGCGGGCTGAGACGTACATGAGCGATTGGAACAGATCATGTGCCTGGCTGTTTTGGGTAAAAGCAAAAAAACCGGTGAGGATAATGAGATACAAAAACCATAGTCTTTTGGAAATATCCTTAAAGTCGAACAGGTAGGCTGAAATCGTTTTCATGGTAAAGTATACAGGTTAGGTGTAGATAGGTAGTAGTAAAGGCAGAGGATGCTGCTATAACCTATGAGGCAA
>JBBSNI010000620.1:0-2368 GCA_038232695.1 Cytophagales bacterium
ATGCTCATCAACGACATGATGTTTGGCGGCAGCCTGACGGATATGTTCCAAAGCGCCTATCTGCTGAGCCTGCCCGACTGGTTTATCGAGGGCGCCGCCCGCTACATAGCCGAAGGCTGGAACATAGAGATGGACGACCAGATGAGAGACCTGTTCCACAAAAAAAGGAACGTCAAACTTTCACGCCTCAATGGCGAAGAAGCCGCTATTGCCGGGCAATCGGTCTGGAACTTTATCGCTGCCCGCTACGGCAGAAGCAGTATCTCCAACATCCTTAACCTGACGCGCATCATCCGCAACGAAGAAAACAGCATTGTCAATACCCTGGGCATTCCTTTCAAGCTGTTTATGCGGCAGTGGCAGGCTTACTACGACGAGATGGCTGTCCAGGTGGACACGGCTTATATATATCCGGACAAAGCCAACCGCCTCCGGAAAAACAACCGCAAAGAATACCGGTACAAAGACGTAGCCCTTAGTCCCGACGGAAAATACCTGGCTTATTCTGAAAACTACAAAGGCAGATACAAGGTAAAAGTCAAAGACCTGAAAAAGGGCAAGACCAAAACTGTACATACCGGGGGCTATAAGGTGATCACCCAGGCATTGGATCTGGAAGTGCCGCTGCTGGCATGGAACAACAACCAGACGCTGGGGGTCATTGGCTACCAGCGGGGGCAAAGCTATTTGTGGCTCTACAACATCGGCGGCAAAGGCAAACGGCAGACGCCGCTGCGCAGATTCAACCAGGTGAAAGACTTTACCTTTAACAGCAACGGCCGGCTGGCGGTCATGAGCGCCGACCTGAACGGGCAGAATGACCTGTTTGTCTACAACCCCAACCGCAACTCTATCAACCGCATCACCAACGACATCTACGACGATCTGCACCCCCGCTTTATACCGGGCACCAACCAGATCGTATTTTCCAGCAACCGGCCCGAGGACTCTTTGTACTACGATCCTGTGCCCGCCAAAGAAGTTGACCTGGGAAAAGACATCAGCGACAACTTTAATATCTTCGTACTGGACCTGGACAACGAAGATTCCCTGCTCCGGCGCGTTACCAACACCGTGAGCCAGGACATCAAGCCCATCCCGAAAGACGAAGACAATATCTATTACCTGAGCGACCAGCAGGGTATCTTCAACCTGTATCAATATAACCTGCGCGACAGTATCTTCAACCAGGTTTCTAACTTTGCCCTGAGCATACAGGATTATGATATTGATTTTGCCAACAACCTGCTGGCTTTTACCATGCTCTCCGAAGATGACGATTATGTGTATGTGGAAGACAATTTTGACTTCAATCAGAACATATTCACCCCTAAAACCCAGCGGCAACAAGCCATACAGGCACAGATGGTTTCGGACCGCATCGCAGGCAACCGGAAAAACAGGCTAAGCCTGCCTGCCGATACGGCCGACGTAGCCAGCGGCACCACGCCTGCCGATACGCTGCCCGCCGGAGAAACCCAGCCCGTTAGGCAGGATTCGGTCGCCGACGATGCGGCTATCTCCAACAGCGATACGACCATCAACACGGAAAACTATCAGTTTGGTCAGGAAACTCCAGGGGAAGAAGGCTTGATCGATACAGATAATTACGCTTTTAACACACCGGCAGAAGAGAATATTTCTACCAACGATTATAAGTTTTCGGAAGGAAAAACCGATAACGAAGGGGCAGGCAACTCCTTCCTGGCGCGGTATCGCAAGCTACAGCGCGAGACGCGGATTGAAGGCCCCTATCCTTACCAGACCCGCTTCAGTGCTGATAATGTGGTGACTTCTGCCGTGATCGACCCGATCCGTAATTTTGGATTTCATATAGAAGTGCAAATGAACGATATGCTGGAAAACCACCGCTTTTATGGCGGGCTGGTACAGTTTACCGATCTGAGGAGCGGCAGCGTCTTTGCCGAATACCAATACCTGAAAAACCGCATCGATTACCACTTCCGCTACGAGCGGGAAGGGATCTACCAGAATGTAGCCGACCGGAATGTGCAGCGGTATACACTGAACCGTTTCCAGGCAGGCGCCGCTATTCCTTTTAATGTAACGACCCGCCTGGAGATCAGCCCGTTTGGCGCCAACACCCATTATACCGACCTGGGGCTGGGGCCTTCCGTCAACGCACCGATCGCTACCGGGGAGAGCACTTTTTACTATGGCGGACTGAAAACAGGGCTGGTCTTTGACAATACGCTGGCTAACGGCCCTAACAAATTTGTAGGGACACGCGCCAGCGCTTTTCTGACCCACTATCAGGGCGTTAACGATGTCAGCAGAAGTTTCAGCAACTTTGAGATTGATCTGAGGCACTACCAGAAAATCCACCGGGAACTGACACTGGCCGCCC
>JBBSNI010000621.1:0-2368 GCA_038232695.1 Cytophagales bacterium
CATCAAATACACCATACTGTCGCCGTATCAGGCTAAAAATGTGCGTAAGATAGGAGAAGAGAAGTGGAAAGACGTGATAGGTGCCCGCGTAGACCCCCGCAATGCCTACCTGTGCCGCCTGCCTTCGGGCAAAAGGATCAACCTGTTCTTTTATGATGGTCCGGTCTCCCAGGGCATTGCCTTCGAAGGACTGCTCAACAACGGACAGGTATTCGCCGACCGCCTGATGGGTCAGCTTGACCTGGATGACGAAACCGCCAAGCCGCAACTCATGCACATCGCTACCGACGGAGAATCCTACGGGCACCACCACCGTCTGGGCGAAATGGGACTGTCTTACTGTTTGCATTCTATAGAAGAAAATGAGCAGGCGCAGCTTACCGTGTATGGCGAATACTTAGAGAAGTTTCCGCCTAAGTGGGAAGCACAAATACTGGAAAACACAGCCTGGAGCAGCACACCCAACCTGGAACGCTGGATGGACGAAGGCGGCGGCAACACCGGTGGTCGCCCCGACTGGAACCAGAAGTGGAGAAAGCCACTACGAGCTGCTTTTGATTGGCTGCGCGAAAAGCTGATCCCTATGTACGAAGAAGAAATGGGCGATTTGGTGGCAGACCCCTGGGCAGTCAGGAATGCATACATAGACGTCATTCTGGATCGTTCTTATAAGAATGTAGATCAGTTCATCCAACAGCACGCCCAGCGCGAGTTGTCCAAAGAGGAGAAAGTAAAGTTCCTCAAACTGCTGGAGATACAGTACCACACCATGCTGATGTATACCAGTTGCGGCTGGTTCTTCGATGAAGTGACCGGCATAGAGACCATGCAGGACATACTGTACGCGGCACGTGCCGTTCAGCTTGCCAAAGACATCAGCGGCGAAGACCTGGAGCCTGCCTTCCTGGAACTGCTCAGCCAGGCGCCGAGCAACCTGCCCGAGCATGGCAACGCTGCCAACGCTTATAATAAGTTTGTCAAACCTTCTATTGTAGACATCCACCGGGTAGGCGCGCACTATGCGGTGTCTTCCCTGTTTACCGATTATCCTCAGCATTCTGCTATCTATAGCTTTGATGTGCGGACAGAACATTTTGAGTTGTTTGAAGCAGGCAAGCAGACGCTGGCGGTGGGTAAGGTGCGCCTTACTTCGGAAGTGACGCTGGAAGAAGAGAACATCACGTTTGCCGTACTGCATCTGGGCGACCATCACCTGTTTGGCGGCGTGCGCCAGTTTGATAGCGAGGAAGCCTTTACGCTGATGCGCAACGAAATAGTAGAGGCTTTCCAAAAAAGCCGTGTCCACGAAGCTGTCGTGCTGATGGACAAACACTACGGGACGCATAATTACTCTTTCTGGCATTTGTTCAAAGACGATCAGAAGAAAATCCTCAACCAGGTACTTGCCCAGACGATGCATAGCATAGAGGCTACTTTCGAGCAAATCTATGAAAACAACTACGCCATCCTGCAGGCGATGAACGAGTTGAGTATTGCCCCGCCCAAACCGCTGAAGTATACCGGCGACTATACCGTTAGTATGCGGCTGCAAAGAATCCTGGAACAGGACAAAATTGACTTCAGAGAACTGCGCCGGGTCGCCGACAGCATCAAAAATTTGTCGGTAGATATCAACAAGGTCAAGCTCAACTATCTGGCAGAAGAAAAGATCAACAGGATGATGGAGCAGTTGAAGGAAGAACCGGAAGACCTCAGCCTGATGAACAAGATCATTAGGTTTATCCGTGCCACCAAAGATGTGCAACTGACGCCAGACCTTTGGAGAGCGCAGAACCTGGCGTTCCTGATCCACCGGCAGGACTACCGGCAACACCTGACAGAAAAAGAACAGGGCAGCGAAGCCTCGACGCAATGGTGCGATCTTTTTACGGACATTTTTTCAGAACTTAACATCCGGGTTGCCGAAGACTCCCTTGTGCCACATATGTAAATGTGTGTTCAGGTGTTGCAGTAAATCTTATGGTGAGTTGTCCGGCAAAACAGTCACACTTCATTGAGGATTGAATATTGAGCATTGAATATTGAATATTTTTTTAAACATTCAATATTTAATCCTCAAGTAAAAAAACAACTGAACACCTGAACACACCCAAACACTATATGTACTATCCATCCGCTACCTATCGCATACAGACCTCCTCGGCGTTTAACTTTGAGCAGATACAAAAGATCATTCCCTACCTGGAAAAGCTGGGTATTTCTACGGTGTATTCTGCTCCCTTCTTTCAGGCAGGCAAGGGAAGTACTCACGGCTACGACGTGGTCAACCCACACGCGATCAGCCCTGAGATAGGCGATGAGGCTACGTTCCGGCAGATCGTTGCCGACCTGAAAAAACGCCGCATGG
>JBBSNI010000622.1:0-2349 GCA_038232695.1 Cytophagales bacterium
GCTTCCTGGCAACAGGATGCGACAATGAAGAATATTTCGAGCTCGACCGCCCGGCGCAGGCTCCCTGGCAAACGTTGTCCGACTTTGAGAAAGCACCCATCGGCGCCTATTACGGGCTGTCAGGCAATGGGGGAAGCCGGACCATTTTTGCCCACGGATTTCTGGCGGGCGAACTATATGCCGATGGTGTCAACCTGGCGCCGATCACCGCCGGGTTCAGCACCGACGGCGATGCAGAAGCGATGTACGCCCGGCAGACCGGTCTGCAAATTTCTGTCTTCGACAATGCTGTTTTCAACAGCGCTTACTTTGCCATTGGCTTTGCCAACGGTGCGCTGGACTTCATAGAAGAAAACCAGGGCAACCCCTTTCCTTCAGACGGCAGGCAGGATGAGATCGATCGTATCAAAGGAGAACTGCTTTTTGTGCGGGCGTATGCCTACGACTGGCTGGCTAAGGTGTATATGCCGCCTTACCCGAATGAGGAAAAGCGCATTCCTTTCAGAACAACCCAGGCAAAAGACTTTGACGAAGCCAAGGCTTCCGAACTGGCTTCTACCAACGATCTTTATACGCTGATTCTAGCAGATTTGCGCGCTGCTAAAGCATTGTTGCCCGAACGCTATGACCCCGCCTTGCATCCGCCTTCGTATGCCGACGGAAGAGCCAACAAGTTTGCCGCCGCCGCCCTGCTGGCTAAAGTGCTGTTCCAAACAGGTGCTTACGAGGAAGCAGAGGCAGAACTCAACTTTGTGATAGACCAGAATGGAGGAGATTACGATTTGTCCGAAGACCCGGTGGAAGCTTTCAACAAAACAGGCGTAGAGCGGGGCAAAGAGGTGATCTGGTATTACGCCCTCTGGGCAGGCGACGGACTGGGCGGCAGCAGCAACTGGAAACATCCGCGCCGGTTTGAATGGTACAATGCCAGCAACCAGTTTGCCAACGGACCAGAGAACAACGGCGACCGTTTCATCCACGCCAGCGACTACTTCCTGCAACAGGTGGGCTGGCAGGACGCTGGCGGGAATATGACGACGGAAGCCGTGGCAGACAAACGGTTTACCCAGCTATTCCTGAGACTGACCCCGTCGGCAAGCACAGATTCTATCGCACCTTATCTGTATCCGGAGCCTAACGGCAATTTCAACACCACCCGGGACTATGTGTGGAACAACAAATACTATCGTGCCGGGAATCGCATTACCAATGTGCCCCTGTTGCGCCTGGCCGATATGTACCTGCTCAGAGCTATTCTGCGCGCCAGAAAAGGAGACACAGCAGGCGCTATCGGCGACCTTGACCTGGTAAGAAACCGGGCAGGGCTGGGCAATTATACGGGAGATGCGGCAGGTCTGGAAGCAGCCATCCACGTCGAAAGGTTCAAAGAGATGGCGCTGGAAGGCGACCGCCTGTTTTATCTGAGAGGCTTAAAAATGACTATTCCACCCGGCGACCGCCCTGGTGAGCCGGTGCCCTGGGATAGCCCTTTCTACTCTGAAATTCCCGATTACGAAAAAAATGTGAACACTGCCTACGATTAGGGTATTTTCACGTCCCGGTGAGGCATGACCGGCGTGGAGCGCTACTCAGGTATATACCGTTGTTAGGTGTAAGCTAAAAATGACAAAATGATGCTGCCTTTTTATACTACATTGGAACATTAGTATTCAGGTCTGTGCGACACAGACCTGGGGATTGAGCGGCGACACAGAGCTGTGGAGAAGACCTTTGAAACGATAAAAACTCTCAGGGCTATACCCCATCACCTTTTCAACTGTTTGTCCAAAAAATCCAGCGGGCTGGGTACTTTCATAAGGTTGTTGGCTGTGACGTGGGTGTAGATCATGGTGGTGCGGATTGAGGTATGCCCCAGTAGTTGCTGAATGACCCTGATGTCGGTGCCCGCTTCCAGCAGATGCGTGGCGTAGGCATGGCGCAAGCTATGAATGGTTACCTTTTTGGTAATCTTGGCGCGGCTGCAGGCTTGGTCAAATACTTTTCTCAGGCTCTGGGGTGAATACATTCCCCCTTTTTGCCCATTGAACAGGTACTCCTGGGGTTGATACTGTTTATAATAGGTTCGTAGTAGATCTCGCAGTTTATCTGATAGCGGTAAGACTCGATCTTTCTGGCCTTTGGCGTTTTTGATATGCACGACCCTTCGTTCGCCGTCAATATCAGTAACCTTCATATGAATCAACTCTCCGCTGCGTAGCCCCAGGGCATAGATCGTAGTAAGCATGGTCCGATGTTTCAGATTGCTACTAGCTGATAATATGGCCTTGACCTCCTGGGTACTCAGTATTTTGGGCAAAGGCTGAGGACGTTGGGTAGGATATACTGGCC
>JBBSNI010000623.1:0-2334 GCA_038232695.1 Cytophagales bacterium
AACAATTTTTAACCTCCCTGCCCGAAGCAGAGGTTGATTATTTAAACCAACCCTTGATACAGCATTTATGCGCTATGATGACCAGGGCCGCGTAAGGCTAAAGTCGAGCTTAGAGTACGTAACAGTAACCCCGCGCAGTCCCCAGTTGTAGGAAAAGAAAGTTTGCGTATTTTCGTTCGGGCTGTTGATGTCTGCCCGCCATGCACTGGTATTGAGCAAATCAGTTCCCACCAGGCTAATAGTACCCCACTCGTCCTTTAGCTGTTTTTTGAAGCCAACATCCAGTCGGCCTAATGGCCTGAGTTGAATAAGTCCCCAAAGGGAAGCTGATTGATAGTAGTTAGTCATTTCTATTGAGTACCCCTTCGGTAATTGAAAGGTGTTGGTTCCGTTAAAGGTAAAGCTGAATAGGTTGTCTTGAACATCGGTTTCCAGATGCTGGGTTTTGTATTGATAGTAATAAAGAGATACATCGTTACGAAATTCCCACCAGGAAGTGATCGCTATCGGTAATGTGGTATGAATACCGTAAGACTGCTGATATTCTAAATTTTGTGAGCGAAGTATCTGACGGTTCGTTTCTGGATCGATCTCCGGCTGGAAGGGCGCCATTGCGTTTTTGATGTAGTTGTATTTTAATGAAACCCACCACTGTTGGCGCTGATAGCTTAGGTCAATGCCGTCGCTGATGGCGGACCTGAGGGCAAGATTGCCAGCCATAACCGTAGTAGGATTAACAAAAAAGACGAAAGGAGCCAGATCGTTATAAGTAGGACGGGTAATTCGCCGGTTGTATGCCAAATGCAGCTTACTTTCCTGGGCTAAATTCCGGGTGACCGACAGGGTCGGAAAATAATTACCGAACGCCCGGTCAACCAAAGCCTCTGCGTCCGGGGTGCCCATATAGGTGTCGGTATATTCGTAGCGTAGGCCGCCTTGCAAATTCCATAGCGTACTGGGCTGCCAGGTCGCTGAGCCGTAGGCTGCCATGATCTTTTCGTCCAGGGTTGAGGTGTTGGTGAATGCCGGATCTATACTGACCTTATCTCCGGCAGTACGGGTTGTGCTTACCCTATTGGTAAACCGGGATAATGAACCCTTCACGCCGGCTTCTATAGAGAACGTTTCGTTAATAGTATTAGAATAGTCTACGCTGGCCACCTTAAAGTTAATGGGGGTCTGCTTATCTACCTGGATAAATTCTTGTGAAAAAGAATAATTATTCAGCGTTATATCATTAGCATAGCTAGAGGGTTGCCGTTGGTGGTAATACAGATAATCTAAGGAAAGATTGATTTTTTGTTGATCACTCAGCCGATAGTGTACTCCCAGACTAGCGGTAGCACTCTGCCAGCGGTTGGTTTCATTTACCAGTATATTGGTTACGGTTGTTGAGTCCGGCGATGAGACGTTTGTATTTCTGATTTTATCAACCGTAACCCAATACCTATGGTAGCCAGTCACTAACAAACTAATCGATGTTTTTTCGTCAATATCAAATTCTAACCCGGCCTGCAGGTTTTGCACTGTCGTGATAGGTTCCCGCCGATTGGTACTCACATTCGAGCGGGTAAAGTCTCCCGCTGTGCTATACCGGCTATGGTTCCATTGATTAACATTGCGGTCGCTAAGAATAGCATAGTTGACAAAGGTGTTAACGCGAATACCCCGGTGATTGAGGCCGCCATTGACGCCCCAGGTTTCGGCTCCATTATATCCTGCGGTAGTGCCCACATTGCCGCTCGTACCCATATCTGCATTCTCGGCCATCACCAGGTGGATGATACCCGCATTTCCTTCGGCATCGTATTTGGCAGGAGGAGTGGTGATGAGTTCTATTTTCTCAATATTGGCCGCACTCATGCCGTTGAGCATTTGCACGACGGCATCCATCGGCAAGCGGTTAATCTTTCCGTTAATCATGACCAGCACCCCATTCTTCCCGTTTATAGCGATACTGTTGTTTTGCCGGTTTACAATCACGCCCGGGCTTTTTTCCAATACCTCCAAGACGGTGCTACCCGCCGAAGTGATGCTACTCTGCACATTCACCACCGTCCGGTCTACTTGCTTTTCAAACAGTGGTTTTTGCCCCCTTATCACTACTTCGTTTAGCTCTTGAATATCTTCGGCCAGGTAAAATGATCCTAAATCTCCGTCAGTAGTGGAGGTAATATCAAGCGGTGAGAAGATAGGTTGGTACCCTATCAAAGCAATGTTGAGGATGTATTCGCCGGGTTGGGCCTTAAGGGTAAATCCCCCTTCATCATCGGTGATAATGCCTATCGCCAGCGAAGAATCGGCGGAGTGTAATAACAGTACATTGGCAAAAGA
>JBBSNI010000624.1:0-2328 GCA_038232695.1 Cytophagales bacterium
CAGGGCCGCGTAAGGCTAAAGTCGAGCTGAGGAGGTGTATCATTTGTACAAAGACCAGGCTACCGACTATGATACGGATTTTGAGGAGCATCTGCGGTATGTGTATGAGGGCAAAGACCGGAAGAAGTTTAGCTGGCAGGCCGGGGATGAATGGCAGCCAAAGCTTTCTTTGAGCCTGACACAACCAGCCGACCTGGATAGTTTCTATGTACAGGGATACACCCGGGCCCCTAAAATCACGGAACAGGGGTTAGTGGTGGAAACACCCAACTTACCCCAAAGCCCGGCTAACTATGAGAAACAAGTGTATTTATGGACCTGGAAAACCTTTGAAGGCGATCTGTACGTAGAATATGAGTTTAAAATTTTGCGACCGGGTGGACTGAGTTTACTGATGGTACAGGCCTCGGGGATGAACCGCGAAGACTTCATGAAAGATTACCCGCTGAGAACCACCGGCAATATGCGCATGGTGCATCAGGAAGATATACGGAACTACCACTGGGAGTATTACCGGGAGATGAATGATGTGCGCAATGATATTGCCTGCGGCGCGCTGGCCAAAAATCCCTATCTGTATCCGCTTTCTTTTGGCTGCGTGGATCATCTTTTTGAAAAAGATACCTGGCATAAGCTACAGTTCTTACAGCGTGGTGATAGCCTGATAGGCGCTATCGATGGGGTGGTGATGGTAGAAGCCAAGGACAGCGCGTTGATCAACAACGGTGCTGTCTATAACTACGGGCATGTGGCGATCCGCTGTATGATCAGGACAAAGATGATGTTTCGTAACTTGAAAATATACAACCGCAACCAGGCTTTTGAAGTACAGTCTACCGTGAAGTAGCCTTCCTCTACACTTTATCGCTTTATTCTGGGAAAGCTAATAAACCACCGCAGCGGCAGCCGTTAAGGTTACTGCATCGCATCATTAAAAAACCGGAAAAGAATGCCCAACGCTTCTTCCCGGCCGGCGCCTTCTACCAACGCCAGGTGCTGCCGGTTGAAAACGATGAGCAAACTATCGTATTTATGTGGTTCGGATAGAATTGTGACCCAGGAGCTGTTGAATAACCCGGATATCCGTGCCGCGCCACGGAGGCCCGCTTCCAACAGATGCGTAGCGTAGGCGTGGCGTAGACTGTGCAGGGTGACCTTCTTGCGGATACCTGCTTTTTGACAAGCACTGCCAAACACTTTGCGTAAGCTTTGTGGAGAGTAGGTGAGAGAGTTTTTTCCAGATTGGTTTTGCCCATTGAATAAGTATTCTTGAGGCTGGTACTTTACGTAGTACGCTCGCAACAGGTCTCGCAGGTTATCAGGTAGCGGAAGTATTCGGTCTTTATTTCCCTTAGCACTCTTCAGGTGAATGACCTTTCGTTGGCTATCAATGTCGGTGATTTTAAGGTGAATGAGTTCTCCGCTACGTAGTCCTAGAGCATACACCAAGGTGAGCATGGTCCGATGTTTCAGATCGCTACTAGCTGATAATATGGCCTTGACCTCCTGGGTACTCAGTATTTTGGGCAAAGGCTGAGGACGTTGGGTAGGATATACTGGCCTGAAGTCTACCTTACGCCGATGCATTTCGTTTAGAAACAGGGAAAGGGCACTGATGAGTTGTTTGTGCGAGGAATACGTGTACTTTTTAGCTTCGACAATGCGTAGCACCTGATGGAGAAGAGTAGAGGTTTCCAGTTCCTGTATGGGCTTTTCACTTCCTACAAAAGCCTGAAAAACAGACAGTAGCCCTGTGTAGGTCTTGATGGTTGCCGGGCTGTAGCGTTTGATACTTAGTAATCTTTCAAAAGAAGTAAAGGTTTGCATAACGAGCACAAAATGAGTTATACAAATATCACTAAAAAGGTTTGGGTATACAACCTGATAAAGATTGTTTCCTATATAGAAATTACATAGGTTTGTTTATCCAGTCGTTCAGTGTCATTTCCAGGGCGGTCGAAGGAGGGTAGCGAAAAAGGGCGGAATAGGAATAGCCAAGCGTGTGAGTAGCGTAGCAACTAAAGGGCTATTAGGCCTGCTGATAAGTGCATCACTTAGGAAAGCAGGGTTAGTAGCCTAAGCACCCGTGACTACGGGTAGCACACTTGGCTAACGCCGGATTGCTGGTTTTATTGCCCGCTTTTTCCGCTAATGATGTGCTTCGCCCTGGTCGTTCCGCGCAGCGGGGAAACGCGACGGACGTTTACCCTGGGTAAAACGTCATAGGTTTTATGGGTTCATCTTCGGAACTTAACGACACCGAACGCCCGCTATAAACCATACTACGCTATCGCTTCGTACGGTTCATAGCATTATCATTGGCAGCAA
>JBBSNI010000625.1:0-2317 GCA_038232695.1 Cytophagales bacterium
ATGCAGTAGGCAGTAGGCAGTAGGCAGTAAATAGTTACGGTTCCTACTTCCTACTTCCTACTTCCATTGACCAACACGTAAACTACAAAATCATGCTCAACCTAAAATCTGTTTTATTCCTCCTCTCCGCTTTCCTACTAAGCCTTTCGCCGGGTGATAAATATTCCCAGGTGTTGCTGGAAGATGATTTCAGCGCCTTGCCTTCGGGCATGATCTCCTCGGATGTTGGGGCGCATACGGAGTACCACTTTCTGCCGGAACTCATCCCGCGCGGTCATTGGCAGGTGGCCAGCTTTTATCATGACAAAGAGTCTGCGCAGGCCTGGCAAGTGTTTTCGCACCAGGGAAAAAAGGTGATGGCGCAGACCACCCATTACCCCAAAGACTTTACCCATCCGATGGTCATTGCCGGGGATTCGCTGTGGCAAAATTACCAGGTAAGCTTGCGTTTTACGCCCCTGGATACCGCGCAGAGCGGACTGATGTTTCGCTACCGGAACAGCCGATGCTACTATTTTTTTGGCGTGAGAAATGGAAAAGCCATTCTGAAAATGGTGCAACACGCCACCGGCTTCCGCCAGCCTTATGAGAAAGTGTTGGCAGAAAAACCTTTTGCCTGGCAGAAAGGAGAATCGCTGCAAGCAACCGTCACGGCAGAAGGTCACACCCTGCGCGCATCGATCAACGGCAAAGTCACGCTGGAAGCTACCGACAGTACCTACAGGCAAGGAAAAGTAGGACTGATGGCCGATGCGCCTACGTATTATGAAAAAATAGTGGTAGCCGCTACGCCTGCCGGGAAGAAAGCGTATACTGCCCGCAAAAACCGTTACCAGCAACAGCAAGACAGCCTGCTGGCTGCTAATCCCAAAATGGTGCTGTGGAAAAAAATATCCACCGACGGCTTCGGCGTAGGGCGCAACCTGCGCTTTGGCGACCTGAACGGCGACGGACAAGTAGATGTGCTGATCGGGCAAGTGGTGCATCATGGTCCGAAAGACAGCTACAGCGAGCTAAGCTGTCTGACGGCCATGACCTTTGACGGCGAGCAGCTTTGGCAAATAGGGGAGCCGGACGCCTGGAAAAACCACCTGACCAACGACGTGGCCTTCCAGATACACGACCTGGACGGAGATGGCAAAAGCGAGGTGGTCTATTGTATGAACAAAGAGATCATCGTCGCCGAAGGGGCTACCGGTAAGGTCAAGTACAAAGCCCCCACGCCCAGGCTTCCGCCCGACGCCCGCCAGGAAGCTTCTGAGCGCATCCTGGGCGACTGCCTTTACTTTGCCGACTTCCGGGGCACCGGCCACGATAAGGATATCCTCATCAAAGACCGCTACCGCTATTATTGGGCGCTCAACGACAGCTTGGAGGTACTCTGGCAGGGGCAACGCAACACCGGGCACTATCCTTTTGCCTATGATGTAGACGGCGACGGCAAAGACGAACTGGCCATCGGCTACTCCCTGCTGGACGACGACGGAAAAGAACTCTGGTCATTAGACGGGCAGATAAAAGACCATGCCGACGGCGTAGCCATCGTGCAGTACAAGCCGGATGAACCCCTGAAGTTGCTTAATGCCGCCAGCGACGAGGGCATGTTCTTCACTGATATGCGAGGGAAAATTCTACAACATCACTATGTAGGGCATGTACAAAACCCGGCGGTAGCTAACTTCCGGGACGATCTGCCCGGACTGGAATCTATCTCCATCAACTTCTGGGGCAACCAGGGTATTATTCATTATTATGACGCTGACGGCAATATTTATCACGACTTTGAACCCGTACAACATGGCAGCATGTGCCTGCCCGTGAACTGGACGGGAAAATCGGAAGAGTACTTTGTGTTGTCTGCTAATGTGATACAAGGCGGATTGTACGATGGCCGGGGCAGAAAAGTAGTCGCCTTTCCCGACGACGGTCACCCGGATATGTGCAACGCCGTGCTGGACCTGACCGGCGATGGCCGCGACGAGATCGTGGTATGGGATCCTTATGAAATCTGGGTCTACACACAGGATGATAATCCCAGGAAGGGTAAGCTATATAAGCCGGTGAGAAATCCCCTGTACAACTATTCCAACTATCAAACGACCGTTTCTTTGCCCGGCTGGGTGGAGCAGTGAAAGACTGAGTGATTGGGATGGTTAGCCAAAAAATAAATTTAAGAAAATTGTTATCTTTGAAAAACACTTAGTGAAGGTTAATAAATAAGATAGTCCACAAAAAGCTGTAAGTTTGCTTTTCAATTAACGGGAAGACGATGGGAAGATCAGCCAAGCACTATTATAGTGAAGAATCTCTTGACTAC
>JBBSNI010000626.1:0-2317 GCA_038232695.1 Cytophagales bacterium
AGGATACCAATGCCCATCGTCTGGCTGATCTGTACATCACTGTCCTGGTCCTGGTCATATAGTAAGATAGCGCCCGCGATGAAGTTGATATACTGCGTCAGCTTGGCATTGAACAGCACATCCAGGCGGTGGTCTATCGTTTCTGCCGAAAACATATCATAGTTGGAAAAAAGCATATACCGCGACTGAAGCTTGATATTTTCACTCAGCTTCTTGTTAAAAGATGCCACGATCTGCAACGCCAGCCATTCCTGGCGCACGGTTTCTCCTACCGGTACGCCATAGTTTTTGCCTTCTTCCATGTTCAGATAAAGCGTGGTGTCCGTCACGAAGGTCAGGCGGGAAGACAAGGGGCTCAGCCGTAGCCAGAAATAATCGGCAGGTCTGTACTCGAAACCCAGAGAACCGGTAAGGAAAGCTGGTGCCATAAACCCGGAAATTCGCAGGGCGTCTTCGTTGCCCGGCACTGTTTCTACGTAGCGATAACCCGGAGCAAACTGCGTCAGGAAGTTGGCACCCATAAAAAAATTCCAGACCTCGGAAATCTGGTACCCCAGCTTGGTATCCAAATACACCCGGTCCAGGCTTTTTCTGATGCCCTGCTGGTTTCCGTTTTTTATCAGCCCATAGAGAAACTCTGCCTGGTTGTCCCACGACCAGGGGTCGTTCTGATAATGTAGTTGGTAATCAAAGAGCGTATTCAGTGCCAATGAGTTGACACCGCCGCCCTTCCAATTGTCGCTGAAAGAAGCCTGGCTGAAGTTAATGCCTAACTGCAACCCATTCCACCAGGTGCTGTCTGCCGTAAAATAGTTGTTGGTCGCATCTTTCTTCTGCGCATACAAGCTCAGGGGAAGCAGGCAAATGGCCAGCAACAGTAAAGTATTTTTCATGGTTTAACGTAACAGGTTTAATAGTGTGTTGATTGTCTCTACTTTGTTACTTGGCTATTTTACTTGAGCATTGAGTGTTGAGTGTTGAGTGTTGAATATTTGAAATGCTCAACACTCAAGGAAAGCTGTTGTTAAGATTTGCTCCTTACATAAAGCCCCAAAATTATCAAAGCCCTTCTAAACTAAACTATGTCCGAACCTTTAATTTTGATAAATTTGAACATAAATATTACATAAATCTTTTTTCATGCTCCAATACCTGCTCAACCTTGATCTACCTTTGATCAACCCTGCTTTTAAAGGCAATTATATGGCTAACGGACGTTTTCAAGAAGGCAGCCACGGCAGCAACGTACCTTCTTACAGCACCGTGCTACGCTGGCAACTCTCTGCCAACCCCCAAAAAGAAGAAAAAAAGCGCGATCCGTTCCGGCTGAAGGTCATGCCAGGGCGATCTTTCCTACAGCAAGACAATGTGCTGGTGTGGCTGGGTCATGCCTCCTTTTTCATACAGCTCAACGGCGTCAGCCTCCTCACCGATCCTTGCCTCACCGACCTGCCCCTGATCAAACGGCAGGTAGGGTTACCCTGCCCCCTGCGGGAGTTTTATGGCATAGACTACCTGCTGCTCTCCCACGGCCACCGCGACCATTACGATACCAAGTCGGTAAACAGGCTTATCTACCAGAATCCGCAGATGGCGTTGCTATTGCCTTTGAAGCTAAGCGAGTTGTTAGGCAACCAAAGAAAGCGGGTAAACTACCAGGAAGCCGCCTGGTGGCAGCAGTTCCGAACGAAAGAAGGAGTAGACATTTACTTTTTGCCCGCTAAACACTGGAACCGCCGGGGTTTGCTGGACCTGAACCGAAACCTGTGGGGCAGCTTTCTGATCAAAACCCGGGAAATATCCATCTACTTCGGTGCCGACTCTGCCTACGGCCCCCACTTCCGGGAAATAAGAGAGATCGCCGGTGCGCCGGACATTTGTATGCTGCCGGTTGGCGCCTACAAGCCTCCGTATATGATGCAGGAAGCGCACATGAATCCCGAAGAAGCCGTT
Source organism: Cytophagales bacterium (assembly GCA_038232695.1). Taxonomy (GTDB): domain Bacteria; phylum Bacteroidota; class Bacteroidia; order Cytophagales; family Cyclobacteriaceae; genus JAJNNC01. Next base: position 1,954 of record JBBSNI010000626.1, read on the forward strand.
CAGGCTTTCCACGACCTGCAAGCCAACGTCATGATCCCCATGCACTACGGCACCTACGACCTGTCCGACGAGCCTTTGGGAGAACCCGTGCGCCAACTGGAATCGCTTCGGCAGGAAGGAAAGATTCAGGGTGAGTTGCGTTTTATGGAGGTGGGCGAAGTCATGTCTTTGCGATCTATGTAACACGCCTTGCCGTATTTATATATAAGGCAGCCATTAAAATATCGGTAGTGTATTAAAAGTAAGGATAAGATAGTTGATAGATTTGCAAAAGAAGGCAGTAAAGGCTATACTAATTGAATGCAAAACAATATAGAATGCCCTCACCGGGCCACGGCGGCTGCCAAAGTGTAAATGTAGTAAA
>JBBSNI010000627.1:0-2284 GCA_038232695.1 Cytophagales bacterium
AAAGGATCGTGCCCTGGCGCAGCCCCGGTACGTTGGAGCCTGCCGCAGAGCCGTTGGTAGGTACATAGAGTTCCCCATTGCTGTGCCACACCAGGTCATAGGCGTTGCGCACACCAGTGGCATAGATGGTCAATGGCGCTCCGGGCGCATAAGGATCATAGCTGCCCCCTTCTTCTGTCTTGGCGTTCAGAGGAAGTCCTTTGGCTTCGGCAGCTTTCACGTCTAGACGCAGCACGGCTGCCGTAAGCAGATGCTCATTGCGCTGACCCCAGGCCGGGTCTGCCAGTCCCATCCCGGAACTGCTGCCTTGGGTGAAATAAAGCGCCCGGTCAGGACCAAAGTCAATGCCATTGGTCACATGGTCTTTGTAAGAGCGCGGCAGGTTAATAACATAGTCGGTGACTTTGACTGCGTTAGGATCGTTCAGGTTAAGTTTGGAGATCTTGCCCCCCCAGTCTGGCATCTGCTGGAAGCCATGGGTGGTATGGCTGAGCCAGGCCACCAGGTTGGTGGCGGTAGCAGCAGGGTCGAAAGTGAGCTTGATCGCCAGCCTTTTTTCTGCTCCAAAGGGTCTGAGCGTAGTATGGTTGGCCAATGTGCCGTCGCCCTGTATGTCCCAGCGTTCGATCGTACCGCCAGAAGTCACAGCATACAGACGGTTGTCAGGACCGATGGTGAGTCCTGTAAAGCCATCTTCGCCAAAGTCGTCGTCTATCAGGATTTGCTCTTTGAATTTGATGTTGCTCAGGTCTGTGATCACCTTCACATCGCTACCCGTCGTAAAGGTAGAGGTAAAAGGAACCATGCTGGCCCCTGACAGATCTTTCACCTGTTCAGTGATTTCAAACAGGTAAGCCGTACGCTCTTCCAGCCTGGCAGAAAGGGTGATGGCATCGCCCCCACCCGTAGCATTGACGCTGGTTCCCGACACTTGTATGGGGCCACTCGTCGTCTGCTCATACAGCCTGACCGTCTGACTGTTAACCGTTGCCACATCAAGGGATACCTGATTAGGAAAATCCAGGTCTACGGTAACAGACTGGGTGAGCGGTACATTGGTAGCGCCGTTGCGTGGGGTCACCTGTGTGACCACCGGACCACTGCCTCCGACAGGCTGCCCACTGACCTGGCGGATTCTGGCAAAAGTCAGTTTGGTATTGGCCCCGCCGCCTGCATAATCCAGCGTAAGTTTGCCGTCCGATACGCTTACCTGTTTGGTATTGGATGAGAAGCGGGTCGTACTACCGGCGGCGCCGAAGGGAATAAAGTTCTCAATCAGCAATACCCCTTCGGCATTGATGCGGTGGTATTCTGTCGCGTTGCCTGTGGCAGCATCTCCTACGCCAACCGTTACGCTGTAGGTACCGTTGGGAACGGCTATTTCCCAATAGCCGGAAGGGGTGGCATACGGGTTATCCATATGCACCAGCGTAGCCAGCAGCGGGTCGCTGATACCTGTGGAAGAACGGTTGCGTCCCTGCCGGGTCAGGTCGGCAGGTTGCTTGGTTGAAGGGTTGATCCAGCCATAGGCAAGGGTGTTGTTGCCCTGGTCTGTGCCTTTTCTAAGGGCATAAGGCTCGCCAAAATCTTTGAAATATCCATTAGGAGCAGGCGTTGCCTGATCCTGAAAGTTAACGTTAGCCGTAAACAGGTCAGACACAGGGGTGACTTCTATAGTGACTTGCAGAGTAGCCGTTGTAAAGCCGGAGGAAGACGCTTTGATGGTGGCTTTGTAGGTGCCGGGCGCTAGTGACGGGTTCAGTAAAAAAGGAACATCCGAGATGCCTGTATTGTATTTTTCGTTGTTGATGCCGTCCAGTTTTTTTCCATTCACATCGGAGATCCAGGCAGGCACAGTACCAGTGGCAGCATCTACGGCAGAAAGGGTGGCGGTAGTAGTTCCGGGGGTAGAAGACAGGTCAACGGCAAACCCTTCCGCTATCTGCCCCTGCGGATAGGTTTGCTGGTAGGTAGAAGGGGTAAACACCAGTTTCTGGGTCGTGGCTGCGGCTGTCGTAATGCCAAAATCCCCAAACGTGACGGAGATAGGAGCAGGGGCACTTCGGTGTGTGGCAAAGATTCCGGCGTATAGAATATTAGCTTTGCTACCTAGGCTGATGCCTTGCTGATAAAGATCAGGCAGGGGGAGCGTTCCTAATTGTTTCTCCGTATCTGTTCCTATTTTATAATAGGCGGTAGCTATTTTGGCTGCCGGGTCTATCACCAGCTTTAGTTTGACTTGCGAAAGAGAAGAGATAGGTATATTAGCGGAAGTCACCGCGTC
>JBBSNI010000628.1:0-2283 GCA_038232695.1 Cytophagales bacterium
ACTCTCCGACACGCGCCAATATGCCCCTAACCAGACCGCTACCTATTACCAGGATTGGATCAAAGTGAGGAACGGTTCGGTAGAGCCTAACGTCGTAGACAAGACCTTCTTCAAGCTCAGAGAAGTGACCCTGACCTACGCCTTTCCACAAAGCCTGCTGGAAAACACCTTTATCCAAAGCGCCAACCTCTCGCTGGTCGGAAGAAACCTGCTGTATTTCAGCAAATACAAAAACATAGACTGGGATAGCTTTGTCGGCACACAAAACGCTTTGCAATCCCCTTCCGTCAAAAGCTTCGGCTTTAACCTGAATGTTACCTTCTGACACTAACACAAGCAGCACAGGGCTTCATCACGCGGTGACCGTCGCATCGGCGAACCGACCCTGTGCTGCTTGTTATTATCAAACAATCAAATCATGCCCATCATCAAATCATTTCATCAAAGTCAAAGAACATGAGACACTTACATATACTTTCCTACACCCTCATCCTGGCGGCGCTCTCTATGGCAGCCTGCCAGAATTACGAAGAACTGCAAATAGACCCTAACCGGCCGACAACTGCGCCACCTGCGCAGATCTTTACCGGAATACAGGTAGACTTATTTAGATCCGGCTACGAACCCTGGAGCGAAACTTACCGTCTGGGCCAGTTCTATGCCATCACCTTTGATTACTACGGCAACCAGGATTATAACTGGGGCGCGTCTGATCTCGCCTATGGCACCCTGAGAAATGTCCTGCGCATGGAGCAGGAAGCCCAGCGCCTAAGCAATGACAGCCCGTACCCCGCCCTGGCGAAGTTCTTCAAAGCCTATTTCTTTGTGAATATGACGCGCCGGATGGGTGACATCCCGATGACACAGGCGCTGGAAGGCGATGAAAACTTTACGCCTTCTTACGATACCCAGAAAGAAGTATACGAACAGGCTTTCCAGTGGCTGGAAGAAGCCAACAACGAACTGGCGCCGCTGGATAGCACCACCCTGGAAGGTGACATCTTTCTGGACGGTACGGTACGGCAGTGGCGGCAACTGGTCAACGCCTTCCGCCTGCGCACACTCATCAGCCTGAGCATGAAAGCCGATGATCCTGACTTGCAGGTGAAGCAGCAATTTGCCGCTATCGTCAACGATCCGGCTAAATATCCTGTCATCGGTTTGCTGGACGAAAGCGCCAAGATGACGTTTCATAATTTGCCTAACAACGAGTATCCGATCAACCCCGGCAATCGTGGGTTCACCATCGGTCGGTATGTGCTGGCAGAAACCTATCTGAGTACGCTGAAAGCACTGAACGATCCGCGCACCTTCACCGTCGCTGAACCTACCCAGCAGGCGAAAGAGAACGGCGGACCGGATTACGCTTCTAAGTTCAGCTCTTACGTAGGGGCTAACTCCGGCAACAACTTAGGCGACCTGTACGTCAACTCTACCAATGGCGAATATTCCTTGCCCAAGGATGACCGCTATTACTCTTACACCGGAGAGCCTACGTTTATCTTAGGGTATCCTGAAGTTGCTTTTATCATTGCCGAAGGCATCCAAAGAGGCTGGGCAGCCGGGCAGGCAGCCGATTACTACAACGAAGGTATCCGCGCTTCTATGTCCTTTTACGGCATCAGCGAAGAGGAGATCGCCGCTTACCTGGCGCAACCTGCCGTGCAATATGCAGGCAATACGCCCGACGGACTAAACCAGATTCTTACCCAGAAGTACCTGGCTTTCTTCCAGAACTCCGGCTGGGAAGCTTTTTACAACCAGCGAAGAACCGGCGTACCTGCTTTTGACATTGGTCCCGGCAACCAAAACGGCGGTAAAATTCCGGTACGGTGGCTCTATCCCCAATCTGAATATCAAAACAACAATGCCAACGTAAAAGAAGCCATACAACGCCAGTTCAACGGTGCCGACGACATCAATGAGCCACTGTGGATTTTAAAGCCATAAATGGGTTTAGACAAGGAAGTAGCAAATCAGATTAATTAAGCCAAAAGCCTGAAACAAACCTGTCCTGAAAAAGAGTTACTTATGCAGGACAGGTTTTTTGTACAAACAAATAAACTGACGATCATGGACAACGTACTTTTCGAATTGGAAATCATCCTCAAAAACGGCAAGAAAATCATGATCGGCACCCAAAAACCCAATGAACTCAGAACCGCTCTGCATCATGTGTTGGCAACATCTTAAAAAGCTTCTATCTTGTGCCGCCCCGGGTGTACGACAAAATTGCGTGGACTACAAATTTCACGCAAAGATCGCAAAGGATAACTCCGCAAA
>JBBSNI010000629.1:0-2283 GCA_038232695.1 Cytophagales bacterium
TGAGCAGCAACAGTAAACATGCTGCCACCAGCAAAAAAGATTGTGATATAGCCAGTGAATGATTGTAAAAGGCAGCAAATTGTGTGAAAATTTCTGTAGTCAGCAGGTTTACACCGTAAAAAGCAGGAACAGAAAATTCTGATAAACTAATGATGAAGGTCAACATCCAGGCAGTCAATACCGCAGGCTTGATTAATGGAAGCGTAATTTTAAAGAAAACCTGGTATGAATTTGCTACCATACGACCTGCCTCTTCCACTTGCCGCTGAATATGGCTGAAAGCACCGGAAAAGATGAGTATACAAAGTGGCGCAAAGATGATGGTATGGACAAAAATAACACCTGCTGTACTGTAAATCCATTGAGAGGCATCAAAGAGTAAGAAAAAAATATCTTTCCAGGCTACCGCCTGAATATAAGGAGAAATCAGTAGGGGAAGCAGTAGCAGAATTTTCAGCCAGTATTTTCCCGCAATAGCGGTACGGGCCAGTAGGAATCCAAAAATAATACCTAGAAAAGAAGCCCCTGAAGCCGTAAGGCCCGCAGTGAGCAAACTACGCATTAACAGATTCCATACGGACTGAGTACCTACCCATTGCCAGGCATCAGCTTGCCACACGGAACTGCCCAGTACCCATAGTACCGGCAACAGTATGAATATTATAAAAGAGATAGTAATGAGCCAGTACAGGAGCCTTTTCATGAGGGTCCTTTAGCCCAGAACTTCAAAAATGGCTGAATTTCCTCCAGTTTAGCGGCTGCTTCAGCGTAATTGATTTCCATGGAACGGATACTGTCCAGGCTGGGCACATTTTCAGGAACGGAAACGCCTTCATGCAATGGCATCTGCGCGGCTGATTTGGCAAGCTTAGCTTCCGTTTCTTTACTCAATAAATATTCAATGAGTTTTCGCCCGTTTTCAGGATTGGGTGAATCCTTGATCAGACTGACCGTATTGGGCATCACCAGTGTGCCCATACCCTCTTGTCCAAGAAACACCAGGCCAATTGGCGATCCTTCTTCTAAAGCCTCAAAAGCATCATCCGTATCCGTTAAACCAAGCGGCACCTCTCCATTAGATACACGCTGGCGTACATCCCCATTGCTGCTGGCAATGATGACCTCATTCTCCTGAAGTTTTTGTAGAAACGCTTTGGCCTGCTCATCCCCCCAGTAGGTAAAAAGGGCGGCCATATGAAACGTAGTGGTGCCAAACAGCGGGTTAGCTATGGTAAACTTTCCACGATATTGCTTCTTTGTTAAATCCTGAAGGGAACGAGGAACTGAATCCTCCGCTATAAGATTTTTGTTGTAGATAAGTACTCTGGCCCGTGCTGAAAAACCAATCCAGGTACTGTCTTTGAAATGCGCCGGTATGCCCTGCGCATTTTCCGGATTTATGGTAGCCAGCAGCTTTTCCTTTTTCAGTACAAGGGTACGCACCGGGTCACCGCTCCAAAATACATCAGCCTGAGGATTCTCTTTTTCGGCCAGCAAACGATTGAGTACACCGGTAGATTTAGTCTCTTCAGTATCATATACAGCTCTAACATTGATACCTGTTTCCTGCTCGAAATCATTCAGAACAGGTTCGGAAAATACCTGATCAACCGTGTTATACACCACTACTTCGGATTGCTTGCTTCCGCAGCTAAAGGAAAATAATACACAAACAATGAGGAAATATGTATATCTTCTCATAATAATCCATGTTAACGTAAAAACTGATGTACAAGGATAGGTATGGATGTTGAAGAAAAACTGAATTTGGGCTGTTTGACTGTCATTTTGATTATCTGGTTGCATTCTTTGCCGTTATAGTAGAGATAGCAGTCGCTACCTGGCTGTGTTCCCGGGTGTGGGTATATAAGATAGTCAATCTCTTGTGTCGTGTTTTGTACGCTAAACAGAAACTGCTTGCCCCCCTTACCGGTGTGCCCAGTCGTATTGATCTATGGTTTCCAGGCAGGCTTTGAGTAGTTGGATACAGTTTTCAATGTCGTCTTTGTCGGCCATTTCTATCACCTGGTGCAGGTGGCGGGTAGGGATGGAGATCGCTCCGGCAATGGCACCCTGCTTGCCCATGCGTTGTACGCCCGCTGTGTCGGTGCCGCCTGCTGTCAATATCTCCACTTGCCACTTGATCTGATGCTGGTCGGCCGTTTTTTTCATAAAATCAACCATACGGTAGTCGCAGATGGCAGAGCCGTCCATGACTTTGATGGCGGCGCCTTCGCCCAGGGAGGTGATCTTCTCGTGTGGCTGCGCTCCCGGCAGGTCAAA
>JBBSNI010000630.1:0-2274 GCA_038232695.1 Cytophagales bacterium
AGCAGCAGGGCCTGCTCCGGGTCGCACTTCAGGTTGATGCTTTCGAACTGTTCCAGGTCGGTGAGGGCAAACATTTTACCCATCACTTTAAAGACCAGGGTATTTTCGCCAAACGGCAACGACTCGGTCGTGCCCGGCTTGGCAAGGCAGTATTGGCGGAAAGACTCAATATCCACCTTACCAGATGTTTTTGATCACTAAGTAAATGATACCTAACAGAAATATGATGATAGAGATTTTATTGATGCCATGCATCATGCGCAGGTTAAAGTTGGTATGGCGGTTGGGGTCTTTCTTGCGGAAGAAATAGCCCAGTACTTCATTCATGGCGAAAAATTCCCGCCATCCTGTCTTCTTATTGTCTTGTGTTGGCTGATGGTGTTCGTTCATAAAAACGTAGTGGTATAAGGTTCTGTGATATAACAAAATAAACCCAAAATGTATCCATGAAGCCCAACAAATTATTAGGACAGGCAAAATTTAGGAAGGTTTTATATTTTTCTACCAAATTACCCTTATATTGATCACTGTAAAATGACTTTTTCTTTTGACTGATTGGTATGAAAAAACTGCTACTACTCTTTTTCCTGACCAGCTCTTGTGCCGTGTGGGCGCAGGGCATTACGTGGGGTGTCAACATTGCGCCGTCTATCGCTTACCGCATTGCGCAGCGCAGCCCGCTGAATGAACGCATCACGTCTGCTCAACTGAGCGAAAAGCCGATGCACGCCTTCGACTTTGGGTTTGATGTCCGCAAGACGATCGGCGAACGCTTCCGCATAGGTGCCGCCGTACTGTATTCGCGCAAAGGTTTCTCTAACAACCATGCCGCCGCCACCTTCAGAAACAGCCAGATCAGCGCTGCCTACCTGGTTGACTATATGCAGGACAACCTGGAAATTCCTTTCTTTCTGACGTATTCTATTATCAAAAAAGAAAAGACAGAAGCCTATCCCCTGCTGGGCATGACCCACAGCCTGCTACTGGGCGACAAAAACAATGTGTCGGTCAGGGCTGGCGGCGAAGTGCGCGAAGAGATCACCGAACAACTCCGCAAGCCTTACCTCTCACCTACACGCCTGCACAACGTAGGGCTGCTCTTTGGTGGGGGCGCGATGACCCGCGTAGACTGCAAAACCTCCGTAGGCATAGAGGTGCAGGGAAAAGTGATGCTCACGCCTTTGCAGGATATAGAGACGCACTCGCAGCGGCATTTGACTTCTATTGGGGTTAACTTTCGGTTTATCCGGCATTTGGGAGGGAAAGACTGAAGGGTTGAAGGACTGAGGGACTGAGGGACTGAGGGATTGAATGTTGAGTGTTGAGTGTTTTTTTGAATGTGAAAAATGGTAATATGGCTACGTCATACACAAAGTCTTATATAGAAACATAACCATGTATAAACTCTTCTACGTCATCTTCTTTCTTTTTCATTCCTGCACTTACGCACAGCCTAAGCCTACTATCACTGATAAGCCTATTGTGTATAACCAGGAGCGCAGGCAGCTTTCGCTGGAGTATATGAAAGAACACTACGGCATGACCCCGAAGGAGCCAATCATTACGCCCACGATGATCGTAGTGCACTGGACGGCCATCCCTACGCTGGAAGGTTCTTTCCAGGCGTTTTATAACCCCCGCCTGCCGGGCAGCCGCCCCGAGTTGCAAGACGCCAGCGCCCTGAACGTATCGGTACCCTACCTGATCGACCGCGACGGGCATATCTACCAACTCATGCCCGACACCCTGTTTGCCCGCCATGTGATCGGGCTCAACTACTGCGCCATCGGGATAGAAAACGTCGGTGACGGCGGGGAGCATCCGCTGACCGAAGCCCAGTTGGAAGCTAATATCCTACTCATTCGCTACCTTGCGTCTAAATATGACATTGACTATGTGATCGGACACCACGAGTACAAAAAGTTTATCGGGCATCCGCTCTGGAAAGAAAAAGACCCGAACTACCTGACGCCTAAAGATGATCCGGGGGATGCGTTTATGGAGAGAATAAGAAGTGAGCTACGGGCGTTGGATTTGAAGGATTTGCCCTGAGGGATTGAAGGACTGAAGAACTGAAGAACTGAAGAGTTGAGGGATTGAGGGATTGAATAGTCTGGTATTATAGGGGGAAGCGTCGTATTGATATGGGTAGTTGGATACTTTAATACTGCCGCACCTAAACACTTACGCACTTAAACACTCACCTATATGGCTGTTGTTTTATGTTTGTTTTGGCTGCTGGGGGCGGTTTCTTGTGGGAGTCCACAATACGCG
>JBBSNI010000631.1:0-2274 GCA_038232695.1 Cytophagales bacterium
AAGTGCCAACTCTGATAAAGTCGCTCGTTCTTTGAGGGCCTCAATGGCTACTTTTGCCTTAAATGAGGCACTGAATTTTCTCCTTGTCTTTTTCATAATACCACAAATTTAGTTATTAAAATTTACACTTAACTTGTGGTCTAAATTTGCCGAGGTATTATACCTAACCTAGCCTGTCCAAAGCCAGTCATACACACCATAAAAATACCCGTTTATCGTAAGCCCCGCTATGAGTTCAGACCGATCAGAGAGGTACATTTCAAAGACAGCATTTTCGTACAGTATTATATCAACGGAAAGGATACTGTGATCCTTTCCATCAACCTTAGAGTTTGCTTTTCAGAGTAACTTTACCACTGCAATGATGATCCCGGTTACAGCGATGCTGGTGGAGACCATCCAGATTACCAGGCTCAGGTACTTGTCCTGTGTCTTTTCGCTCAGGGTATGAATCTTTTCATTGATACTGTCCATCTTCCTGCCTAGCTCCCTTATATCCTCCCTGGTCGCCTTAGCCAGGGTTTCAATATCCCCTTTCGTAGCATTCTCCCGGGTCTGCTCCTGTATGATCGTCTTCATCCCTTCCACCACATCATTCAATTGTTCTTCCGTGAAATCATGGCTCTTAAAAGCCTCGTAGAATCTAAAAACCTTTGTATCTATAATTTGATAAGTTAATAGCGGTTTGCCTGCCTGTCCGGTAGGCAGACCGCTCAATAATAAAATAAGCACATAAAAAGCGTAAAAAAAAGTTTTAATCGCACTTGTTGGTATTGAAAGGTAGCCACTTGCGCCCCGATAATCATCAAATAGCTCTTCATAGTTATGGATAGCTGATAAAGCTGACATATGCAATAAGGTTTTAACTGGGCCACGGCGGCTCTGATGCTCCTAACAAATTGGTGCTGTAAAGGAACTACCGCCCGGCTGCCCGGACCAGCATAACAAACGGTCCAACGTCCGGCATATTTCTTAGCTTTTGTAAAGTCTTTAAATTCGTTGCCGGGCCGCCGGGTGGTGGTGATGGGCACTTCTATAGCCGGTACAGCTTTGGCAAGTGGCAACTTGAGGTTACTCAATCTTTTTCTCCAACAGTTTGATAAAAGCAGGCAAAGAGATGCCTATGGCATGGCATACCTGCCGCAATTCAAGCACATCTAATCTTCTTTCTCCGTTTTCATATTTGCTGATAAAAGATTGAGGCTTGCCCAGCCTGCTGGCAAGTTCTGTCTGTAGCAGCCCTTTTTTTTCTCGCTGCTCAACCAGTAAGGATAGTAAAGCTTCTTGCTCTTTGGTGCCTATACTTTTCTTCACGAAAAGCAAGGTATATTCAAAAAAATAATATCCCATTTTAGGATATTACGCCGCTTCTTCCTACTTTTAACCGTCAACTCATTTGAATTATCAAACCATCATATAGCTCTAAAAACCTTTCAACCCACTATAACCATCCAGCTTATGAACAGATTCGCTTACTTCCTGCTCGTTGTTTTCTGTGGTGGCTGTCAGAGCACCTCAAACGATGCAGATGCCCTACAAGAGAGCCTTGCCGTTCCTGATGAGAACACTTTAGAAGGACAAGCCCACCGTTTGCTTGCCCCTACATATCCCAAGCCATTCTATGCCATGTTTCACTATGGGTATGTGCATATAGGGGATAGACAAAACATCCCTGCTGTCTATAAGATCATGGAAGAGCAGGGGCTTGGCACCATTGAGGAGAAAACATTAGGGTGCCCATCTGCGTGGTGCACCTAACCTCCGAGGCACTCCAACACATGCAGGAAGGCAGCAAGGATTCTTTGCGCTCATCGCCAAGAGGCTACCAAGAATACGAGTACAAAGCTAATTTCAAGCTCTTTGATGTAGACTTTAGGGGCATTGTTGAGGTCAGCGAACAACCCACCTTCGGGGTTCATGGGATATACTATGGAATTGAACGGGCGAACCTGACGCCCTTTAACGAAGCCTACCGGTTTGACACAGGGAAGAAGATTTATGATGAGTCCCGCATCCAGGACACCATCACGGCTTATATGCAGAAGACGACCAAAGGATGGAAACTTGTCAATTTATAGCATGTCTGTTTTCAGCAGGCTATGGGCTCGGAGCATCTCCTGTCGGTAGTAGGCTGTTTAGTAAAAACGAAGCTACTGTGGTGATCTTTCTTCTTTTGTGCGCTGACTCCTATTCCGGTTTTGTGTGATTACCATCATTTTTGAAGGCAGTTTCCTCAGAATTAAGTAGTATTCCTAATGTTTTGATTTGCTCTTA
>JBBSNI010000632.1:0-2267 GCA_038232695.1 Cytophagales bacterium
ATTCAATGCGACATTATTCAATGCGACATTATTCAATGCGACATTATTCAATGCGACATTATTCAATGTGACATCATCCCTGATAATTCAGCAGCCAATGGTTGCCATATTTATCGGTCAAGCCGCCAAATAAAGCGCCCCAGAACGTAGGCGCGATAGGATGCGTGGCCTGCCCTTCTTTAGAAAGCTTTTGGTAACAGGCTTTGATCTCTTCCTCACTACGGCAGTCCAGCATCAGGGAAACCGAATTTCCCCGCCACAACCCAGCTTCTCCCACCATATCCGTAGCCATCAGCCGCATATCCTGATGGGTCAGGCAAGCATGGACGATGCAATCTTGCATACGCTTGGGCAACCTCTCGGCCATCGGCGACTCGCCTACGGTTTGCAGATAGAGTTCGCCGCCCAGGCACTGCTGGTAGAAAGTCATCGCCTGGCGGCAGCAACCTCTGAATGTCAGATAAGCAATGATATGACTCATGCGTTTCATTATTTATAAAATCTAATAATACAAAGGTGGAAAAACGGATCGTAAAAGTAGCGGTGTGAAAACGGCAATCTCAGGGGTTGATTGCGACAAATTGAATACCTATCTTTAATCCATGAAAAACGTATCTATCCTGGTTCCCGAATCGGCCGTATTAGAAGCCGTAGCCGACCCCCGCTATATGTTCACAGCAGTCAATGACTTTTTGCAGGCTTCCGGCAAAGCGCCGCTTTTTAACGTAGAGCTTGTCGGACAAACCCGGGAAGTGCGCCTGCACCAGGGATTGTTTTCCGTACATACTGACAGGCTGCTGGAAGAAGTTACCAAAACAGATCTGGTCGTGATTCCTGCCCTGTTTGGCGATATGCAGACAGCCGTTGAAAAGAACGAGGCTGCCATTCCCTGGATTGTGGAGCAATATCACAACGGGGCGGAAGTCGCCTCGCTGTGTGTAGGGGCTTTCTTGCTGGCTTCTACCGGGTTGCTCAATGGCAAACCATGCTCTACCCACTGGGCTTTCGCCCATGAGTTCAGGACAAGGTTTCCGGAGGTGGCGTTGGTAGATGGCAGCATCATCACCGAAGTAGAAGGCATTTACTCGAGCGGCGGCGCTCATTCGTACTGGAACCTGTTGCTCTACCTGGTAGAAAAATATACTGATAGGGATACGGCTATTCTTGCGGCTAAATACTTTGCCATCGACATAGACCGCAACAGCCAGGCTGCTTTTATAATGTTTCAGGGACAGAAAGACCACAACGACGAAGCCATAAGAAAAGCCCAGGAGTTTATGGAAGAAAATTACCAGGAAAAAATCACAGTCGATCAACTCTCGGATAGATTTGCCCTGAGCCGAAGGAGTTTTGAACGCAGGTTCAAGCAAGCGACCAACAATACGGTGATTGAGTACCTGCAACGAGTAAAAATTGAAGCCGCCAAACGAAGCTTTGAGGTCAGCCGGAAAAACATCTACGAAGTCATGTTTGATGTAGGCTACACCGATACGAAAGCCTTTAGAACCGTGTTTAGAAAAATCACCGGACTCACCCCTATCGAATACCGGAATAAATACAACAAAGAAGCCTTGGTGCTGCAAGACTGATCGCTCTCGATTTGCCCTCTTGTTAGGATAAAAATAACCTGCCATAAGCAATAAACCCTTGCAAAACCCAAAGCAGCGTATTCATAAGCATGAACTTTTGACACAAACTTCAGCAGGCTTTCTACCAATTTCAGGTAATAGGTGCGTGTCAAACCGCTGTCTATAAAGTAAAATCAGTAAAGTGCTACTCATCCAACAACCACTTTCCAGGGACGTACATGCCATTCGGTGATCAACCCGTTTTTCACGTAAGGGTCGTTTTGTGCGAACGCTTCCGCTACCGCAGGATTTTCTCCCTTGAAAACGAGCACCGCACCGTCCGCGGGTTCCGCCAGCGCACCAGCCATCACAAGCGTACCATTGTCATAAGCCTTTTGAGCCAGTGCCAAATGTTCTTCACGGTATGGGGCCCGCTTTTCGATATAGTTGTCTATCGTCTTGTAGAAAAGGATGTAGTGCATGGATTATAGGATTCTTAGAGGTTGAGTAACGTTTAGTGTAAAAATAGTAGCCGATTGCGGGCTTCACCACTTGATTTTACTACTGTATCGGCTATTGTTTTTAGCCCCTATGTAAAAGCATAAGTCCTTACCAACTAACCTTCTAACTTAGGGTTTGGAAGTATTCACTAAAAAGAAAGGAGTAAGGACTTATGAGAACCAAAGTTAATGATTATTC
>JBBSNI010000633.1:0-2266 GCA_038232695.1 Cytophagales bacterium
GATCAAAACCATGTGCTTCCTTGGGAATCTGATCTGACAAGTAAGAAATAGTTGGAGAGGAATTCTAATATTGTTCAGAACCCGGGGTATTGATCCAGGAAGCCGGGTTTTTCATCAGTAAGGTTTATTTCAGACCGATGATTATAAAAAAATGAATAGAAGAAACTTTTTCAGCAAATCTGTATTGAGTGCCGGAGGTGTTATGGCCGCCAGCTTTGCTTACAGCACACCACCACATGAAATCATGAGAACAGATCAAATAAAAAACCCTAAAGCCATCTTTTTTGATGTGAACGAAACGCTGCTGAACCTTGAGCCCCTAACAGAAAGTGTAACTCAGGTCTTGGGAGGTCGTAAAGAGCTGGTGCCACTTTGGTTTACCACTATGCTGCAATATTCATTAGTAGCAACAGTCGGAGAGCAGTACAGGGATTTTGGAGAAATTGGGGCAGCAACACTGCAAATGGTTGCCAGCAACGCTGACATTCCTTTGACAGAGGAAAAAGCAAAGAAAGCCCTTAAACCCATTCGTTCCCTTCCTGCCCATTCGGATGTGCCGGAAGCTCTTGCCAGACTCAAAGATGGTGGATATACCCTGGTCACCCTAACCAACTCTTCTAATAAAGCGGTAGAAGAGCAAATGACTAATTCCGGCCTGAGGAAATACTTCGATAAACTCCTCAGTATTGAAGATATAGGAGTTTACAAGCCCCACCGGCATGCTTATAATTGGGCAGCCCGTAGAATGGGAGTAGAGCCCGAAGAAAGTATGTTGGTAGCAGCCCACGGATGGGACGTGGCGGGAGCCAAATGGGTAGGCTGGCAAACCGCATTTATCTCCAGGCCCGGACAGCAGTTGTATCCTTTAGCTGAAAAGCCCGAAATTGTAGCTCCTACTTTGACTGAGATAGCTAAAAACCTGTTAGCAGCGAAGAAATAAGGAAAATAGTATAGGTATAGTTGCCCAAAGAAGTCATTAATGGCTTGGTGGAACTGATAGTACTTTCCATTGCGATGATTTGGGGTATGAAGTTTACCAACTGCTATGCAAGTGCACCGGTTTGTTCACCCTCCAGAGCAGGCATCATCCGGTGGCCTGGAAAAACCCAGGCAGGGGAAGTTTTCCATGAACCTGTAAGATGAAAAAATTGGTTTTGTTCAATTTGGCAGGTGACAGAGGAAAAAAACAGCACCGGTGAACATCCAGAGAAAACAAAGGAGTTACTCACAAAACTAAAAAATTACATAAAGACATCAATGCTGAACACCACAAGAGACATTATTCTGATAATTTGTTAAGAGGTTCTGGTAGCCGTTCTCAAGTTGTGTAGACCGCAAGCGATGAGCATGACTTGGTCGCGTACATTTTGAATGCGCAATCTAATTTTTTCCTTGACAATGTTGACTCTTTTGACTCCAGCCATCACGTGCTCTACGGGTACTCTGATTCGGCTAATTTCCGTATTGTCCTGTTTCTGCTGTTGGGTAAGTTCACCGTTCTTAGGTTTTTTGTGCGGTATCACTGCGCTGATGTTTTCTGGTTCATAACCTTGGTAGCCTAAATCTTCTATCAGCACCGTCTCATCTTGATAGCGATGCCCAGCTTCATCAGCGAGCTTTTTGTCGTGTACACTACCGGGATAGGTACTGCTCAGAAACAGAACTTGGCTTTGTTGATCTACGATGAGATTGTTCTTGACCGTGTGGGTTTTCTTCTTGCCGCTATACTCGTGTTTTTGTCGTTCGTAGTTCACTGAACGAGGGATACGGCGTTCCGTAGCGTCCATGAGCAGTACATAACGGGTAAAGGTTTGCAGGAAAGTATATAGGGCATAGCCGAAGCGTTTGGGAAGCACTTCTAACTGCTTCAAGGCTTTCTCTAATAGAGGAAGTAATAGCTTGACCCATTTACTCACCCGAGATTGCTGCATGCCGAAAAGTAGTCCCTGATAATGCTGTCGCGGGTTTTCCTTCATATAAATCAAAATAAAGAGTAGTTTCTGCTTACTACCCGGCAGACTACACCGCTCATCGTCCTTGAACTTGGGAATGCGCCGAGGCTTACCCTCCAGATCGTGGTGCTGAAAGTAATGCCGACACAAGGGATCAAAGACAGAAAGCAAGCGCATAAACTCAGCAGGGTGTAGACTCGTTAGTGATAAAAGATTAGGGTGGTCTGTTGGACTGTTTTTGATAGTTTGCATACAAAAATAGCTGGCAAACTACCCTTTTTGTTCCTTTAACAAATTATCAGAATATCCTCTAA
>JBBSNI010000634.1:0-2262 GCA_038232695.1 Cytophagales bacterium
AAATAAGCCTATTTTGGCGGAAAATTCAACCTGCCGTTCATGGGCGCCAAAGACCTGTTTATTACCCCTTTGTGGATACTACTCACCTACGTGGTGGCCTACCAGCTACGCCCCAGGGTAACCAACGCTTATACGCATCGCTATTTTATTCCCGGCCTTACCGTGAAGATCATCGGGGCGTTGGCGGTAGGATTGATCTACCAGTTTTATTACGGCGGCGGCAAGCCCGGCGGCGATACTTTCAACTATTTCCAGCAGGCACGGATCATCCTGGAAGCTTTCGGCGACTCTCCGGCACTGGGCATTAAAATGCTGCTGGCCAACGGTAAATACACGCCCGACATCCTGCCCTACGCCAGCCGGATGTACTGGTTTCATTCGCCTACCGAATACTTTGTGATCAAAGTCATCGGGGTGCTGGGTTTGCTTACCTGGCATACCTATGCAGCGACGGCCGTTCTTTTTGCTGCGATCAGCTACAGCGGGGTCTGGGCACTCTACCGCTCATTTTATAAGTTCTTTCCGGTGCTTCACCGCGAACTGGCTATTGCTGTGCTTTTTATTCCTTCTGTCTTTTTTTGGGGGTCAGGCGTGCTCAAAGATACCATCACGCTGGGCGCCCTGGGCTGGGCTACCTGGGCGATTGTACGGATATTTTTTGAGAAAAAAGGGCTGACTACCGCCATCCCGCTGTTGCTGGCTTCCCTGTACACTATCTACGCCGTCAAGATTTATATTGTACTTTGCTTTCTGCCTGCTGCTATTCTATGGGTGTTTTCTGCCCATATTGCCAGGGTGCCCTCTCAAATGGCAAGGCTGCTGCTGACCCCCCTGGTACTGGTGGCCGCCGTGGGGCTGGGGTATTTTGCGATGCTTAAACTGGGCGAAGACAACACACGCTATTCGCTCGATAAGGTAGCCCAAACGGCAGAGATCACTGCCCGCTACCTGGCTTATGTAGGCGAGAGCCAGGGCGGCTCGGTCTATACCCTGGGCGATGACTTTGATTTCAGTCCGGCAGGGATGTGGCGCAAGTTTCCCCTGGCTGTCAACGTCACGCTGTTTCGTCCGTATGTGTGGGAGGCGCACAACCCGGTGATGCTGCTCTCTGCTCTGGAGAGCCTGGCTACCCTGTGGCTGACGCTGCTGGTCTTATATAAATCAGGTATTCGCCCGTTTTTCAAAAATATCATGGCAGAGCCTATGGTGCTGTTTTGCCTGGTCTTTACCATCGCTTTCAGCTTTTCTGTCGGCATCTCTACGTACAACTTTGGGTCTTTGGTGCGGTACAAAATTCCGATGCTGCCTTTCTGTGTAGCCGGACTGTTTATACTCCGTTACCAGGCGCAACGCTTAAAATCTATGAGAAAAACACGTTTTCTGACAAAATCTCCACAGCCGGTATGAGCTACAAACATCTGCCTCTTTGTTTTTTACTGCTGATGGCTTACCCAAGCATGGCGCAAAGCAGCTACGCACCACTCAACCAGGACGATCATCATCTGATAGACCGTTATGAGATCAAAAGCGGAAGGCTTTCTCCCGCGCTGGATACTAACGTAAAGCCTTATCGCAGGCAAGCCATCGGCCGGTTTCTGGATACGTTGGCTTTAAGAAATCGCTCAGCTATAGACCGTTTTAACTTGCATTACCTCACAGAAGACAACCGTGAATACGTGTACAAAGACAGTCTGGGGGAAGGCAAACCGGTATTGAAATATTTTTACCGGCATCCCAGGGATTTCTTCAGTATCAACGAGCCGGGGTTTCAGTTGTCGGTCAACCCGGTACTGCATCTGGAAGCAGGCACCGACGGGGGCGCAGGCTACAACTACATCAACACCCGCGGTATACAGGTGATGGGCATGATAGACCGCAAAGTAGGTTTTTATACCTATATCGGCGAAAACCAGGCGGTATTTCCCGATTATGTAAATACTTACATCCGCCGCACGCTCACCGTGCCGCAGGAGGGATTCTGGAAAGGCTTCGGCGACAGGGGCGTGGATTTTCTGACCGCACGCGGGCACATTAGCGTCCAGGCTACGCGGCATATCGGCTTGCGGTTGGGGCACGGCAAACATTTTGTAGGAAACGGCTACCGCTCGCTGGTGCTATCCGATTTTGCCAACAACTATCTCTTCCTGCGCATAGATACTAAGGGGTGGAAGCTGGACTACACCAATATTTTCGCTAAAATGACTGCTGACGTGATAGGTAACGCGACCGGTTTGTATGGTACGGCAGCCTTTCCTTCCAAAT
>JBBSNI010000635.1:0-2231 GCA_038232695.1 Cytophagales bacterium
GTCTTTTTCTGTGCCTTGCTGATAGTCAATGATCTTCACCACCTTCTCGCCGCCAATCGTAGCGGGGGGCTGCTCGCGCAGGTTGCGCATCATTTGCCGGATCTCTTCCACGCCGGACTTCCCCTTTTTGGTGAGCGAGACGAGCTTTTCCAGATACATGCCAAACTGAAGATAGGTTTCCAGCAGAAAATCAAACAGGCTCATACCCTCATCTTTCACATAGGCAGCCATCTCGGCGATCATCGCACAGGAAACTACTGCATCTTTGTCACGCACAAAGTCGCTGACCAGGTAGCCGTAGCTTTCTTCTCCCCCACCGATAAACTCTTGCCCTTCTTTTTCGCGGATCAGTTCGGCAATGTATTTAAAGCCGGTCAGCGTATCGTAGCAATCTACCTGGTAATGGTCGGCGATTTTGGAAATCAGTTCGGTGGTTACGATGGTTTTGGCCACAAATTCGTTGCCGGTGAGTTTATCGTTTTCTTTCCACTTTTTGAGCAGGTAGTGGATCAGCAGGCTGCCGGTCTGGTTGCCATTGAGCAACTGGAATTCTCCCTGCTGGTTCCTGGCTGCAATACCTACCCGGTCGGCATCGGGGTCGGTGCCCATCAGCAGGTCGGCGTCTATGTCTTTGGCTTTTTCCAGGGCCAGGCTCAGGGCGTCTGCCTCTTCGGGGTTAGGATAGACTACGGTGGGGAAATCGCCGTCCGGGGAAGCCTGTTCTTCTACGATATGCACGTTGGTAAAACCCAGCCTCTCGAGCGCCTGCGGCACCAGGGTAATACCCGTCCCGTGAATGGGCGTATAGACGATCTTGAGGTCATGCTGGTTTTTGATCGCCTCAGGAGAGAGGGAAAGACTCTGAAGCTTGTCAAGATACTGCTCGTCCATCTGCTTGCCCAGGGGATGAATTTTGCTTTCGTCTTTTTCAAACTTGACGGCATCAATACCTGTGATCTTATTGACTTCTTCTATCACGTTTTTGTCATGCGGGGGCACGAGTTGCCCACCATCGTTCCAGTAGGCTTTATAGCCATTGTATTCTTTCGGGTTGTGCGAGGCGGTAATCACTACGCCGCTCTGGCAGCCCAGGGCACGGACGGCAAAAGAAAGCTCCGGGGTAGGCCGGAGGTCTTCGAAAAAGTATACCTCAATCCCATTGGCAGAGAAAACAGCGGCAGTCACTTCGGCAAATTTGCGGCTGTTGTTGCGGCTGTCGTGAGCAATAGCTACTTTAATTGGCTGGTCGGGATAAAGGCGGAGCAGGTAATTGCTCAAACCTTGCGTAGCCATGCCTATGGTGTACTTATTGATACGGTTAGAGCCTACGCCCATGATGCCGCGCAGCCCGCCGGTGCCAAATTCCAGGTTTTTATAGAAGGCATCTACCAGTTCGGTGGTGTCTTCCTGGTGGAGCAGGTCTTGAATAGCATCTTTGCTTTCCTGGTCAATGTCGCTTTGTAGCCATTGGTTTGCAGTTTCTTTGATGTGTGAGTCCATAGTTTGGTTTTTAGTTCGTTATGTAAAAAATAAAGCCGCAGGGCTTTTGTTTTGTTAAGTAAAATTAAAAATTCCGTTTGCAACTTAAAGTAATAGTTCTGAATTTAGCACAAAAGCTTTTTTATTATTCCAAAACACTTTTTTGATGAACCTGCAATCCTTAGATCAAGCCATTGTTGCCCTGGTAGAAAAGAAAAACCAGCTCAGCGCCCTAGGCTATAACGATAAGACCTACGACGCGGTAGAAGAAGAACTCCACGAGATGGAAGACACCTTTGTAGAAAAATACGGCGACTATCTGGAAGAGGTGCTGGCTGACGTACACGACGAGCTTTGCCCCGACAATGATGTACTGCTGCCTACGGCTTACCTGGCCAACAAATACACTAAAAAAGAAGCCGCCGGGGGCATCACCTACCTGCCTGCCGACGGCGGTGTGATTGTAGACGTAGACGAGTACCCCAACAAACTGACCCGCCTGGTGCTGGTACCCACTCCTACCCGCCTGATCCTGCAAATCGGCCAGCAGGAAGAAGAAGTGTGGAAAGCCGAAGCCTCGCATATTTCTTAGCTATGTACAACTAAGGTTACGAGTAGATATTAATGAAAGTATTGGTAACAACTGCTCACTTAGAGCTTGTTTGGAGTTTAAATTTAGAAAAAAGGGCTATCGGTGTATCTTATTAGAAACTAAACTTTTAAGATCGGGGTCGCCCGGCGATGCAAGCACA
>JBBSNI010000636.1:0-2226 GCA_038232695.1 Cytophagales bacterium
GGATTTGGGCTTCTACCACCTCGTCTTCTATTTTTTCAAACAACAATGCTGGCGTGTTAAGCTGGTGCCCGGCAGGTAAAACCTGGTCGTCTTTGGCTTCCTCCCAGGAGCGCGGGGTAGTGTTGAGCATCGCATTCAGACGCGCAGCGGAAAAAGGCAGGAAGGGCTCCATCAGTACCGACAGGTTCGCTGTCAGTTGGAGACAGATGTTCAGCACAGTCTTTACGCGGGTTTTATCGGTCTTGATCAGTTTCCAGGGTTCAGTATCTGCCAGGTATTTATTGCCCATACGGGCATAGTCTATCATCTGGTTGACGGCTTCCCGGAAGCGGAAATTTTCTATAGATGCGGCAATGGCATCCGGAAAATTGTGGATTCTTTCCAGCACTTCCTGATCAATCGCTTGCAAAGCTTGCCTTTCCGGGACTTTGCCGTCGAAGTATTTTTGCGTCAGCACCAGCGTACGGTTGACAAAATTGCCCAGGATAGCGACCAGTTCGTTATTGTTTTTTGCCTGAAAGTCCTTCCAGGTAAATTCGCTGTCTTTGGTCTCGGGCAGTATGGTACAGAGCGCATAGCGCATGTTGTCTTCTTTTCCGGGAAACTCGTCCAGGTACTCATGCAGCCATACGGCCCAGTTGCGGCTGGTCGACAGCTTTTTGCCTTCCAGGTTCAGAAACTCATTGGCAGGCACATTTTCGGGAAGAATAAATTCGCCGTGCGCATGAAGAATGGAGGGGAAAATGATACAGTGAAAGACAATATTATCTTTACCAATAAAATGAAACAAGGCAGCCTCATCTTCCGGATTCTCCTGCTTTTTCCAGTACAGTTCCCAGGCTTTGTCATGATCTATGGCCCACTGCTTGGTAGAAGAAATATAGCCGATGGGCGCATCCATCCATACATACAGCTTTTTGCCTTCCGAATGCGGTAGCGGCACATCCACGCCCCAGTCTAAGTCGCGCGTCATGGCTCTGGGCTGCAGGCCGGCTTTGAGCCAGGAGCTGCACTGACCGTAGACGTTGGTTTTCCACTTTCCTTTCTTTCCTTCCAGAAGCCAGTCTTCCAGCCAGGGCTGGTACTTATCCAGCGGCAGGTACCAGTGTTTGGTCACTTTCAGGATAGGCTTCTTACCGCTTAAAATAGATTTAGGATTGATCAGGTCTGTTGGGTTCAGCGATGATCCGCAATTTTCGCACTGGTCGCCGTAGGCGTTTTCATAGCCGCATACCGGGCAGGTTCCTACAATGTATCGGTCTGCCAGGAACTGCTCGTATTCTTCGTCGTAATACTGCTCTGACTCCTGTTCTACAAATTCTCCCTGCTCATAGAGTTTCAGAAAAAACTCCTGAGAAGTCTGGTGGTGGATCGCTTCAGACGTGCGGTGGTACATGTCAAAGGAAATGCCGAAGCGCTCAAAAGTCTCTTTGTTCAGCCTGTGGTACTTGTCGATGATCTCCTGCGGCGCAATGCCTTCCAGTTTCGCACGTAGCATGATGGCTACACCATGTTCGTCGCTGCCCCCGATAAATACTACGTCGCGGTGCTTCAGGCGCAGGTAGCGTACAAAAATATCGGCAGGCAGGTAAGCTCCGGCAATATGACCGATGTGAAGCGGTCCGTTGGCATACGGCAAAGCGGCTGTGACAGTATATCTTTTTGGGTGGTCTGGCATAGGATGGTAGTATCTGCCGGCAAATTTATAAAGATTTTGTTGCGATCAGGAAGAATGCCCTTTTTCTTACAAAAAAACAACTGGGCGGCATACCGCTCAGAAAGTCTTGTTCAGGTGAAAGTAAAACCCCGGGTCGCCATTAATGCGCCAGGAGCGCTCAAGGCGGATGACAAAATCGTAAAAAGAGACCACATCCACGCCCAGCCCGTAGCCCATCAGGTAGCGGTTGTTCAGGCGGTTGCTTTGCTCATAGGGCAGCGTATTGCTCAGATAGCCCTGGTCGGCGTATCCTTTGAGATAAATGCTGACCGGTAGAGTGCTGAATTGCGGCACAGGCACCACGCGGCTCAGGTCAAACTTACGAGAGAAAACCCTTTTGCTCAGGGTATTTTGCTGGATGACATACGCCTGCCCCTCTAGAGCCTCCAGTTCGTAGCCCCGCAGCCAGGTGCGGTTGTATCCCAGCCCTATAAAGTTGGCATAAGGCTGCCTACGAGGCGCGCTGAGGTAGCCTTGGGCAGAGCCTGCAAAATAAAAGCCTTTGCCCA
>JBBSNI010000637.1:0-2225 GCA_038232695.1 Cytophagales bacterium
ACAAAGCATTTTCAATGTAGTCGATGGCTTTGTCTGATTCCCGCAAAGCGGTTTTGAGCATGATGTTAAAATGAGCCTGCACGAGTAGCTCAGCGCTTCCCGCAATGCTTCTCAGTAAGGCATCGATATCCTCCATACTCACCTGGTTGGCAGGGTCAGGGATATTACTATGATGACGTCTTTTGGCTTTTAACCGGGCAATCTGGTAAGACTGATCCGGAATGCTGATGACCTGGTTGTAGACCATGGTATGGTAATCGGGTACTTCGTGTAGAAAATTCATCAGGTCTACCGGAAACGGATAGGCTAACTCTTTGGACTCCTGATAGGGTTTGATGGTTTCCGGCAGTTCCACTTCATCGATGTCGACCAAACTCAGGCATTTAAGCTGGAAGTCTCCCAGGCTCAGCGAGTCTGCATGGCTTTTGATGTTGTTGAGCGAAAAACATGCGTCTGTAAAATTAAGCGCCATCATCCTTCGGGTATACTGTTTGAGGGCAGCTTCGTCAAGCACCTCTGCGTCTATTCCTTTGGAGACCAACTGACTGACGATCTTCTGGATATTCCGCTCAAATTTTTTGAATTCTTTAGGGCTGTACTGGTAGAACAGCCCCCGGTTATTGCTTTTTGTAATAAAGAGATAGGTATCAATCTGGGTATAGGCTCTCCCCTGAAAGTGTTGCTGGTATTGACGGCTCAGGAAATCATCCTGATGTTTTGCCTGGTAATGCCTTTTGGTAAAGATGTCTTGTTTTTGGATCGTATGACCCGGCCCCAGGGTTTTCAGGATGTTGCTCAACAGCGCGTGAAAACCGTAGTATTCTTTGCTGTCAGCACAATGCATCAGCACCGCATTCTGGATATGCATACCCACCGCGTAATCTCCATGGCCTGTGTACAGGTGACTGTATTTTTCTGTGTCTGTCCCTACATAAGGGCTTTTAAAACACCTTAGTTTTTGTCCCATATCGATGATATATCTTGGTTTCTATGAGATAGATTCCCTGCTGGCGTGTCTTGTGGTGCAAGCCTTGACGCTGGCCCAGGGCTGTGTAAGTGAGGCCTCCCCCGGCCACCAGGCAGAGGGTCAGCAGGCCCCAGACGAGTTCTGTCTGTGACAGCACGGCCAGCGTAGCGACGAGGCCACCAAAGAGGCTGGCTACCCCGGTATAGATGTATCTTCCTTTGAACATATACAACACCAGGGGGCGCTGAAGCCCCCGGTATACCTTGTATTCTTTTTCTTCTGCCATATGAGGTTTCGCTTATAAACCGAATACGGCTTTGACAAACACACCAATGAGCAGGACAAAGATACAGCCGCCTGCCCATCCCAGGATTTCTCCCGGTATATTGTTGCTGGATTTACTCTGCCACCGGATAAATACGACGCATCCTCCTACCAGGGCGACAATAGCCGCAATGGTAAGGATCAATCCATCGACCGGGTCAAAGTAGGTACCAATCTCGCTGGAGGCTGCGTCGATGCCTGCTGCCCCTTGCGCGAGTACTTGTTGCATGGCTGCCAGTGAGAGCAAGCCTAAGGCTGAAACCTTTTTCATAAGCATTACAATTAAGGGTTATATGATCTGTTAAATAGTGACTAATCAAAGGCGATCTGCTTGCTCAGCGACCGTGCTTTTTCAATAAATTCCGCCAAAGGGATGCCTTGTCCCTGGGGGGGTGTAGCAAAGCTGATTTTTTGCTCAGCCGCTGCCTGGGCGGTATGCTGCGCCAGGGGATGGACAGGGCTCATGGATGTTTGTGCCCTAGCGTCCGGGAAGCTTTCCGGAGAAGCGGATACATCCTGTTGCTCTTCTTTGGCTACGTTCGCGGGGTGATCTTCTTCTTGGACCAGATTTTCCAGCGCATAAGAAATCTCGGACTCATCCGGAGCCCAAACTTTTTTGCTGCTGACAAACCAGTCGTAGGCGATCAGGATACCATAATAGGCGATCATGATGCCAAAATAGCATTTGATAAAAGCAAGCCATTCCATAACGATCAACGCTGGGTGATGCAGGCTTGCCAGTGGCAGGCCTACGTTAAGAATCTATTTTTCCTGGGTTTGTTAATGACTTCATTAATGGCTTCCTGGTGTTGCTCTATCCACTGCGTGAACAGATGATTGGCCAGGGAATAAATTTTTAGTTTCGTTGAATTTTTAAGCTTTTTTAGTACCTCATGAATATCAGAGTCAATGTACACAATCCCTTCGTGGTCAA
>JBBSNI010000638.1:0-2206 GCA_038232695.1 Cytophagales bacterium
AGCGCCGGGACATGCCGGATCTCTTAGATGAATGTTTCATAATGTAGTATGTGTTAGGTTGAGATATTCAATCAGGGCTTATGGTCTGATGATGGTGCCATCATCTTTCCGGACTGTCCAGTTTGATTTAGTACTCATAGGATATTTGGCCGCTAACTTTTCGTTGATTTCCACCCCAAAACCTGGTGCTTCATTGACTGACATATACCCGTTATCCATCGTAGGAGCGCCAGGAAAAACCTCACGCAGTTCATCGGAGAAAAGTGCAGCTTCCTGAATACCGAAATTCCAAATGGCAAAATCCATATGGGCCTGGGCAGCATGTCCAACCGGAGAAACATCACCAGGCCCGTGCCAGGCGGTTGCAATACCATAAAACTCACCCAGACGAGCTACTTTCATAGCAGGCGTGAGGCCTCCAATCTGAGAGACATGAATTCTGATAAAGTCAAACCAGTGATTGACCATCGGCTCTTTGAATTCATTGATATTATTAAATAGCTCACCCATGGCAATGGGTACGGTGGTACTAGCCCGTAGCTCTTTGAACCACTCCATATTTTCCGGAGAGAAGGGGTCTTCGATGAAGAAAGGATGATATTCTTCCAGATTTTTGATCATACCAATCGCATCTATAGGAGCCACCCGCTCATGTATATCATGCAACAGAGCTATGTCCTCACCACATGCTTTGCGTACGGCCTCAAACATTTTAGGAACTGACTTTAGATAGGTACCCTGGCTCATATATTGGTCAGTGTCTTGGGCATACCCGGCTTTCTTGAAATCAGGGGTGCCTGTTATTCCTGCACCTCCATACCCCCCTTGCTGAATTCGGATGTATTTATAACCCCTATCCATAAAACTTTGTACATCTTCTGCCACTTCCTCAGGGGTTTTGCCATTGGCGTGTCCATAACAAGGAATAGCAAATCGAACTTTACCGCCCAGAAGCTGATAAACCGGCATATTAGCCCTTTTTCCTTTGATGTCCCACAAGGCTTGATCCAAGCCACTTAAAGCGTTGTTCAGCACGGGGCCGTTGCGCCAGTAAGAGCTCACGTACGCAGACTGCCACATATCTTCTATGTTATCTACATCTTTTCCTGCAGCAAATTCATTCAGATATTCTATAGCAGGTAGTACCGCAAAAGCTCTTTGGGTGAAGGTAGCACAGCCCAGTCCGTACAAGCCGGGTTCGGTAGTTTCTACTTTCACTACGATTAAGTTAGAGCCACTGGGGCGAGTCGTTATGGCTTTTACACTTTTAATTTTTACAGGAGGCATTCCTTTGGCATAAGAAGGTTTCTCTTGTGCGGTTGCCTCAGGCATACCTCCGACCATGCCTAATAATCCTGCGGAGCCAAGCCCCAGCATTTTCATAGAATCCCGACGGTTAAACTTTTTTTGATTTTCTGTCATTTTGTGTAGTGTTTATGATGAATTAAAAATTGAATTAGAGCAGATTGTAGTCACTGACATAAACTATAGAACGCTTCCTGTTTTCGCTGCTCCATTTTAATCAAAGCTGAGCAGCACTTACTGCCTCTCTGCTTGCTACCAGTTGTGAATTGATCCATCCGGGCTTTTCAGGAAAGGATGTGGAAACCTGGTCTTTTCTGTTACCTCCATGACAAAATCTGCTTTCTTAGGGTCAAACTGCACGCCTAAGCCCGGTGCTGGATTCAAATATAGCTTGCCATTCTTGAAATTAATAAAATCTTCGTTGAAATAGGCAGGTCTTTCTACTTCCCCGCCTCCTAATTCCATCATGCAGCGCGCTGGGCTGCTCGAGCCTAATACATGTACCAGCGCTGCCGTAGACAGTGGGCCGGTAAAATGCGGGATCATGCCTACGTAATGAGTCTCACAGATAGCCGCTATTTTTTTGAATTCCGAGATACCGCCGGTATTAGGCAAGGTAAAGCGGGTGTAGTCGATGAGATGGTCTTCAATGAGTTCATTGGTATCCCAGCGGTCGCCGAACTGTTCACCAACGGCGATAGGTACCTTTGTCATCTGACGCACCGTTTTATACACCTCCGGATTTTCTGAACGGATAATATCTTCTACAAAATACGGTTCCAGGGTTTCCAGGGCTGTACATATTTTGATGGCTTCGGTCATATCAAAACGGGTGTGCAGGTCTATCGCCCAGTGACCTGAGCCTCCTACCGCCTCATTGATCCTTTGGCAGTGTGCTATG
>JBBSNI010000639.1:0-2181 GCA_038232695.1 Cytophagales bacterium
AACGGATCGGTAGGCGGTGTCAGATCGCCCCACTCGGCTACAAAGAGATCGCCTTCCATATCGCCCCAGGAGGCAGGCGCCACATCCAATAAACTGGGAGAGGCATGTACTTCATGCTTTCCTACCACCAGGGACGGGTCAGGCGGGGTAAGACCGCTCTTCTCATGGTCAATGACAAAGCCCAGGTCTTTTCCTATGAAGGCCCCATTGACATATACAGGAGCCTGGAATTTGTCAGGCACTTCAAACTTAGGGTCAGTAAGCGGCTCCCGTGCGGCCGAATAATCAGGAATACCATACCACATGCCTTCTTTTACTTTTAAGGTAGCGTCCATATCATCTTTCACCGGTCTTGAACCCCGGATGTCATAGCCATTTTCAGCCGCATACATGGAGCCTGTTTTCTTGTTCCAGGCAAGGCCAATAAGGTTGCGGAAGCCCCAGGCATGTGTCTGTATCGTACCCATAGGGTCTTTAGGGTCAAAGGATAGGATAGAGCCGCCGCATAGCGTAACGCCTTGTATCACTTCGCCGGGCTGCGTCTCTGTACCAAAAGGCACATACGCCCCGGTCATGACAGAGTCATCCGGGTCTTCGGTTCTGAAATCAGGTGACTTAAAGTTCATCCCCCGCAGCACAATATCCTGGCAGGGCGTAGTGTGGGCATCCAGGGTGTTCATGATAGAAGCCGACATATCCATCACACCGGCATTACCGGCCGCCCCTACGGCTACATACATCCGCCCGTCCGGCCCCATGCGGATGTCATTGATCTGGTGCTCGGCCTTGGAGTCGAGAATACCCTGAAAAAGTGTTTCCACCTGTCCGTCTTTGGTCACCCGCGAAGCCGCACCGGCGCTGTTTTCGTCCAGGTGGGTCACATAGAAAGCGCCGTCGTACCAGGTAAGTCCTACCAGTGCTACGCCAAAACCTGGTTTGTCAGAAAGGTTGACCACTTCCGTAGCATGACCATTCTTGATCTGCAGGATACGGAGGTCGCCTTCTTTTTGGCCTAAACCGCCGCCAGCTTCTGCTACATACATATTCCCTTCATCGTCCCAGGTGACACTGGTAGGGAAGTCAAGCCCATCGGTCACCTTCTCTATGGTATATCCGTCCGGCAGTGCAATCATCGGAAATTCACTTTCCTCTTGATCACTGTCTCCTATCTCATCCAGTATTCTGTCCAAGTGATTACAGCTTACCAGTAAAGAACCTAAAAAGATCAGGGTCAGGGCGCTCATTAGCTTGCCTCTGAAAGCCAATGGCTTCATTTTGTGCTTACAATGTTTCATAAGATTTAATTGTATAGTTTAGTTAAAAAATGCAGGCAAATGATCAGAAGCACAGCAGGCTTGCTTATTCCTTTGCGAATACGCTCTGTTAGCTTCTAAAATATCACGGAGCTTATTGAGTGGTAAGGATGGCTCAGGTAAAAAAACAGCTACTTTAAGGGCCAGCCGTAGTATAAGTAAAAAAATACTTCGTGCAATAAACATATAAAAATTTGAGATAAATGTCAACAAAATGACATTTACTATTTTTAAATGCGATTGCCTTCAAAGAAAAAAGCACATGAACCTGTCATGTGCTTCTTGATGATGAGCTGGCGACCGCCGCTGTTAATAAAGTGCTGCTTTGGCTACTTCTGCTTGTCTTCGTCTTGCGTCTGTCTGGCGTAAGGGTCTTCGGCAAACTGGTCTTCCAGGCTGCCCAGTGCGGTTCTATGGTCAGAAATTACGTCCTGTACGTTGTTGATCTCCTCTTTGATGTTAGTCATGATCTCGTCCAGGGCTGCCAGCAGGGCGCGGTGCTCTATGTTTTCGTTCTTCAGGTCAAATACCTTGTCCGGGTCATCTTTCGCTTTCTTTTCAATATCGCTTTCGTTGCCTGAAACCTTTTTGTTAAGCGATTGGTATTCGCGCTCGTCCTTTTTCAAATCAGATTGAAGATCTTTCAAACGTTTTTCGTCCTGCTCAATGGTAGCCTGGATCTGGTCGGATTTGAATGTTTTTACAAAATTTTTGACAAACTTCTTGAGGTTGTCCATCCCTTCTTCATTGTCATACATGTTTAGGGAGACATCGTAGCCGGGCATAAAAGCAACGGCAATGGCATTTTCACCGTCTACGGTATAAAACTTTGCCTTCAGGTCGCCCTGCTTGTCAGAGATGGCAGGAA
>JBBSNI010000640.1:0-2175 GCA_038232695.1 Cytophagales bacterium
AACTATCCGCTGTACAATGATCATTACGGGTTTATGTCTTATCTGAACCATAGCGCAGCGGGATTGGATTTTAACGGAGGCATACACCTGTATACCTTCCAGCGGGAGAATATAGAGTCTGTTATTCCTAACTATACAGCACCCTATTACCAGGACCAGTCCCGGAAAGATGAGATCAGTGTCTTTGGCAAAGCCAGCTACGAGTGGTCCAACTTCCTGCTGTTTGCTGATTTGCAGGTGCGGTCGGTCTGGCTGAACCTGATGCCTGATCAATCTTACTTTGAGCAACCCGTGCAGATCCCGGTTCGCCAGTGGACTTTCATCAACCCAAAAGTGGGCATCACTTATACCTTAAATGCTACTGATAATGTATATGCCTCTTTCGGCAGAAGCGGGCGGGAGCCTACACGCTCTGATATACTGGGTTCTACACAGATCAATACGTACAACCTGGCGGGCACACAAAATGTAGGCGCCGTCAAGCCGGAGTATGTCAACGATGTGGAAGCGGGCGTGCGCATCCGCCGGGAAAAGCTGTCCGGACAACTCAATGTGTTTTATATGCAATTTGAGAATGAGATCACTTCCACCGGGCAATCGGCTCAAGGGTTTATTACGCTGAGAAAGAATGTGGCATCCAGCTATCGCAGAGGCGTTGAGGCCAGTTGGAATTACCGTTTGGGGTCATCTTTTGGTTTGGCAGGAGACATTGCCTACATGCAGAGCAGCGTACAGCAATATACACCGGAAGGAAGCGGCCAGGTGTACAATGATGTACAGCCTGTCATCAGCCCCCACTGGATCGTCAATGCCACGGCAACTTATGAGGGTAAAGGTTGGCAAATGGGCATCAGCCCACGATATGTCAGCCAGTCTTATTTAGAACTTACCAACCAGCCTGAACTGATTCTTCCTTCATTTTTTATAGTAGATGCCCGCGCCGGTGTCCACTTTTGGAAGGAACATTCTCTGAGCCTGCATGTTAACAATATCTTCAACAAAGAATATTACACAGGCGGCGAACCGGTAAACTACAATGGGAACACAGTACCCGGATATTTTGTACAACCACCCCGGAATCTTTACCTGATGCTGACTGTAAAGTTCTGAGTTCGTAAGATGAAAATAAAGTAGAAAACCTGCTTTTCACTTGTACTGGTAAAAAAACCACCTCTATGTCTTACTTTGATAAAATCGTTGACAAACTTTTCTCCGGCAAAAAGCCCGGCGGAACGGCAGAGGTGCACGAAGTGCTCAAACGCAGCGAACGCGACCAGCAAGGGTATGCCCAATGGAAAGAAAGCGAAGAAAGACAGGCTTTGCTACAGGAAATAGCGCAGGCTTATTATTACAAAAAAACCAATATACAGTCGCCTATCGAAGTACACTTGTTCAATACGGTGTATGCCAACGGTTTTGCTATCACGTATTCTGCAAATCTCACGGCCAAGACGTTTCAGCATCTGTTTGAGTATTTCAAAGACAAAGTGATGGACATGCAGTATCGCGTGGTGATGGCCGACCGGCGCATCCTGGACCGGGAGCAATATGTAGAAACCATAGAGAAATATTATCTCAAACCCCCAATGCATACACAGGAAATTACCCTGGACTCTATCGATCAGCAGTACGGCAATGTCGTGATGGAGCATATCCTGATCAACGACAAACCCAGCTATATGAAGCTGCTGGTCAACATTTATTCGGATAGCCTGTACAAAGACGCGCTGGATTACGATGAGTTCATGTCCAGGCTGCTGGAAGCGAAGTAACAGGTCTGTGAGACACAGACCTGGGGGTAGCAGTCGCCACTGCGGGCCCCGGCGGCACAGACCTGGGGGTAGAGGAGAGGATTTTCTATTTCTCCCAATTCCCAGGTCTGTGTCTCACAGACCTGAGTGAGGCAGGCTTTAAGCCTTCGCCGCACTGCGTACTTTCATGCCAAACACTTCGAGCATCTGCGGGCTGTCCTGGAAAGCCAGGCGGGCAGCACGGCGAAAGTCCATCACCCAGGCTCTCAGCGCCTGCAAGGCTTTGTTCTTCTGCTGGGTGCTGTTCTCTGCCAACCCTTTGCTGCGCATACGGTCTGCTTTTAGCTCCAACAGTGCCGCCGCCGCTGCCTTGTTTTGCCCTATCGCCTCCAGGCTAATGCCAAAGCCTTGCACAGTCGCCGCT
>JBBSNI010000641.1:0-2171 GCA_038232695.1 Cytophagales bacterium
CCGGAGGCTACGTCTTTGGCAAGGTCAAAGCTGCCGTCCAGGTCAAGGTAGCGGGTGTGGGGGCAGGAGAAAGCCGTATGGAGAGCGGCAGCAATGCTGATGACGCTCTCATCGTTGCAGCCCCACATCAGGTCAAGGTGGGCATGTTGGGCGATGGTCGCAATCTCCCGGGCAGGGGTGATGCCGCCGCATTTCATGAGCTTGATGTTGAAGATACAACCCGCAGCGGGGCGCGAAGCTAACTGGAAAGCCTCCTCCGGCCCGATGAGCGACTCATCGATAGCCAGCATCTTCTTGATCTCTGTAGGAAGCTTTCTGTAGTCCTCTATCGCGCTGGCAGCAAGCGGTTGTTCTATGAGCTCCAGGTTCATAGAAAGGGTGTTGTGGTAAAAATCTTCTAATTGCAGGCGGCTGTATCCCTGGTTGGCATCTACCCGGATCAGCAGTTGATTGCCAAACACTTCTTTGAGCTTTCGGAGCCGCTCGGTATCCTGCTGCGGAGATTGCCCTGTTTTTACTTTGATGATCTTAAACCCTTTGCCTGCATATTCTCTGGCTTCTTCCAGCGTCTCTGCGACGCCTTTGATACCGATGGTCACGGACGTGGGCAAGGCAGTGTGTTTTTGCCCTAAAAACCGCACCAGTGGTATGTCCAGATGTTTGGCAAACAGATCGTACAACGCCATATCCAGGGCAGCACCCGCGCCCGGGTGGCCGGCAAACCGCTGCTGTACTTCGTAGCCAAGCTGAAACACTTCACGAACATCGCGCCCATAGAGCCAGCTTACGTTTCCTTCTGTCAGCACGGCTACGGTATCGTCTACATCTTTGCCTACGACCTGTTTGCTGGGGTTAGCAGCGCCCATGCCGTACAAGCCTGTATCGGTCACGATCTCTACGATGCAGTTGTCTACCGTGTCTACCGTTTTGTAGGCAATGCTGTAAGGACGGGTAAGCTGAAGGTTTTCTTTTCTTACGTTAATTTCTTTGATTTTCATAGGTCTTACTGTGGGTCTGTATAGCGGGCAGGATAGCCTCAAAGCCTTCCTCTAAGGGTAAGATCACCGGCAAGCCCAGCTTTTGGTGGTACTGCTGCTGGTACTGCCGGGCTTGCTCTGGCGACAGGTTTTCCGTATTGAGGGTAACGGCGATTACTTCCGCGCCATACCTGCCGATCAGGTCTATCTCACTCTCCAGCGAGGGAAGGGTCAACTTCTGGTCTTCGTAGCCGCTATAATACTTTCTGCCGGGTGCATGTTGCAACACCACCTGCCGCGCCTGGCCCGACACCAGAAATTCAGCGCCGCCCGGTCCGCTGGGGTTGCGCAGCGCACTCTGCCCTTCCAGCAGGATGACATCAGGATGGGCTTCCTGGTAGCAGCGCACAATAGCATCTTCTATCTCGCCGGAAATAAAATCGTTAAAGGTAGCGTCGAAGATAAAGCCGAAGCGGTTGCCCTGCATCCAGCCTGTCTGCCCGGTGTAGATCATCTCCGTGCGGATGCCTGCCTGCCGCAAGGCATGAAGCAGCAGCCGGGCCGTCGTGCGCTTGCCGATGTTGCAGTCGGTGCCCAGCACAGCCAGCTTCATACAACGTACCTCCCGGATACGTCCCGTCCAGAAGCTAAGCGCCTCTTTAGGCTTAGGCTTGCGGATGTCGGTGATGCTGACGCCCTGCATCTCTGACAGTGCCCTGAGCGCCGGGATGTCTCCCATAAACTCATGCAGGCCGCTGACGATGTGCATCCCTGCGTAGATCGCTTCTTCTACCGTATCGAGCATACCCGGCGGAATGCGCCCCCCCTTGCCTGCGACGCCTACCAGGCAGTACTGCGCCTTTTCGGCAGAAGCCTGGGCAAAATCTTTCAGCGAAGCGTAGATAGGAATGTTGCGGTGTGTACCATCCAGCACCTCACCGGCGTCCTTTCCCGCCGAGGCAGTGTCGATGACCGCCAGGATGCGGTAGCGGGAAGTATCGCGCACCAGCCCATGCGCTGTTTTGGCTTTGGCAGTAGCAAACAGGTCCTGGGTGATGATAACAGCATTTCCGTCCATAGGTATAAGATGAGTAGAACAGCAAAGATAAAAAAGTGGAGCTTATGGGCAAGGGGGGGTAGGGGTTATGGTGTCCTGTCACAGGTCTGTGAGACCGGGCCCCGGCGGCACAGACC
>JBBSNI010000642.1:0-2162 GCA_038232695.1 Cytophagales bacterium
ATGACCGGGCAGACTGTCAATCACTGGTCTAACGATCCTGAATACCTGGCATCTATCGGAGGCACTTACGCCCTTAACCCGCAGCCGGATAACGTCAAAGATTTTTTCCAGACCGGGCATACCATCGCCGCCAGTGTGGGCGTCAACTTCAAAAATGACAATAGCAACACCAACTTCAACTATACCCATACCGATGGCAAGGGGATCATTCCCGGTAATAATCTTACCAGCCACTACCTCAGCCTGCGGGTCACGAACGATCTTTCTGATAAACTGACCCTCGATGCAAAAGCCACTTACATTCGGGAGAACTTCTCCAATGTGTTATTCAGCGGAGAGAATTTTGACAATCCGTTGCGATATGCCTATATACTGCCCCGGAATGCACGTACACAGGACCTGGAACACTATCAGTTTGTGAATGATGCCGGGCAACTCAGGCAACACTTCTGGGCACCCAAATTTAATGGGGCAGGGAATCCTTACTGGACCATCAATAATGTACTGCGCCCCCGGATCAATGAAAGAGTACTCGGGCTGATTTCTCTCAGGTACCAGATCACGGATGATTTATCGGTATTGGCAAGGTCCGGTATAGACCGGGGCAATACCTTTGAGGAATTCATCCGCTATGTAGATACTTATACGTCAGCCAATGGAGGCTCTTACTCCAAAGATTTTAATTACGGGCTGGAATGGAATTCCGACGTATTGGTCAGTTACCAAAAGAATATTTCAGAGAACATTTCGCTGGGCCTTAACGCCGGTGCTAACCTCCGACAAGCCAAGAG
Source organism: Cytophagales bacterium (assembly GCA_038232695.1). Taxonomy (GTDB): domain Bacteria; phylum Bacteroidota; class Bacteroidia; order Cytophagales; family Cyclobacteriaceae; genus JAJNNC01. Next base: position 792 of record JBBSNI010000642.1, read on the forward strand.
TGAGGGAGTAGGCGGTAACGGTGCTAACTTTAATGTTGAGAATTTATTTGCCCTGGGTAACACCACACAACCACGACCCAACGAATTTTTCGGTGAAAGAGAACAGCAGTCTGTATATGCCTTTGGTGAGCTTGGATTTTTTAATGCTATCTTCCTGAGCGGATCATTCAGAAATGACTGGAGTTCTACCTTACCAGAGGCGAACAGATCGTACAGTTATCCCTCCGTGGGATTAACAGCGGTTATCAGCGACCTGGTAGATCTTCCGGCCGCCATCAGCTTTCTAAAGCTAAGAGGTTCTTTGGCCGGGGTAGGAAATGATACCGGTCCCTATCGTCTGTCGCGGCAGGCTAATGTGAATGCCGGAGCCATTTTTTTGAGTCCCACCTTACCGCTCTCCAATCTGAAACCGGAAAGAACAACGACCTGGGAAGCAGGCATGGATGCCAGGTTTCTGGATGATAATCTGAGGTTTGACTTTACCTATTATAAGTCTAATACCTTTGACCAGTTGTTTGCCACCAATGTGCCGATCGCCTCGGGGGTATCCAGTGTATTTCTCAACGGTGCCGATATTCAGAATCAGGGTGTTGAAATAGTACTGGGCATTACGCCGGTCACGACGCCGAGTTTCTCCTGGGATTTGAACGTCAATTTTGCCAGAAATGTCAGCGAGGTAGTAGAAATCTCAGATGATATTGATGTGCTGATCCAGGGCGGTGGTTTCTTGAGAGAGTACAGAATTGAAGCCGGAGAAGCTTTTGGCAACCAATATTCCAGAGGGTTTGCCAGAAATGATGCCGGACAAGTGCTTATCGATACGCTGGGCTTGCCCATCGTGACGGCAGGCAAAACGGTAAAAATAGCCAACTTCAACCCTGATTGGCTCATGGGGATCAACAATACCTTTAAGTATAAGGATTTCTCTCTAAGAACATTAATTGACATACGGCAGGGCGGGCAGGTCGCCGTATTTACCGAGGCCATTATGGCCGGCAACGGTTTGCTTGACTATACCGCGCAGGGAAGAGATGGTACGCTGGTGTTTGGACAAAACGTATTTGGCGAAGAATCGGCGGTGCTCACCGATGCCGAAGGAAACCCTACGGGGACCCCCAATAATATACAGATAAGTGCCGAAGCTTTGTGGAACAGGGTAGGAGGCAGGAATACGCCCGTAGGAGAAGCCTTTGTCAGGGATGCTTCCAATATCCGGTTACGGGAATTGGCTTTGAGTTATAACCTTCCTGAAAGCCTGCTTTCCCAGCTTCCTTTCCGGACGGCGAGTTTCTCTTTGGTAGGAAGAAACTTGTTTTTCCTGAGCAACAAAACGGAATACTTTGATCCGGAAGCAGTTCAGTCTGTGGATAA
>JBBSNI010000643.1:0-2159 GCA_038232695.1 Cytophagales bacterium
AGCATAATCGCCCGGCGACCCGGTACGGACACGGAAAACAACACCTCTGCTCAGTGTTTGCTCTGCTAATGATGTTGGCCTTCACCGTAGACCAAATCCAACAACACGCTTGTACGTTCTTCCGTAAGCTCTGGAAAAATCGCGCGGCGACCGTCTTAAAACTAAAGCCAAACTGTAGGAAAATATTCGGGCTGCTTTCAAGATTTTAACTTTCGTCTCCATGAAAAATCTGCTCTTTCATATTGCCGAACTGAACCGAATTCAGCTAGAATAGCCAAAGTGAGAATTGCTGGGTAGAGTAGCTCAACACTCAATATTCAAGTAAAGTTATCTACGAAACTTGTCTTTATGCTGTAACATCTGAACACCTAATAGCCCTTCAAAATTCGAAGTGCCGCCTGCCGGTCTTCTGCTAATTGCGTTTGTAAGGCTTCTACGCTCTCAAATTTAATTTCTTTTCGTATGTTTTCTATCACGCCTACCTCCATCGTCTCTCCGTAGACAGACTGGTCGAAGTCAAAAAGGTGTACTTCTACTTTCCGGGCGCTGCCGTCTACCGTCGGACGAAAGCCAATGTTCATCATGCCTTCATAAGGCTGACCTTGTAACTGTACTCTGACGGCATACACGCCATCGGCGGGGATCAGCTTATAAGGCTCCGTCATTTGCAGGTTGGCGGTAGGGAAGCCGATGCTTCTGCCCAGTTTCTTACCATCCGTCACCTTTCCGCGGAATTGATAAGGTCTGCCTAAGTATTCGTTGGCGGTGCGCACCTCTCCTGCCGCCAGGGCATTTCTGATCTTGGTGGAGCTTACGCCGATGTGGTCTACATCCTGGCGGGGGATTTCTTCTACCTCAAAGCCGTAGCTGCTGGCGTGTTCTTTCAGGTACTCGAAGCTACCTTCACGGTTCTTGCCAAAACGATGGTCATATCCAATTACCAGGTAGCGGGTACTGATCTTGTCTACCAGCACTTTGCGGATAAACGCATCCGAGCTAAGCTGCGAAAAAGCTTTGGTAAACGGGACTTTGACCAAATGGTCTACGCCCAATGCTTCAAGCAGCGCGGCTTTTTCTTCAAAGGTCGACAGCAGCTTCATGGTATCGTCTTCCGGGTGCAACACAAAACGCGGGTGCGGCCAGTAGGTCACCACCACCGTCTCGCCGCCTTTCTCCCGGGCCATCTCTTTGAGCCGCGCCAGGATCTTTTGGTGTCCGATGTGTACGCCATCAAAGGTGCCGCTGGTTACCACGGCTGAGTGAGGTTTTTTGAGTTGAATGGTGCTTTCTTCGCTGCCCTCGTGGATGATCATGAACGGCCTTCTTTTAAATTCGCTAAAAAATCCTGAGGCGTCTGTGCCTGCTCTACGCCAAACTCGCCGATACGGGTGCGGCGCAGGCTTTGCAGATAAGCGCCTACGCCCAACATTTCGCCCATGTCGCGCACCAGGCTGCGGATGTACGTGCCTTTGGAACACACTACTTTGAAATGAATTTCCGGCATGTGAATAGTAATGTCAAGCGACATGATCTGTACATTTCTGGGCTTCACTTCCACGGTTTTGCCCTGGCGGGCGCTTTCATAGAGTCGCTTGCCTTCCACTTTTACGGCAGAGTGCATGGGTGGGATTTGCATAATGTCTCCTGAAAACCGGGGAAGAATCTCCCTTACCTGCGCTTCCGTGATATGGTCTGTAGCTGTCCGGCTATCAAAGTCTGTTTCCAGGTCTACCGAGGGCGTGGTTTTGCCCAGCACCAGCACACCTTCATATTCCTTTTCGCGCGCCTGGTAACTTTCTATGGTTTTGGTCATTTTGCCGGTGCATAAAATTAGCAGCCCGGTAGCCAGCGGGTCGAGCGTACCGGCATGACCAATCTTTTTGATCTTGAGCCCGTACTTTAGTTTTTTAACGACATCAAAAGAAGTCCAGTGCAGGGGTTTGTCGATCAGCAGGACAGCCCCTGCCTGGAAATCGTAGTGATGGGAGTCAAATGGTAAATCAGCGGATGTCATAGGCTTTTGTTAAGTCCACGACACCAAGATCGCAATAGTTCCGACGATGAAGCAATAGATGGCAAAATAAATCAGTTTGCCCCGCTTGACGATAGAGATCATCCACTGGCAAGCTAACAGACCTGCCACAAAGGCCGCCAGAAAC
>JBBSNI010000644.1:0-2143 GCA_038232695.1 Cytophagales bacterium
ACCCTGCTTCGTTCTTTGATGGATGAACATTACCTGAAAGCAAAAGACCTGGTAGAGATACTGGGCGTAAGCAAAGGTTTGGTTTCTGATATCCTGAACTACAAAAAAGGTTTATCCAAAGATATCATCAGAACCCTATCCTCTTACTTCAACCTCTCCCAGGAAGCTTTCAATAGACCTTATGCACTACAGTTACCGGCCATCAATCCACTTCCATAAACTTTTCATCGCCGCACATACGGACGATCTTAGGAGAGAAAGTGCCTACTACGTCAACCAGATCTTTCTGTGCTTCCATCACTTCGTAGATATTTTTGTAAGCCATCGGGGCTTCGTCCAGCCCGGAGCCGATTACTTCTACGCCTGCTTGCCGGAGGTGCTTTTGCACGGCAGCCTGGGAGAGCGTCTTTTTTGCCTGGGTACGGGACATCACCCGTCCGGCACCGTGAGAAGCTGAGTTGACAGAATCAGACAACCCTTTGCCTCTTACGATAAATCCCGGAGAAGTCATAGAGCCGGGGATGATGCCCATCATGCCTTTGCCAGCCGGGGTAGCGCCCTTGCGGTGCACGATGATGTCGTTGCCTGCTGTATCTTTTTCTTTCCAGGCAAAGTTGTGGTGGTTTTCTATCATCGCCAGCGGTTGCTCGGCCAGTGCCCTTGCCAGGCGCGCATGGATCTGGTGGTGGCAGGCGGAGGCATAGTCGCCGGCCAGGTTCATCGCCTGCCAGTATTCCTGCCCGGCTTCGGTGTCCAGGTCAAGCCAGGCCAGGTGGCGGGCTTCCTGGGGCAGCGGGCAGCTTTCCATCGCTACTTTGGTGTAGTAGTTGGCAATGTTAGCGCCTAAACCGCGGGAACCGGAGTGGGACAGCACCGCCAGATACTTGCCTATGGGCAGGTTGTATTCATTTTGCGCATCCAGGATGTCGACCACGCCAAACTCTACAAAATGGTTGCCGCCGCCGGAAGAACCTAACTGGGTGTAAGCGCGGTCTTTCAGACTTTTCAGGACAGGGATTTCTGTAAACTCCGGCCGGTCTATCACGGCATGTTCCCGGGGCTTTTTGAATATGGCTCTGCCAAAACGGGTGTTGTCTACCAGCTTTTTCTTTAGAGACTCCCGTTGGTTATCTGCAAAGCTGGCGGGCAGGTCATAAATAGAAAGGCACATACGGCAGCCAATGTCTACGCCTACGCCGTAAGGAATCACCGCATTTTGCGTAGCCAGTACACCGCCGATAGGCAGTCCATAGCCCTGGTGGGCATCTGCCATCAGCGCGCCTGCTACCGTCACAGGCAAGCGCATAGCGGTTTCCATCTGCGCCAGCGCGCCAGGTTCGATGCCTTGCGCGCCGTAGATGGTGTACAAAGGTTGGTCTGGCTTTAGCGCGATAGGTTCTATCGTTTTAGGCTTTAATAAGGCTGCTGCCAGCGGAGCCAGTTTGTCGTGTTTTTGATACAAGGCGGGTTCTTTGAGCACGTTGCTAAGCAGTTCGAGTTGCTGCCTGCGCTTCATCTGCGGGTAAGAAGATGCCATGATCTCCAGGGCAACACCAATTTCTTTGCCTTGCGGAAAACCCAATGCCAACAAATCTTTACCATTCAATTGTATAGCAGCCATGTTGTTGCGTGCTTACTTTTTTTGATAAAACTCTTTTCTTACCCGAACCAACACCTTGTTGATCTTTTCCCGGTCCGGCATTTCGGGCAGGTCAGACTTAGCATACAGCGCCTCCATACCGGCGATTCTTTCCTCTGCTATGGCTAACAATTCCTCATAGGCAAAAGCTCCCGACTTGACTTTGAGCAGAAACTCCCGGTTGGGTCTTCGCACGATGATCTTACCTTCTTTGCCGATCTCTTCTGCCATATCCAGCAGACGGAAGGTGTGCATCAGGTTTTTGGCATCATAATTTTTGCCATGCGATAAAGTGTTTTGATAGCGGGCATCGTTGCGCTTATCTACCCAATCCCAGTACTCCCGGTAGGCTTTGCAATAGGTAGAATACCCGCTTTTGTTGAAAGACATATAGGCCAGAGGTTTCAGTCCCTTCGGTATAGAACTCAAAGATACATCATTGGCCTGATCGCTTTGCACAATGCCCTTGAAGCGGGGTGCCGCCCAGCGGGGTGCCGCCCAGCG
>JBBSNI010000645.1:0-2117 GCA_038232695.1 Cytophagales bacterium
ACTCACAAGCCCTGCGGGCAGATGCGGAGGAACTCATCAAATATCCTGAATACGACGATGATGCCGCCATCTACCAGGATGCGTTCCGGCTCATTGACGAGGGTATCGCTAACCTGAGCAAAAACAGCGTGGTGGAAGTGCAAGGCGACCCCATCTACGGAGGCAACATCGGCCAGTGGATCAAGATGGGCAAGTCGCTCAAGCTGCGGCTGCTGATCCAGACCCGGCTGGTACAGGACAATGTAGCCGCTATCACGGCGCTGATCAATGAGGGTGATTTGATCCTTTCCAGTGCTGATGATTTTACTTTCCAGTTCAGCAGTATCAACAATCCTGAGAATGAGAACCGCCACCCCTGGTATGTAGAAGGATACACCAGTTCGGCCTATGGCTTTACCTACCTGAGCCACCAGTTTATGGTAGAGATGCTGGCCAATGAAGACCCCCGCCGGCCCTTTTATGTCAAGCGGCAAACCACATCGATACTGGACCAGTCGAGTTCTACAGACCGGCAAACGACCCCTTGTTCTCAGATTACCGGCTGTACGTATGGCTACGTAGTACTCAACCAGACCCTGATCAACCAGCTATATACCAGCAAAGGAAAAGAGGTGGATGAATCTTTTCTGGCAGGTATCTTTGGCAGAGATCGTTCAGACCCTTCCGGTATCCCGTTGGATGGTTCGCTACGGGCTGCCGTTGGCGTGTACCCTATTGGAGGCTTGTTTGATGATGTGGCTGAACCTGCCTCGCGCAACAAAGGTACAGGTGCCGGTATTTTTCCGATGATCAGCAGCGAGCATATTAAGTTCTACATGTTAGAAGCGGCATTGACCTTAAACGTTCCTCTCCCACAAGAGCCTCGCGCTATGTTTGAAGCTGTCATCCGTGAAAATATCAGCAAGGTAGCGGAATTCGGACTGGAAAATGATCCTACGGCTATTCCGGCTGATACCTCTGCGATTGACTCTTACATCGGGTTGCCTCTGGCAGCCGCTACTGATAACTACGTCAACCTGTTTATGCAGAAGTATGACGCGGCGGCTACTCCTGAGAACAAGCTGAATGTGGTGCTCAAACAAGCCTGGTTTGCTAACTTTGGCAATGGCTTCGAGATTTATAACGCTTTCCGCCGGACAGGGTATCCTAACGACTTGCAGCAACCGCTCAACAGAACGCGGCAGTTTGCCCTGCGTCTGCCCTATGCCCAGGATGACCTGAACTTTAACCAGAAAGTACCAGAGGAGGTTAAAAACTCAGCCTTCGACCGTGACCCGGTGTTCTGGGATGTGATCAAGTACCAGTTTCCTTAATCTGCTAAAGCTATTATAACTATGAAAAAGACATCTATCGCCGTGAATACGGTTTTATATTATATCTTATTGCTTGCGGGCTTGCTGACTATTAGCACAGCCTGCGAAGACGAGGAGCTAAGTCCTTACGTAGAGCCGCTTCCGGTGGTTCATGCTTATGCCAAGATTCCTGCCGAGAGCCCTGATGATTTCATTGCAGGCGCTTTAGATGCTGCCATCAATGCCAACATCCAATGGGTATCCATTGACAGGAAGCTGGAAGTACAGAAGATTGATCTGTATATTCTTTTCAGCGAGGAATATGTGGACCCAAGCGACAACCCCACCGTAGCACGCCACGGCGGCGACGAGGGTATCTTCTTTAAGAGCATTGAAGGTGGGGATCTGAAAGGCAACCGGGAAAATGCCAGCTTTACGGTGAGCCAGGCTGATGTACTTTCTCTGTACCAGAATGCTACGTATGATTACAATGGCGATGGTAATCCTGTACCGGTGTTTAATAATACTATCAAACCCAGCCGGTCGGCTGCGATGCCTTTTATTCCGGGAGACAATTTCACTGTAAGGTGGGAACTGACGACCACCAGTGGATTGGTATTTGACTCCTGGTCGCCTAGTGTCTGTACTGAATTTGAGACGTATACCGGGTCAGACTACAACGACGGAGGTGTTAACTGTACGCTGGACTGGACTGTGGTGCAGCCTTAGTAAACGTTTATCAAAATAGAATAAAAAAGCACCTTGAATAAGAACAAGGTGCTTTTTTTATGGTAAACGGCGATAGCTTAATAAGCTGCTAAGCTC
>JBBSNI010000646.1:0-2106 GCA_038232695.1 Cytophagales bacterium
CACTATTTTCCCAGCTATGAGATCATGATGGACGAGTTGCGCGACTACCGTTTTTACAAAGCGGACATGATCCATCCCAGCGAGGTGGCCGAAGACTATATCTGGCAAAAGTTTACAGAGACTTATATGGAGGAAGATACGCGCCGGTTTCTGGCTGAGTGGACATCCATCCGCAAAGCGTTGCAGCACAAGGCTTTTCATCCGGAATCTGAAGAACACCAGGCTTTTTTGCGTAAAACAATTGCCCGCCTACAGTCATTAAGTAAGCAGACGGATGTCAGCGAGGAAATCCAATATCTTGAACAACAACTTTTATGAGTGAATCTACACAAGCCAACCGATTGCACCACGAGACCAGTCCATACCTGCTCCAACATGCCCACAACCCGGTAGAATGGTATCCCTGGGGCACGGAAGCCCTGGAGAAGGCGCAGCAGGAAGACAAACCTATCATTGTAAGTATCGGCTATTCTGCCTGCCACTGGTGCCATGTGATGGAGAAAGAATGCTTCGAAGATGCGGAAGTTGCCGGGCTCATGAACAAGCATTTTGTCAGCATCAAAATAGACCGTGAGGAGCGTCCGGACGTAGATCAGATTTACATGGAAGCCGTGCAGAGCATGGGCGTACAGGGCGGCTGGCCGCTCAATGTGTTCCTTACGCCCGACCAGAAGCCTTTTTACGGCGGCACCTATTTTCCCAAACCCAACTGGATGGGGTTGCTGCAAAATGTAGCCGATGCTTTTGCCCAATCGCGGCAGGCGCTGGAAGAATCGGCACAACAGTTTGCCGAACATCTCTCCCTGAGCGAAGTATTAAAATACGACCTACTAAGTGATTCCGACATCTTGTCCAGAGAGGCTTTAACTGATTATCTGTCGAAGACTTATGCTAAATTCTTAGCTTCATTTGACCGTGAGAAAGGTGGGATGCAGCGCGCTCCCAAGTTTCCTATGCCGGTACACTGGCTTTTTTCGCTCCGCTACTATGCTCATACCCAAGAGCCTACCGCGCTAGAACAGGTCACACTGACGCTGGATCATATGGCCGATGGCGGTATCTATGACCAGTTGGGCGGCGGATTTGCCCGCTACTCGGTAGATGCTGAGTGGTTTGCACCTCATTTCGAGAAAATGCTTTATGATAACGGACAATTGCTTAGCCTTTATGCAGAGGCTTATACTTTGACAAAACACCCTGCTTACCGGCAGGTGATCCAGGATACGGCAGCTTTTGTACGCCGGGAAATGAGCAGCGACGAAGGCGGCTTTTACAGTGCCCTGGACGCCGACAGCGAAGGCGAAGAAGGAAAGTTCTATGTCTGGCCATACGAAGAACTACAAGAACTGTTGGGAGAAAACTTTAAGCTGATCGCCGATTACTACGGCATCAGGAAAGCAGGCAACTGGGAAAACGGGGAGAACATTCTGTATAAACCCCTCTCTGATGAAGCCTTTGCCAGCAAACATTACCTGGATGAAGAAGAACTGCATAAGCTGGTTCAGGAAGCCAAAGAGGTGCTGTTCACTGCCCGCACCCGACGCATTCGTCCGGGCCTGGATGATAAGATACTGACGGCATGGAACGGGCTGATGCTCAAAGGACTGGCAGATGCCTACGCCGCTTTGGGCGACGACACTTCGCTGACAATGGCTACACAAAACGCCCACTTTATCGCTGAAAAGCTCACCCACACAAAAGCCGGACAGACAAGCTTGTACCGAACCTACAAAAACGGCAAAGCCAACCTGGATGCCTACCTGGAAGATTACGCCTGCGTCGTCGACGGGCTGGTCGCGCTTTACCAGGTAACTTTTGAGGAACGTTGGCTCGCGCTGGCAGAAAGCCTGACCGAATACACCCTGGCGCACTTTCTGGATACGGAAGAAGGCTTTTTCTTTTTCACCGACGATGCCTCCGCCCTGATCGCCCGCAAGAAAGAACTTTTTGACAACGTGATGCCTGCCTCTAACTCCATGATGGCGCACAACCTGCACAAGCTCGGACTACTGCTGGACCGCCCCGCCTACACAGCGCAAGCCGGGAAGATGCTCAGCCAGATGATGAAGCTGCTCACGCAGGAACCCGCTTACCTGAGCCACTGGG
>JBBSNI010000647.1:0-2101 GCA_038232695.1 Cytophagales bacterium
CAGTATTTCAATGAACAGATGTTGAATTTGTTTTTAGTTAACTTTCAGCTTGATGCAGACTTACAAGAAAATAAAGCAGCCATACAGCAGATTTTAAACTATGGCAGATTGGCTGCTTAAGTATTTACCGGACTATTGTTACAGAGACAGCAGCGATCACGCTACTGGCAACAGGCTTGGCTTTGTTGTCAGTTTTTCTCTTTTTACCCTATCTAAATGACTGGATTCAAAGCTCCCTTCCTTTCCGGTTGTTAGCGGATGCTTCTTTGTTTGCCTTTCTTATGCTTTTGATCGTTACTGTTATTTTCCTGGCGGGCAGCTATCCGGCACTGATGCTTTCTGGGTTTAGTCCCATAACAGCACTAAAAAGCAGACCAACCGCTAATACTACTGTTGGACTTTCTGTGAGACATATCCTTGTCTTTGCACAGTTTGTCATTTCTCAGGTATTTGCCATCGGAGCACTGGCGGTGGTGTACCAACTAAACTTTTTTAGCCAGTTTGACATGGGTTTCACCAAAGATACGATCATCACGGTATCGCTTCCCAAGAGCCATTCAGGTCAGGCAGAAGCATTTCGAAATGCGTTGTTACAATCTTCAAATATTCAGACAGTAAGCCTACACCATCTTCCGCCTGTGGCAAACAACAACGAAGGTGGGTTTGTCAAATTCAATCACCGGGAAAGCTGGGAGCCTTTCATGGTACGCGACCGTTGGGCCGATATGCATTACCTGGAGACTTATGACCTCAAGCTTATGGCTGGTAGGAATATAATAGACCGGGACTCCACGACAGAGTTTTTGGTCAATGAAGAATTTGTAAAGAAACTGGACGTCAACGACCCACAGGAAGTATTAGGTAAAGCACTGTACGATGATAACACCAGTGTATTGGGAACCATTGTAGGCGTGATCAAGAACTTTCACCATCGATCATTACAGAATTCTATAGAGCCGCTGGCGATTTATGCTTATCCCAGCCTTTTTCGGCAAGCAGGTATCCGATTGAAGGTACAAAATATTTCTCACACGCTACAAGATATACAAGCTGCCTGGAAGCAGACTTTCCCGGATCGTGTCTTTGAATTTGCGTTCCTGGACGAAACGGTAGCGAATATGTATGCGCAGGAAAAAGTGGCATCACGTCTTATCTGGCTCTTTACAGGCGTAGCCCTCATCATATGTGCTTTGGGGCTCTATGGTTTGGTCTCCTTCGTCGCTGCCCAGCGCACCAAAGAGATCGGCATCCGCAAGGTGTTGGGTGCTTCGGTGAGCAGCATTTTATTATTGCTCTCCAAAGACTATATCAAGCTGATTCTGATGGCTTTGGTCATTGCCATTCCTGTTGCCAGCTATTTTATCAGAGAATGGCTGCAAGGTTTTGCTTACCGGATAGAAATAAGCTGGTGGCTGTTTGCTGTACCCGGCGTACTGGTGCTGTTGATCGCTTTGCTTTCTGTCAGTGGGCAAACGATCAAAGCGGCACGAAAGAACCCAGTAGATAGCTTACGGTACGAATGACCAACTTTTAAGAAAAGAAATTATGCAAAGGAATTTTTTATACACCTGCCTGCTGCTTCTCTGTAGCTTTAGTATACAAGCGCAGCCAGTCATTCAGGTAGGCGCCGAACGTATGGAAGTGTATCTGCCTAAGTTAAAGAACAAGAAAATAGGCATGGTGGTGAATCAAACTTCTTTGGTAGGCGCTCATCACCTGGTAGATACGTTGCTCAGCCGGGGTATACAGATCACGGCGATCTATGCGCCCGAGCATGGCTATCGCGGCACGACAGAGAGAGGCAAAACAGTGGCTGATGGCAAAGATTCCAACACAGGCATTACTATTTATTCTATTTATGGAGACAAGAAAAAACCTTCGCCGGAGGTGCTGAAAGAGGTAGACCTGATGGTTTTTGATATGCAGGATGTAGGGGCTCGCTTCTTCACCTATATCTCTATATGCTGCACCCCAAATTTAGGACAGGCTAATAAAGTAGATTAACCTGTTTAAATTTGATCCTTATGAACAAGAAAGACAAGCGCAAATTCACTGCTGCATTTAAGGTAAAAGTAGCGATGGAAGCCCTCAAAGGGCAATC
>JBBSNI010000648.1:0-2094 GCA_038232695.1 Cytophagales bacterium
AAAGCTAGAACATAGCTTTCATGAAGATATATCGATTTGGCAAATAACTTTCAAGCATATGAATCTCTTACCATCTAAACCAGGAGAAAGAGTTGTTTTCGGAGGAGAAATATTTATAGAAGTCAATTTGGCTACTGGTAAAGCGAAGATCATGGGTTATGGTGAATAAAAAAAGCGCGTATCTTTCATGGAATCAACTACTAAAACGTGAATGAGCAACAGATCAGACAAATCAGGCTCAATGCCTTATCAGCCAAATATATTCATACCAAAGAAATAAGCCGTTGGAAGCGTTATAATTTGGCTATTGACATACTGACATTGATCGTTCCTATATTGCTTCTTATTTTCCCTATCTTGCAGATAGACAGGGTAGGGGGTAGCTCACTATATGCGATTAGTGGGGTGCTGTCCGTATTGCTGCTGACGCTGGCTGTATTAAAATTGATCATCAGCATACCTGATAAAATTGAAAAGCATCAAAGGCTGTTGACAAAAAATATCACTGTAGCTCATGAAGCGCAAAATATTTTGTTACAATCCTCTGCCCTTGCAGACCCCCACTGGCTTTACCAGCAGGCACAAGCTTTAGAGACGGAGGATCAGGAGATGATCGGGAACGTTGGTAAAAAACTCGTCCGGGAAGCTTACCGGGAATCCTTGAAAGAACTGAATGTAGGCAATAGTTCAGTAGTTTGTCCGGTGTGTAAAGCTTCTCCGTGGAACTACAAAAAGGGCGATTGTGAAGCCTGTGGTAATACACCAGCAAACAATAAACAGTATGGATAAAGTTGAAAAAATCAAACAGTTATTTGCGTCTCTTTCAGACAGGGATAAGCAAGAAATTATTGCATTTATTCATCATGAAGTTCAATTAAAAGATAGCCTGAAACCTAAAGGTATCTTTACCGGCCCTGTGCCTGCTTCAGAAAATGATGTCTGCCAGCAATGTGGAAAGCCTAACCAGGCTATGTCTGATCAATAGGGTTTAAGAAGGATAAATAGTACACCCTTAACCAACAATTTATTAACTTTACGGATGTACAAAACACAACCCTATGACGACGCTGACAGACAAGTTGAGTATTAAAGACTATCTCAAGTTAGAAAAAGAATCAGGCATACGCCACGAGTACATGGCAGGGGAGGTAAGGGCGATGGCTGGTACAACCGTAGAGCATGATGATATTACCAATAATTTAATTGAACTACTTCGTTCCTGCCTCAGAGAAAAAGGATGCTACCTTTATAGCGGTCAGGTGAAGCTGCATACCCCACACTGCCAGAAAGCCTTTCTGTATCCCGACATTCATATCTACTGCGGAGCGTTGAAGAAAGAAAAGCTGCCCCAGGGTGCTTATGCCTTAGTAGAGCCTGCTTTTATCATTGAAGTACTCTCCCGTGAGAACCGCCACTTTGACAGGGGAGATAAGTTTGACTGTTACCGGCAAATACCCTCGCTGCAAGGCTACCTGATGATAGAGAGCGACCTGGAAAAACGCCAGCCGGCTCTCTACCTGCGTACCTGGGAAGGGGCAAAAGCTTTCCGGGAACAGGCTTTTTCTATAGAAGATACCATAGAGGTGCTGGGCTGTCCGCTGGAGGGTAAAAAGGTATATGATCTGCCTGCTCTATAATTTTATAGCATGTTAGCACCTGTCAGTTCCAAATATCTTATAGCCTACCTGGATTACTTGTCTCAGGTCTTTCAGACAAGGTTGGCGTGGTACTTTGGTGAGAAAGGCAACTATCAAAAGCTGGAAGATATTCCTGCGCCAGCAGCGCTTTCGGAAGATTCAACCTTTGCAGCCTTATCACCAACGTTTACTTTTGAAGAATATATCATTTTACTCATTGCCCTGGCGCCTCATATTCAACCCAACTTCTTCGACCAGATCATCCAGTAAAAGCTGCCGCAAGCCGGTGACTTTCCGCAATTAGGTGGTGTACGTGGCAAGCAATTTCGTGGCTTTCTGCCTACCGGCGAAACGGTGCTGTTTATCCTGGGCGGTGATGATCTGGAAAAAAGGTTTCAGATACAACAACTTCTCAGTGAAGACCATTTTTTTGCTAAAAAACATATTCTTTGGCTGG
>JBBSNI010000649.1:0-2090 GCA_038232695.1 Cytophagales bacterium
GCTACAAGCGGAGGTCACGGCGGTGTCCCGGGCAGCCATGCTGCAGTTTGCGCCCGAAACCAATGGAGATGCTTACCTGGTCATCGACCCTAACAGCGACGAGGGGGAGGGCTTCGTGGAGATACTGCCCGAACAACATGAGGTAGTAGGCTTTAATCCGGTACATCGTATCTATCAAGGCTGGGGCGAAAGTGCCGGGTTTAGCGGTTACTTTTGCATCCGCCTGGAGCAGCCTTTTGAAAGCTATGGCATCTGGGAGGATACTGTGATCCGGGAAGGTGAAAAAAATGTTCAGGCCGCAGGGCAGCCGGTTGGAGCGTATGTCAGGATGGCTTCCGGGGCAGGACAGCCGCTGCGGGTGAAAGTAGGGACTTCTTTTACCAGCATCGCACAGGCACGGAAAAACCTGGACGCGGAGATTCCTCACTGGGACTTTGAGCAGGTACGTGAAGCCTCCGAACAAAAATGGGAACAACAGTTACAAAAAGCGCAGGTACAGGGCGGCACCCCGGAAGAACAGGCCATGTTTTACACAGCACTCTACCATGCCATGTTGCTGCCCCGCGTTTTCAGCGATGCCGACAGTGTGTATGTGGGGTTTGCCGGTACCAAAAAAGTCTATAAAGCCGATGGCGACTACTATGTAGATTTTTCTATGTGGGACGCTTACCGTGCCGTACACCCGCTGCAAACTATCCTGAACCCCGGCAAAACTACCGACATGATCCGCTCCCTGCTTCTGAAAGCCGAACAGGGCGGCTGGCTTCCGATCTTTCCGGCATGGAACAGCTATACCTCCGCCATGATCGGCGACCATGCCATCGCTATGATCGGAGATGCCTGGATGAAAGGTATTGACAGCTTTGACCAGGAACTAGCCTACCGGGTGATGCGCCGCAATGCCTTCGAGCCCAATACTGACCTGAAAAGCTACCGCGACGGCAAAGGCCGCCGGGCGCTGGAATCTTACCTTCAGTACCATTACATTCCTCTGGAAGATTCCGTGCCAGACTCTTTTCACCAGAAAGAACAGGTTTCCCGCACCCTGGAATATGCTTATGATGACTTCGTGTTGTCGCAGGTGGCCAAAAAGCTGGGCAAAGAAGAAGATTACCAGGCACTAAAAGTTAGAGCAAAAAATTATCAGTACGTCTTTGACACTACCACAGGCTATGTGCGGGGACGTTATGCCGATGGTCGCTGGATAGAACCTTTTGACCCGGTGGCGACGCGGGCGAGTTTTATTACCGAAGGTTCACCTTTCCAGTATACCTGGTATGTGCCCCAGGATGTGGCAGGCTTGATGCAGCAGATGGGTGGCAGGGAAGCCTTTATCCAAAAGCTGGATACGCTTTTTGACAAGCGCTATTACTGGCATGGCAACGAGCCGGGTCACCAGACAGCCTACCTGTATGCCTATGCCGGGGCGCCCTGGAAGACGCAGCAACAGGTACGCCGCATCATACGCGAAGAATACAGCGCCGACCCCGGCGGGTTGAGCGGCAACGAAGACGCCGGGCAAATGTCGGCGTGGCTGGTGTTCAGCATGATGGGCTTTTACCCGGTAACGCCGGGCATCCCCTGCTATGTGCTGGGCAGCCCGGTGTTCGATCAGATCACCCTCTCTTTGCAGGAAGACAGAACGTTTGTCATCAGAGCCCATAACAATTCCAGCGACAATGTATACATTCAATCGGCTATGTTGAATGGAGAACCTATGGAACGCAGCTACCTCTGGCACCGGGAGATCACAGAGGGAGGCGAACTTATCCTGGAAATGGGACCGGAACCCAACCAGGCCTGGGCCAGCGCCCCGGAGCAGGTACCGCCCTCTATGGATGATTTGTGAGAAGACGGAAGACAGAAGCAGGAAGTCGGAAGACAAAAGCTTTTACTTCTGGCTTCGGTCTTCCGCCTTCCAGCTTCCAATTTCTATCAGATAATCAACTTAATATGCCCCAGGAAGACATCTATAGCGAGTATTCTTTTCTGCTGGAAAAAACGACCCGCCGCATCAAGCAATATGCGCAGAAGAAATTTGCTGAATTTGATTTTGGTGTCACCGTAGACCAGTGGATGGTACTCAAACA
>JBBSNI010000650.1:0-2085 GCA_038232695.1 Cytophagales bacterium
AAGGAAGTGTAACTAATTTATAGCCCTTATAATTGGTCGTACACATCTTACTGATCAAAACTAACGATCATATAGATTGCCCGGCAACCCGGTTCAGCTTTTTCAGTATGGCAGACTTACTAACAGTCTTTCCCGTTTTTACCTTATCAGCCAATAAACCAAATGCCAGGTCTTCATCAACTTCGGAAGAAGAGATACCCATTTGCTTAGCTACTTTTTCAAGCAGTTGTAATTTGTCTTTTGGGCCGGTAAGTAAAACGGTTCGCTGTGCAATTGTACTCATAGGTTTGTTTTTTCTTGTAATATACGAAACCTGGCGGCCGTTAGGCAAGTAGTGTACTAAAAAATAACTCATGTTTTTTTATACTATTTTTTTGCAGAAATTGACCCCTATGAAACATTTCACCAGCCTCCACGACGTCTCCGATCTTGACAAGCTAGTGCAAACCGCTTTCCAGGTAAAAAGCAATCCTTTCGGACAGGAACACTTGGGAAAGCATAAGACGATGTGCCTGCTTTTTTTTAACCCAAGCTTGCGCACCCGCCTGAGTACGCAAAGGGCTGCTTTTAACTTGGGCTTACACACGGTAGTCTTTGACATCCAACAGGGTGGCTGGAACTTAGAGTTTGAAGACGGCACGGTGATGCGGGGCAACAAAGCCGAGCATGTCCGGGAAGCCGCCGCCGTGCTGGGACAGTATTTCGACATCATCGGCATCCGGGCATTTGCCCAGTTGCAAGACCGTGAGAAAGACTATGCCGAGCAGGTTATCGCCCAATTCGTACGCTACGCCGGAAAGCCCATCATCAACCTGGAGTCGCCTACGCGGCATCCGCTACAATCATTGGCCGACCTGGTCACGATAGAAGAACACAAGCAGATAGCAAAGCCCAAGGTAGTGCTTACCTGGGCGCCGCACCCCAAAGCCTTGCCGCAAGCCGTTGCCAACTCTTTTCTGGAATGGATGCACCACACCGGGTATGAACTCGTGCTGACCCATCCCCGCGGGTACGAGTTGGCAGAAGCATTCACTCAAAACATACCCGTCGTCTACGACCAGCGGGAAGCTTTCGACGGCGCTGATTTTATCTATGCCAAAAACTGGTCTTCCTACACCACTTACGGCAAGATACTTCAGGATGATACCGGCTGGATGGTGACTGCCGGGAAAATGAAGCTGACCCGCCAGGCTAAATTCATGCATTGCCTGCCTGTGAGAAGAAACGTCATTGTAGAAGATGCCGTATTGGACAGTGAGCAGTCTATTGTCATTCCGCAGGCAGCCAACCGCGTAGTAGCTGCTCAAGCTGTGTTGCAAACATTCCTCAGCCCAACATCCACCGGCGAGTAGTGCTGATAGTGCAAGGAGTAAACTACTTCATTTATTGTCCTTGAGCATTAAATGGGTTAAGATGATATAATACACAGAAAAAAAGATACAATAAAGACCTTGAAGCCCCCCGTATGTTTGTAGAAACAGTAAAAAGAAGAACAAATGAAAGCATTAGATAAAGGCTTTATTCCAGTCATGTTAACTCCTTTTAAAAATAACGGAGAGATTGACTATGTGGGATTAAGGCAGTTGACAGCGTTTTATTTGGAATCCGGGGCTAAGGCTTTGTTTGCCAATTGCCTGTCTAGTGAAATGTTTGCCTTGACTTCCTCAGAAAGGCTAGCGATCACCAAACAGATTGTAGATGTGGTGAATGGACAGGTTCCGGTGGTTGCCTCAGGTACATTTGAAGGATCAGTGGCCAGTCAGGCTGACTTTGTCAAATCAATCTATGATACGGGTGTAGAGGCCGTTATTATTATTACCAATATGATGGCCAAAAGCAATGAGTCTGATGATGTTTTTTCTGAAAGGGTGCATCATTTATTATCCCTCACAGATACCATTCCCTTAGGCTTCTATGAATGCCCTGTTCCTTACAAACGAATTATTTCTCCTGAGCTTTTAAGAGAGTTTATTGCTACGGAAAGGATCATTTACCACAAAGACACTTGTCTGGATATTGATCAGGTAAAGGCAAAGATAGCGGCAGGCAAAGGGTATCATTTTGGGCTGTATGATGCTTATATGG
>JBBSNI010000651.1:0-2058 GCA_038232695.1 Cytophagales bacterium
ACCGCCTCCGGCAGGCAGGTTTTACAGTGAAAGAAGACAATTTTGTGCAACAATTTACGGCTGAACAAATCCGCTGGTATGCGCTGATGCCTGATGAGATCGTTTACCTTTGTGAGAAGGATTTAAGGGCTGAAGAGTTGAAGAATTGAAGATTTGAAGAACTGAAGAACTGAAAACTGGGGAGGCTTAACAGAAATATTAATGATCGTTGCCTCTGCCCGTAGAAAAATCCTTATACCATGAAAAGACCACCCATCCCCTCAATCCTTCAATCCTTCAGTCCTTCAGCCCTTCAGCTCTTGAAAAGCAACGTGTGAAATATTCCATCATCATTCCGGTATACAATCGTCCTGGGGAACTTAAAGAGTTGCTGGAGAGTCTGACCTTGCAAACGTACCGGCATTTTGAAGTATTGGTGGTAGAAGACGGCTCGCAGGTGCGCGCTGAAACGGTAGCACAGCATTTTGCAGAAAGCCTTGATCTTATTTACCTGGACAAACCCAACGCCGGTCCGGGACTGAGCCGCAACTTCGGCGCTGAGCGGGCAAAGGGCGACTATTTTATCTTTTTGGATTCTGACTGTATCATCCCCGCCCATTACCTACAGGAAGTCAACCATACCCTGACCCAGGCGTATGCCGATGCCTTTGGCGGACCTGACAGGGCCGCGCCTGCGTTCAACCGCATCCAGAAAGCCATCAGCTATGCGATGACCTCTTTCCTGACCACAGGCGGCATCCGGGGCGGGCACAAACGCCTGGATAAGTTTTACCCGCGCAGCTTTAATATGGGCTATTCCAGGGAAGTCTATCAGCGAACCAAAGGGTTTGCCGACATGCGCTTCGGAGAAGATATTGACATCAGCATCCGTATCTTCCAGCTTGGCTTTACGGTCAAACTCATTGAAAACGCCTATGTGTATCATAAAAGGCGCACCGATTTTAGGAAGTTTTTCAAACAGGTGTTCAACTCCGGCAAGGCGCGCATCACCTTGTCTCAGAAACATCCGGGTACGCTCAAATTAGTGCATCTGCTGCCTTCGGCCTTCACCCTGGGATCAGGTTTGCTGCTGCTCCTGTCTGTCCTGGCTGGTTGGAAGTTTCTCACGCCGCTGCTGGGGCTCACGGCGCTGTGGTGGGCAGATGCTACGCTTCGGCATAAAAACCCTGTGATTGGTCTGTTAGCCGTGCCTGCCAGCCTAATTCAATTGACAGGCTATGGCAGCGGTTTTTTGTATGCTTTCTGGCAAAACATTATTCTCAGAAAAGATAAGACAGAAGCTTTCAAACATACTTTTGGCCGTTAAACTTCTCCTGCCAAGTCTTGTTATCACACCAGGACAAACGCAACTTTATGAATGCTATCATCATGGAGCAATACGGCTCCCCGGAAGTATTGAAGCCCGGCAGCATCCCTACGCCCCTGCTTCAAGACGACGAAGTGCTGGTCAGGGTCAAAGCGGCCAGCCTGAACCCGGTAGACTATAAAATCCGCCGGGGCGATCTGAGTAAGTTCGTCAGGCTGAAGTTTCCCAAAGTGTTGGGGTATGACATCGCCGGTGAGGTTGTAGGTGTAGGCAATGCCATAAAAACTTTCCAGGCGGGCGACGAAGTGTATGCCATGCTGCGCACACCGGCTATGGGAGGCTATGGCGAATTCGTAGCGGTCAGAGAAAAAGATATAGCATTCAAACCCAACAACCTGTCCTTCGAAGAGGCGGCGGCTATCCCGCTGGCCGGACTTACCGCCCTACAGGCGCTGCGCGACAAAGGCGGCTTAAAGCCCCCCAAACAGCAGGTGCTCATCAACGGTGCTTCCGGGGGCGTCGGCATGTTTGCTGTCCAGATCGCCAAAGCCCTGGGTGCGGCAGTGGTAGGCGTATGCAGCACGGCTAACGTAGAGATGGTCAGGCAATTGGGTGCTGACGCTGTGATAGATTATACCCGGTATGATTTTACCGAACTGGCCGCTAAATATGACATTATCTTTGACGCCGTAGGCAAACTTTCTTTTACTGATTGTAAAAAGGCGCTGACCCAACATGGCAGGTACGTTACT
>JBBSNI010000652.1:0-2054 GCA_038232695.1 Cytophagales bacterium
TTCTCTTCTAAGCTGATTACCTGCTGGCGCAAAGAAGCATTCTCTGCTTGTAGTGCTGCTATTTGGCTTTCCTGATCCATACCCAACTATAATACTTTTTCCGTAACTTAACAAAAATTATTAGTCCACCTGAGTAGTTACAATGATTTTTCCCGACCTGGAATTTATCTTCATCAACCAGCACATGATGCTGCGTGATATGACGGTGGACACGCAATTGAAGATTGATCGTTATATAGAAAAAAGAAAGGGCACCCCTTTGCGGGAAGCGTTGGAAGCATTTAAGGCGCGTTTTTCTTTCTAAAAAAAAGGAGAACTTTTAGGCTCTCCTGATAGATTAACGCATCATCTTTTTCTTCAGCAAAACTCTTTGAAAACCTCCACAAGATGGCTGGCGATCATAGGCGCCGGGCGTCCTTCGATGTGGTGGCGTTCTACTAAATGCACCAGTTCGCCATCTTTAAAGAAAGCAATAGACGGGGAAGAAGGCGGATAAGGCAGGGTATATTCCCTTGCTTTCGCGACGGCTTCTCTATCTACGCCTGCAAAGACGGTAGTCAGGTGATCGGGTTTTTTCTCACTTTGCTCCAACGCCATCCTGACGCCGGGACGCGCCGCGCCGGCAGCGCAGCCACATACAGAGTTGAACACCATCAGGGTGGTTCCCTGATGATTGTTTAAATGGTCTTCTACCGCCTGCGGCGTTTTTAATTCTTCGAAACCGATGTCGGTTAAGTCAGCCCGCATGGGCACTACTAATTCTTCTGGATACATCTTTTTGTTTGATTATTGATTGAAAATTTATTTAAGAATATGTGTTAAGGTGCGAAAGTGTTAATGTGTTATGGTGAATGCTCAGATACTTTAACACCCTAACACATTCGCACACTAACACCTAACTATAAAAACCCTAATTCCAGCTTAGCCGCTTCCGACATCATGTCCTGTGCGAATGGCGGATCAAAGGTGAGTTCTACTTTCACGTCGCCCACGCCTTCAATGGCTTTGATATTTTGTTCTACTTCGCTGGGAATAGCTTCTGCCGAAGGGCAGGCCGGCGAGGTCAGTGTCATGAGTACATAGACGTTGTTGACCGGATATACACTGATCTCATAGATCAGCCCCAACTCGTAAATGTCTATGGGTATTTCCGGGTCGTAGACGGACTTGATGGCGCTCACTACTTTTTCGCGCAAATCCTGGCTGTTGGTTATCTCGCTCATATGGTTTTATTTTCGGTTGTTTTGTGTATCGCGCGGCTGTCGCGGTAGACCAGCGCCAGCAGCTTCATCTGCTTGATCATGGCGGCAAAGCCGTTGGACCGCTGGGTGCCGATAAACCGGTTCATGCCAATTTTGTCTATGAAATACAGATCAGCGTCGGCAATGTCCGTGGCTTTCTGGTCATTAAAAACTCTGACCAGCAGGCTAACCAGCCCTTTGGTGATCGCCGAGTTGCTGTCTGCCCTGAAAGTCATACGGTCTTCTTCCGGCTCCGTAACCAGCCATACTTTCGACTGGCAACCTTTGATAATATTCTCTTCGGTTTTATAGAATTCCTCTAAAGGCGGGAGCTTCTGACCCAACTCCATGATATAAAAGTTGGTCATTTCCATATCACCGTCCAGCAGGGCAAATTCCTCTATAATTTCATCTTGTATATCGTTGATCGTTGCAGGCATCGTCGCTTATTTCATCATTTTTACAATCCGCTGAAGTCCTTCCGCCAGACTGTCTATTTCCTCTGTTGTGTTGTAAACAGAAAAGGAAGCCCTGGCCGTTCCTTCAATGCCGTAATAATCCATCAGCGGCTGCGTGCAGTGATGCCCCGTCCGGATGGCAATGCCGCGTGCATCGAGCATCTGCCCGATGTCGAAGTGAAAGATACCATCGATCAGGAAAGATACTACGCTAACCTTTTCTCTGGCGGTGCCAATCATACGAAGCCCCGGAATGGTAGTAAGTGCTTGCTGGGCATGATGCAACAGCTTTTGCTCGTGGGCAGCGATGTTGGGATTGCCCACCTTTTGTATGAATTCTATTGCCCGGATAAAA
>JBBSNI010000653.1:0-2044 GCA_038232695.1 Cytophagales bacterium
CCCGGTGCTTCAGCGTGACCTGTGTTCCCAGAGCTTGGGTGTTTTTGCCTTCGCCTACCAACTTGATTTTAAGAAAATGGTGGTTGGGTAACAGCGTGTCTGTCTCATTTCTATAAATAAAGGGCGGCATGTTGACGTTATTGACCACCAAATCCAGATCACCATCATTGTCCAAGTCACCGTAGGCCGATCCGTTGGAGTGGCTGGGTGTGGACAGGCCCCAGTCTGCTGCCTTGTTCTGAAAGGTCAGGTTGCCCTGGTTGGCAAAGGCATAGTTGGCGATGCGCTCCGAAGGGATGGAGTCGATCAACTGTTTAATCACTGCATTTTCTTTGGTGAGAATGGCGCGTACCGTGTTGGGGTCGCCCATAAAATGAATATAGTCCTGGTCGGTGAGGTCTTTGTAGATGCCGTTAGCTACAAAAATATCTTTATAACCATCATTGTCCAGGTCAGCCATCAGCGCACCCCAACTCCAGTCGGTGGCGTGGACGCCTGCCAAGCGGCTGATCTCACTGAAAGTTACGCCAGGCTTTCTTCCTTCCGGGGCGGCAGGTACAGGGCCGTTGTTCAACTGTAGTACGTTGCGGGTAAACTGGTGGTGATAGCCATTTTCAACGTTCCTTTGGTATTTATCCCAGTGCTCAAAAGCTGTTTTGGTTTTCAGCCGGGCATCGTCTTCCGGCAGCATTTCCGTGACAAAAATTTCCGGGTAGCCATCGTTGTTAATATCTGCCATGTCAGCACCCATAGAACCCAGGCTTGTTTCGCGGATTTGCTGTTCCAACGATTCAGCAAAGGTTCCGTCCTGGTTGTTGATATAGAGGTAATCTCTCTCGAAGAAATCGTTGGAGACAAATATATCCTGCCACCCATCTTTGTTGACATCGCCGACCGTAACGCCTAAGCCAAACCCGATGGCACTGCCATAAATACCCGCCTCTTCGCTCACATCTGTAAAATGCTCTCCGTCGTTTCTATACAGTTTATTGCCGCCCTTCGGATCGCGGACTTCTCTTTGTCCGGGGCGCAGGTCATAGCCGCCTACCGAGCGAAAAGAATTGTTGAGCAGGTAACAATCCAGGTCGCCATCTTTGTCGTAATCAAAAAAGGCAGCATGGGTGGAGAGTCCTTTGTCGGCAATGCCGTAAGCTTCGGCTTTTTCGGTGAAGGTCACTTTTTCACCACCGGCAGCCACACCGTTGTTAATAAAAAGCTCGTTATGGCGGTTTTCACCTTTCAGGTCGCCGGATTTGCATACGTAAATATCCAGCCAGCCGTCGCCGTTCACATCTACCATGCTGACGCCGGTAGACCAGACACCTTCGGAGGCTACACCTGCCGTTTTTGTAATATCTTCAAAATGAAACGGGGCATACCCGCCTGGGGCAGACCCTCTGTTGCCTTTGTTGAGATAAAGCTTATTAGGCTGCATGTTGCCGCAAAAATAAATATCGAGCAGCCCATCATTATTCACATCGCCCAGACCGACCCCGCCGCCATTGTAGAAGTTGCGGTAGGTGTATACATTAAATTCCTCGTCGTATGCTAATTGGTTCACAAAGTCTATCCCGGTATAAGAGGAAGGAAGAAGGGTAAAAAGATGATCTGTAGAAAGTTCAGCAGTTTTATCGCTTTGGCAGGCGGATACCAACAGTATGTAGACAAGACAGAACCAGCGGGTAGAGGAGTGCATCTTTTTTAGACAATCATTGTAGCAGAACTCAATTAAATAAGTTCGCGCGAGCCTCCAGGCTCGTGTGAATTATTTGCAGGCTGGGCCGCATAGGCTTCCAGCCGCTTCATTGCAATCTCCAGGAAGTTATTGCATACTATAACAGTTTGACCAACCATCAGGCAAATTTTTGTAAGGATTGCACTGAGGCTAAAAGCGTTAAAAAAAGAAAGCAAGTACATGTTACTTGCTTTCTGATCTTGACGGAATTAACAAATATCACTCACCCCCACCGTATCCGGGGTTTTGCTTCAGGTTGACGTTAGAGTTCAACTGATCGCGGGGGACAGGGAAAATAGTGACATAGGC
>JBBSNI010000654.1:0-2026 GCA_038232695.1 Cytophagales bacterium
CCTAGGCTGTTCAATCTATAGCCCTTTTCAGGTGACGTTTTTGGGGATCTAAAAGAGAAATGTGCTCGCAATCCAGTAGTTTTGAGTTGCGAAACATCCAAACCGCCGAATGCGAGCACGCCTCAAAGTTAAGCTATCCCAGTGGAAATACAGTTGCCTGAAGAAGACTAAATGTAAGCGTAGTCTGACCGCCCACCTGAAACGCTCCCGGCAACAAGTAGCCCGGCTGAAAGCCGAGAACGCCCGTCTTCGGGCGATCACCGCGCCGCAGTCCATTGCTCATCATGTGTATCCCGCCCAGATGATCGCTATGGCAGTCTTCATCGTCGTGCATGCCAGCGGTTCGCTGCGTTGCGCGGCTAAAACCATTGCCTTTCTATC
Source organism: Cytophagales bacterium (assembly GCA_038232695.1). Classification (GTDB taxonomy): domain Bacteria; phylum Bacteroidota; class Bacteroidia; order Cytophagales; family Cyclobacteriaceae; genus JAJNNC01. The sequence continues at coordinate 382 of JBBSNI010000654.1, forward strand.
GCAGATGATGGGCTGGCAGTACGGTCAGCCCAGCCAGGTTACCATCCGCAACTGGGTGCTGCGGTGCGGACTCTACCAGTTAGATTACGCTAAGGCCAAGACGGGACAGTACGTAGGCATTATTGACGAGAGTATCCAGATCGGAAGAGAGAAGATGCTGCTTTTTCTGGGCGTCAAACTCAGCAACAATACATCTCATGCCGCCCCCCTTAGCATGGACGAGGTTGAAGTGCTGGGGGTGGAAGTTCAGCAGAGCTGGACGGGGGCTACTGTAGCTAAGTTCATCAAAAGACGACTTGCTCATCACGCAGGAATTGATCTTCAATATGTGATCAGCGACCAAGGCACTAACTTGCTAGCCGCCCTGCGTACGCTGGGTATTGCTATGGTGGGCGACTGTAGCCACAGGATGATGAATCTGGTCAAAAAGCTGTTTTCCAATAATGAACAACTTTCTACCCTGGCCGCTCAGATTGGTCAGTTCAGGCGCAAATTCCTGTTGACTGCGCTGGGCTATCTGCTGCCGCCTACCCTGCGGGATAAGGACCGTTTCCTGCGCATCTTTACGATTGTGGACTGGGCTGATCGCATTAATGCGTACTGGGAAAAACTGCCCCCCGATCATCGCATCCCACTGAGCTTTTTAAAGCAAGCGCGACCACTAGTGCAATGTTTAGCCCAAATAAGATACTTGATCCTACTGACGGCAGACCTACTCAAGTCAGCAGGCTTGAGTTCGATCAGCCAGCGTAAGTGGGAAAGGCGCATGGCGGAGTACTCTAAGACCACTACGTTAACTGCCGAGGCAAAAATCTTCCTCAATGCCGTTGGTCAATACTTTACCTCCCATCTCGGGTTGATGGAGTGTCATGGACGCCTGCTCTGCTGCTCGGACATTATTGAGAGCACCTTTGGACGCTATAAGAACAAGGGGGGCATGCCCGTCATTAGTGCTGACGTACTAAGTGTCGCTCTTTACGGCCAGCAGCTCACTACTGACTTCATACAAAAGGCACTGAACACCGTCCACCAAAAAGACATTGAAAAATGGCACCAGCATTACACTTGCCATAACCGCTATAGTATCTTGCGGCGCATGGATAAAGAGCTAAAAAGCGTCACGTGATTATATGTATAGATTGAACAGCCTACATTTAATCCTACCTTCATATTCAGGCAGTAGGGCTTTCAAAGCTTCCAGGTTATCGCCATGAATGATCATGTTGCCACCGGAAGGCGATCCTGTTTTTGTTGGCTCTTTTGTTTCACCTCCTGAGCTTGTTGCAGGATCTGTTGTGAAACCATACTGGTATTCTAATACCCGAAAAGGAACATCCCTGTGATGATTCACCACCTTTTCTTTTCCTATCCAATTGAGTGTTGGCATACTTTCGTTTTTCTCTGTTGTTCTCTACAAATTTTGCAGTGTCTATTTCAAGTTCAGTCCGAAACGTAATTACTTCCCAATACAAAACTTACTAAAAATATTGTCCAGCAAATCATCGTTGGTAACTTCCCCGGTGATCTCTCCTAAATGATAGAGGGCATGTCGAATATCCTGGGCCAGAAAATCGTGCGTTACGCCTGTCTGCAGACCTGTGAGTATGCCTTCCAGTGCCTCATTTGTCTGCGATAAGCTGGCATA
>JBBSNI010000655.1:0-1999 GCA_038232695.1 Cytophagales bacterium
TAATATGCCCCAGGAAGACATCTATAGCGAGTATTCTTTTCTGCTGGAAAAAACGACCCGCCGCATCAAGCAATATGCGCAGAAGAAATTTGCTGAATTTGATTTTGGTGTCACCGTAGACCAGTGGATGGTACTCAAACACCTCTACCCCGACTCAGACAGGAGCCAGAGCGAACTGGCAGAAATTACCTTTAAAGGAACGCCTACGCTGACGCGCATCGTAGACCTGCTCTGCGCCAAAGGACTGACCGAGCGGCTCACCGACCGCCACGACCGCCGCAAGTGCCAGGTGCTACTCACCGAAGCCGGAAAGCAAAAAGTACAGGAAATGATTCCCAAAGTAAGCCAAATTCGTAAAGCTGCCTGGAAAAATCTGAAGAAAGACGATTTTGAGCATTTCACCTACGTACTGTCGGCTATCTACAAGAACCTGGAGGTGTAGCGTTTTCCCATTGATATGTGGATCATTCTTCCTTGTTTTTTTGTTGTCATGATAATTATTGCTATAGCAAACAATTTTGCTATTTTTGCGTAATTATTCTGAAGAAATACTTTGAGCATGTTACACATCACAGAAGAAAAAACCATCCATACTGATATTTGCATCATTGGCGCAGGTCCGGTTGGGCTGTTTGCCGTATTCGAGGCAGGGCTGCTCAAGATGCGCTGCCACCTGATCGATACACTGCCGCAGATCGGCGGGCAACTCTCCGAGATTTATCCTAAGAAACCTATTTACGACATTCCGGGCTACCCCGAAGTGCTGGCGCAAGACTTAGTGGATAACCTGGCCGAGCAGATCAAACCTTTTCACCCGTCGTTTACCCTGGGAGAGCGCGTAGAAGCACTGACGAGGCTGGAAGACGGCTCCTTTCGTCTGCAAACCAGCGAACACACGGAAATTTTCTGCAAGGCAGTCGTCATTGCCGGAGGGCTGGGTTGCTTTGAGCCGCGCAAACCGGCTATTGAGAACCTGGAGACCTACGAAGGCAAGGGTATTCATTATATCATCAAAAACCCGGAGCAGTACCGGGGCAAAAAGCTGGTGCTGGCTGGCGGCGGCGACTCTGCCTTAGACTGGACGCTGCACCTGGCAGAACTAGCCGAAGAACTTACCTTGGTACACCGGGGCAGCGCCTTCCGCGGGGCGCCCGACTCTGCCGCCAAAGTGATGGCACTGGCAGAACAGCGTAAGATCAACCTCAAACTCAACGCCAACGTCTCGGCCATTGCAGGCAACGGACGACTGAACGCCTGCCTAATCACCGGCAAAGAGAAAGCTACGGAAACGGTGCCTACTGATTATTTTATCCCACTGTTTGGACTGAGCCCCAAGCTAGGCCCTATTGCCAACTGGAATCTGAACTTAGATAAAAACGCTATTACTGTCCGTACAGAAGACTTTGCGACCAACGTGCCAGGCATTTATGCAATCGGCGACATCAATACGTATCCGGGTAAGCTCAAACTGATTCTATGCGGATTTCATGAGGCTGCCCTGATGGCACACAGTGCTTATAGAATTGTCAACGAAGGACAAAAACCCAGCTTCAAATATACGACTGTCAACGGAGTCCCCACTTTTTAAATGATGATCACTATTTTTGTAGAAGAAAACGGCAGCCGTCGCCCTATCGAGATTCCTACCGATATTCAACTGTCGCTGATGGAGGTGTTGAAAGCAGCCGAGTATCCCGTACAAGCGACCTGCGGCGGTATGGCATTATGCGCTACCTGCCACGTAGAAGTGCTTGAAGGCGACGAAAAATACAAACATGCTACTGACCCCGAACTGGAGATGCTCGACACGCTGCCCGAAATATCCGACACCAGCCGTCTGGCCTGTCAGATGCCTGTCCAGGAAGCCATGGATGGACTGGTGGTACGGATTCTGGCTACGGAAGAAGGATACCTGTAAAGAGATAAGTGTTAGATAAACTTAACACCTATTTTTTGCTTTCCTATTTCCACTTGAGCATTGATTGTTGAATATTTAAAA
>JBBSNI010000656.1:0-1978 GCA_038232695.1 Cytophagales bacterium
AGGAAGCCAAGTGGGATATGATGTACGCCTACCTTTCTGAAAATGGAAAATACCGCGTGACAGCCATCAACAAAGACGCCAGCACCCGGATCAAAGTCTTCAATACCGCCACGGGCATGGAAGTAGAGATGCCTAAATTTCCCGAAGGAGAGATCACCTCCGTCAATATCTCCGACAGTGAAGACCAGATGGCTTTCTATGTCAACAGTTCTACCTCGCCCAACAACCTGTACTTGTACGATTTCGGCTCCGGCCTTGCCCGGCGGCTGACCACCACCATGAGCCCCGACATACGGGAAGAAGACCTGGTGCAGGGCGAAGTGATCCGCTATCCTTCTTTTGACGGGATGGAAATCCCGGCCTTGCTCTATAAGCCCAAAGGATTGGCACAGGGCGAAAAGGTACCGGCTTTGCTGTATGTACACGGCGGACCGGGCGGGCAGTCGCGGCTCAACTACAACCCGCTGATCCAGTACCTGGTCAACCACGGCTATGCCATCCTGGCGGTCAACAACCGCGGCAGCTCGGGCTACGGCAAGACTTTTTATGCCGCCGACGACCAAAAGCACGGCAAAGACGATCTGGAAGATTGCGTAGAAGCCAAGCAATACTTAGCGCAGCAGGATTATATCGACCCGCAGAAGATCGGCATCCTGGGAGGCAGCTACGGAGGCTATATGACGCTGGCGGCGCTGGCATTCAAACCGGACGTGTTTACCGTAGGCGTGGATCTGTTTGGCGTAGCCAACTGGCTGCGTACGCTCAAAAGCATTCCGCCCTGGTGGGGCGCCGCCCGTGAATCCCTGTTTGCCGAAATGGGCAACCCCCAAACCGATTCGGCCGCCCTGTACGAAAAATCCCCCCTGTTTTTTGCCGACCAGATCACCCAACCGCTTATTGTGTTACAAGGCGCCAACGACCCCCGCGTGCTGAAGGTAGAGTCCGACGAAATTGTAGAAGCCGTCAAAGCCAACGGCGTGCCGGTAGAATATGTGGTTTTTGACGACGAAGGGCATGGTTTTCTGAAAAAGGAAAACCAGATCAAAGGCTACAAAGCCATCCTGGACTTTCTGGATGAGCATCTCAAAAAAGATCAAGAAGCAGGAAGTTAGAGGGAACTAACCCCCTGGTCGTAGGATTTCCTACGACCTAAAACAGCATAGGGCGTCCGCCCGGTCATGCCTTTGCTGCTTGTTATCTTTGTAGGGATAAGTAATTCACATGCCAGACAGAAAGCGGACGTTCTGGTAGGTTTTGGGGTCGGAGCGGACGCTCCCACCAGGCTGAGGTTTTGAAAAAGTATAACTTTTAAATTAGGTCTTTATCCACAAAAGCTGGTATTTTGCGCTTTTCTCTCACATCAGAATCTTCTTCTTTTCGCATAGCAACAACATGCTTTATTTCTTTGTGCTCTCTTATTACAGCCAATAACATTCGTATAAGAAAAATAAGCATAATCAATCCTATGATTCCTGTCATAATTCCAAGTGCCATCATTTTTCCTCCTTTTCTTTAATATTTTCTCTATTCAAAAACTTCAGCAATGTATCTGTATCTTCAAAAATTTGAAAGATTATTATCCATAGTATAGCCGTAAAAAGCATTCCAATGACCATCAGCACAAATCTAGGGATGGTGATATCAGGAATGCCACTTATGTAATTAACGTTTGCTATAGTTCCAACAGTTCCTGCTCCAATAGCGACAAATATAACCGTCAATACTTTAATTAGTTCGTAATTAGCTTTTGCTTTCTCTTTTATGTAGTCATTAGAGTAATCTTTCATGTAGGCTTTTGCTATGGTTGGTTCAAGGGAAATATAAAGTAATAATGTTATATAGAATGCGTCATAACTTGTCAGAATACTGAATAGGATTATTCTGGAATATCTGGTTCCAGAATTTTTCTATCCAACTTTTGGCAAAGGATAGCTTTTGACTACAAGCTTGAAAGCAGTTTTGAATAATGCGCTCTAGC
>JBBSNI010000657.1:0-1962 GCA_038232695.1 Cytophagales bacterium
CTGACTGAGATTAGAAGCAAACAGGCTGTACTGGTTGTAGGGGTCTACATTATTGGAGTTACCCATCTGCCCCCATCCTCCGCGAATCTTCAGGTCGTCGATAAATGTGGCACCAGCCATAAAATTTTCTTCTGAAATACGCCAGGCGGCAGACACTGCCGGGAAGATACCATAGCGGTTGTTGGCCCCGAAGCGGGAAGAACCATCACGCCGCAGCACCCCGTTGATGATATACTTATTGTCAAAGGTGTAGCGGGCTTGTCCGAAAACAGAAAAGAAGTTGACGCCTCGGTAGTAATCACTGTTTACTACCCTATTGACGGTATTTGTCAGTGTGATATAATCCAAATCCCGGGAAAATGGCTCCTGACCCGAACCTCCTATACTTCGTCCGACACCTGTGTTAAGAGCTTCTACCCCGGCTAACAAACTGAGGTCATGGACGCCAAACTGCTGCTTATATTGAGCCGTGTTAGTAAATGTCCAGTTACGGCCATTGCCGGCTCCTTCGCCATAAGAAAAGGTGCTGTTATTTTCAGAGTTTTCGTAGGAAGGCCGGTTGTAAAAGTTGTAGTAATTCAACCCCAGGTTGCCGCCAAAGCTGCTGCGCAGTGTTAGTCCTTCCAGAAGGTCAAGTTCGGCATAAAGGTTCCCAAACATAGCAAAGCCAAAACCTCCACTGTCTTTGCCGCGTTCGCGTGCTGCTACCGGGTTTCTTGGGTTATTGAAGCCTTTGGCCTGTGTACCCGCATAACCACCAAACTCGTTGTAGACCGGAATGATGGATGGCATCCGGAAGGCAGATAGAAAGTCGTTTTCATCGTCGGCAGCGCCGCGTCCTCCCGAACCTCCAATCAACCCTTGTCGTGAGAGGTAGGTGGCCTGCACGTTCTCGCCGATGCGCAGTCTGTTGGTAATATTGTGCTCGGAGTTCACACGGAAGGTATAGCGCTGAAACCGTTGGTGCAGAATAATACCACTCTGGTCTTGCATACCCAGACTCACATAGTAGGCGCTTTTTTCAGTACCGCCGGCAAAGCCCAGGGTATGACGGTTCAGCAGGGCCGGTCTGGTGATCGCATCATACCAGTCGGTTCCCTCTTTGTCGGCACGCATGACCAGGTAGATGTCTCCTTTGCTGGGATCATCGTTGTAGAGCGCCCGTTCAGCTTCCCGGTCAATTTCTCCTACTACCCCAAACCGGTTACCTACCATAAGATAGTCGGGTAGTACCGGACCGGCGGGATCGCTGCCGAACTGATCGGTTTTAAACAGGTTCAGGTAATCCTCAGTACCCGGCGCGATGCCAAGTTGGGCTGCCGTGTTGCGTTTGGCCAGCCAGATGGCGTTAGCCTGTTCCAGCGGGCTCAAAATGTTATTGACCGTGCCTGGCATGGTCACACCAAACACGCCGTCGTAGCTTACCCGCATGGTGCCATCTTTTTTACCTTTCTTCGTGGTATATACAATAACCCCGTTGGCAGCACGCGCTCCGTAGATAGAAGCGGAAGCAGCATCCTTTAATACGGTAGTAGATTCAATATCATCGGGCTGCAGGAAGTCCGTAGAGCCTACGGGCAATCCGTCTACAATGTAGAGCGGTTCGTTATCTCCGAAGCTTCCAAAACCACGCACACGCACAATGCTGGAAGTACCAGGTTGTCCGTTGGTGATGACAGTCACGCCACCTACGCGGCCTTGCAGTTGCTGCTCTACGTTACCGGAAGGGATGGCTACCAATTCTTCCGGCTTCACAGTAGCTACGGCTCCGGTCACCTGTTGCCGGTTTTCTGTGGAATAACCTGTGACAATAATCTCGCTCAGTGCCTGAATGTCGGGCGCAATGGCCAGGTTGATGGTACTTTGGTTGCCTACCGTCACTTCTTCGGTGGTGTAACCAATAGAAGAAAACACCAGCACACTCTCACTGCCCGGCACGTTGATGCGGTAGTTGCCCTCTAC
>JBBSNI010000658.1:0-1958 GCA_038232695.1 Cytophagales bacterium
ATATGCGAATGCTAATGGATTTTTATGGTTTTGCCCTGATCACTGTGGACATTATACATGTAATAGGACTCATCATTGTTTTGCGTGCTGCTCGTGCCAGCAACATGGTAAAGTTAATTATTGTTGGTACATTGTTGATATCGGTTTGGATCTTAATCACGCCCTGGTTCATTGATGACGATTATATATTTATATTCTGGGCAGCAGGGGCAATAAATTTTATTGGACTATTTTTGCGGAAACGAAAAAAGGCAGATAAAGCTTGATGAAGATACACTAAACATTCCTTACAAATATGCCTCATCAACATCAAAAACCTAAGTTATATGCTCTTCTGGTCGCTATCAACGAGTATACTTCTCCGGTACCTCCGCTACAGGGATGTGTAAACGATCTGGAAAAAATAAACACCTACTTACAGAATGAAAATGATCATTTTGAAGTGAAGATCCAAAAATTAGTGAACCAGGAGGCTACCAAAGAAACTGTTGTAGCACAGTTCAGAAAACATCTTGGGCAGGCTGTCGGTGGAGACGTTGCTTTTTTCTATTACTCCGGGCACGGTACGCAGGAGGAGGCCGATCCTGTCTTCTGGCCGATAGAGGAAGACCGGAAACATGAGGCGCTGGTTTGCTTTGACAGCTATACCCAGAAAGCAGGCAAGGTCAGGCTTCAATTGCTGGCCGATAAGGAACTGCGTTACTTGATCTATGAAGTAGCGCAAAACGGAGCCCACGTACTCACGGTGTTTGACTGCTGCCATTCGGGCGGTAATACCAGGAATGGTTATATTTCCGAACAGGCAGCCGCAGTGAGAGAAAGAAGATTCGTCAACCGCGCCCGCCTGTCACAAGCCTTCCCGGTGCGTGACTGGCAAGACTTTATATTCTCCGATGCCATTACGTATGAAGATGCCCAAAAGCAGACTATACTAGCACTATTACCGGAGGGAAAGCATATACAGATGGCTGCCTGCCAAAACGACCAATCGGCGTTTGAGGTAAAAGGAGAAGGCGTCTTTACCAAAAACCTGCTGGAGGTATTGTCCCGCTGTGAAGGTGCCGTTACCTATTACGACCTGCAAAGCCGGGTGCAGCAGTATCTTAAAAACCAGTTTGATCAGACCCCCAGAATTTATGCAGTAGGCGATGTAGAAAGTAGTTTGTTTCAGGGATTTCTTGGCAAAAAAAAGGAGAACAAACCTTTGTATGGCAATATCAACTATAATGCTGCATCAGGTTGGATCATGGACCTGGGCGCGATGCACGGCATCTCCTCCCAATCGCCTAACATCAAGGTACTCACCCTGGATGACCAACAGGCGTATACAGCGCAACTCCACGAAGTATATCCTACCTATACCCAGATCACTTTTGAAGAAGATCCACCGGATGAACACACTGCTTACAAAGGCTATCCGACTGATTATTTTTCCCACCCCATCGGAGTTTTTCTTCATATTCAGGAAGATGCTTTGAAAGATAAACTACTTCAGCTTCTCTCCGAAGGAAATCCTAATCTCCATATCATGCAGGCAGCCTATGAGGCGGATTATTGTGTACAATATGTGGACGGACATCTTTACCTTTCCCGCCCCGGTACGCCTGCTGTGCCGGTGGTACAGCCCCGGAAATATACGGGTGACACTGATCTGCATATCATACAAAACTATCTGACGCATCTGTCGCAATTTGAATTTGTTAAAAATCTGCACAATCCTAATACTTATCTGTTCAGCAGAGATCCTGTGGAAGTGAGCGTATTTAAGAAAACGCAGCAGCAGGAAGAGGTTGTTCCGATCACACAAGGAGAACTGCTTTTGGACTTTGATCAAGCTGACGACCGGCGGTGGGGCGGTAGTATCAGGATCGTGTTGAAAAATACCAGCGATAGAAAGCTTTACTGTGCCTTGTTTTATTTGTCTTTCAACTTCTGCGTAAGTGTCAAACTACTCAAAG
>JBBSNI010000659.1:0-1941 GCA_038232695.1 Cytophagales bacterium
CGGATGACTTTGCAGTTGTCGGCCATATCGAGGAAACGCTCGTAGGTATCGTCCAATTCTTCTTTGGACAAGTCTACGCCTATACGTTTCAGGTGATGGTTTAGGGCGGCGCGGCCGCTGCGAGCGGTAAGCACGATCGCCGACTGGTCTACCCCTACATCCGCCGGATCTATGATCTCAAAGTTTTCCCGGTGCTTGATAATGCCGTCCTGGTGAATGCCCGACGAATGGGCAAAAGCATTCGCGCCTACAATGGCTTTGTTGGGCTGCACCGACAAGTGCATATTTTCCGATACCAAACGGCTGACCGGATAAATATGCTGTGTGTTGATGTTGGTATGAAAGCGTCCGGCATAGCGGGTTTTGATCGCCATCACGACTTCTTCCAGTGAGCAGTTGCCTGCCCTTTCTCCGATGCCGTTGATGGTACACTCGATCTGCCGTGCCCCGTTTACTACGCCTGCCAGCGCGTTGGCAGTTGCCAGTCCTAAGTCGTTGTGGTTGTGTACGCTCAGGATCACCTCCTTTTCGAAGGCAGGGACGGCGGCAATCAGGCGTTTGATCATGCTGCCCCACTCTTCGGGAAGCGCATAGCCTACCGTATCGGGCAGGTTGATGGTCGTCGCACCGGCGTCTATAGCGGTTTGTACAAACTTGACCAGGTAATCAAAATCAGCGCGGGAGGCATCCATCGGGGAGAACTCCACATCCTCTACATAGCTTTTGGCTTTGGAAACAGCATGGTCTACCATCTCCAGCACCTGCTCCCGCGACTTGCGCATCTGGTATTCTATGTGAATGTCAGAAACAGAAATAAACGTATGTATGCGGGGCTTTTGCGCATCGGCGATAGATTGGGAAGCTACCTCAATGTCACGGTCCAGTCCGCGGGCAAGGGCGCAGATGCTAGCATTTTTGATGGCTTTGGCAACTGATTGTACAGACTTAAAATCCTGAGGACTGGAGATAGGAAAACCTGCCTCGATAATGTCTACGCCTAATTCTTCCAAAGCGTGGGCGATAGTAATTTTTTCCTGGGTATTCAACTGGCAGCCGGGCACCTGCTCGCCATCTCTCAGGGTGGTATCAAATATATAAACTCGTCCGTCCATAACGCTACTATTTTTTTGACTTTAACTATTTAGCTGGAAAATTAGTGCATTGCCCCGGGTTAAAAAAACTAAAAAGAAACATTTTTACGGTTTCTAAAGCAATTTTTATTAGCTTAATGGCAAAAAAATCAGGTTCAGCGCAATATATACCTAAAAATAAGACCGATGTCTAAGTCAAAATCCGATGATCTTTTCCAGCTGATCAAATCATTATCCAAGAGCGAAAAAAGATACTGTAAGCTACATATGAAGCCCTTAGGCAAAGAAGGCAAGATATGGTTGCTTTTTGATGCCATAGACCAGCAGAACGACTTCGACGAAGACGCTATTTTGTATCGTTCGCCCAGCATCAAGCCCCAGCAGTGGTCTAACCTGAAAGCCTATCTGTACGATAAAATCCTGTATTGTATGCGGTCTTATCATATGCAAAAGAACAAAGACCTGCAAACCAGGGCGCATCTCGACCATGCCCAGATTCTGTTCGACAGGGGGCTGTACCAATTGTGTCTTAAATCCTTGCGCCGCGCCAAAAAGCTATCGCTCAAAAGTGATAACCTGGAGCTAAGGCTGGAAATCCTGAAGCAGGAGAAAAACGTAGTAGCCCTGGGCATTGGCAACGAAAACCCCGGCAAAGTAGATGCGATCATCCAGGAAGTCAAAGAGGTCAATACCCGCATCAACAACATCAACGTGCTGTCTAACATACAAGTACGGCTCAACAACTGGTATGTAAGAACGGGTTTTGTACGAAACGAGGAATACCTGGAAGAAGTAAAGTATTATTTTGAGAATAATATTCCGGGATTTGAAGGTAAAGTTTTGTCTTTTC
>JBBSNI010000660.1:0-1912 GCA_038232695.1 Cytophagales bacterium
GATGCTGCGGTCTAAGGCAAAGAGGTATTTTTCTTGCTTGCCGTCCGGACTGGTGCGGATTTTAGTCAACACCGCTCCCTGCCTGAGCCTCTCCACTTCCGAAGCATTGAAATTATACTCATTTTTTATTTCTTTACGCTCAGGATGTATCTTGATCCCTACCGCATCATCGGCCTGCCTGTACAGACTGATTTTTGCCTTTTCTTTTACCTCCATACCTTCTACGTTAAACTTCAAAGGCATCAGGTTGGTGGTGTGTCCCTGTAGCAGGGCTTTCAGATCGCTTGAAGGCAGGTGTAGAACCTCCTTTTTACTCATGCCGATCTTTTCAAAGAGTCGGTAGGGTAGCTGTGTTGTCGCATATTCCATAGATTATAGAGATTAGGGTTACACCGCATCAATATAAAAAATATATACATATAACGTATATATTGTAAAAAATTATTCATCAAATAATTAATATATACCTATCGCCCCATGAACTTGCTTCACAAAGGGTATTATTCCAGTAGCTTGATGAGCTGTTTGACTTCAATGCCCACGTCCTCTTCCAGTACTTTTAGCCGCTCTATCACTACACTATGCAGGGTGGCGGACTGGTCTTCGTTCTGGCGCATGATTTGAAAAGTTTCTGCAAACAGGCTGTTAATGATAAAATATTCCTTATAAAAGTTGATCATATCCAGCAGGAAGTCAATAGTTCCTCCTTTGCCGGTCTCTATGCGGGAGACGGCGTTCTGCTGACAGTGGAGTGCATGGGCAACCTCCCCCTGGCTCATGTTGAGATCTTTTCTAAGCTCGCAGAGCCGTTCTCCTAATACGGTGAGTGAAATTTTCATTCAGGCAGCGGCATGGTTAACAACTTGATCCACCTCATGGTAAATCTTCTTTAGATTTTCGTACAGTACCTCTTTTTTTCTGTGGGCACTGCCAAAGTTATAATAGTTTGGTAAATCTACATAATTTGCTTCCTCTTCTTTTATCTGGTTCGTATCAAGGTTGATTCTACAGTTGTATACACTGGAGGTATACTTTCCGTTGTAAGCACCGGCTTCACGGGCAATCTTTGCGACAAATTCACCTCCTTTCAGGCCAGCTATCTTAGAGGCTGGAATGAGAAAGTCCATGTACTCGTTCACGTTCACCGTCGTACGGTACCGGTCTATATTGACGCCGTTTCGCAGTTGCCTGGCCTTGCCTATCATCTTTTCCAGCCAGTCCAGGGTATCTTTGTTGTTGACCAGTCCTGCGATCACATGCGCCGGAACCGAGCAGATGGCATCGGCCACCTCCCTGCCATAGTGCTGCCTGAGTTGCGCCAGATCTTGTAGCCCCAGCACGACGGAAACGTTGTTTGAACGGGCGGTAGCGATAAGGGTCTCAATTTTATGAAAATAGACCGTAGGGAACTCGTCTGCAATAATCGTTATGGGTAAGTTATCCTTCTGGTTGACTTGTTTGACAATACGGTTCAACAGCACCGAGTAGCAGGTGCTGTTGATGCTCTGGGTCCTGGGATCATTGGCCAGAACCAGCACGGATGGTTCTTGTTTGTCAGACAAGCGCAGGTTCACGTCGTTGCCGGAAAAAATCCAGAAGGTTTCCTTACTGGCCAGGCGGCTCAAATTGATTTTCAAAGTACCCAGTTGTCCTTCTAATTGATCAAAGGCGCGGTTTTGGTAGGCACTGTAAAAGGGGCTCAGCGCACTGCTAAGTTCAGGCTCCTCAAAGAGTACGTCAAAAATCTCAGCATAGCTTTTATTCAGGAAAGCCAGAACATGGGCAAGCGTCGAATATTGTCCGCTTTGGTGATGCGCAAAGAAATAGATACAGCTTGCCAGAAAATTAATCGCCGACTGGGTAAAAAACTGATCGCTGCCCCGTGCCCGCTCATCTTTCCGTATGGCTTCTA
>JBBSNI010000661.1:0-1885 GCA_038232695.1 Cytophagales bacterium
AAGGAAACTTCTATGGGGCATCTTTCCCGAATGCAGATAACTTACGGCAGGATGGTGAGGAAGTTGATCCCTACAGCCGTTGGTTTGTGACTAAAAAGAATTTCAGGGAAGATGCGGATTACCAGTGGCCTATACCGCAAGGTGAAATCAATATTAATCCGAATTTAGCAAATTAGTTTGTGCATGAAACGACCAACAACACTACTCATTTTTGTACTCTTGGGCCTGGCATTATCTTTCTGCATCCCGAAAGCTGACACTACCCCAACAGAAGAAAACACCGCGCTACCCAATATCGTGCTTATCTATACCGATGATGTAGGCTATGGAGACGTGAGCAGTTATGGGGCTACGGAAATTACTACGCCCCATATTGATCAATTAGCTGCTGAAGGACTCCGGTTTACCCATGCCCATGCTTCTTCGGCTACCTGTACGCCTTCCCGTTATGCTTTGCTCACCGGGCAATATCCCTGGCGCAGGCAAGGCACTGGCATTGCTCGCGGCGATGCGGCGATGATCATTGACCCTGATCGTACTACCCTGCCCGATATGATGAAAGAAGCCGGATATAGCACAGGCGTAGTGGGTAAGTGGCACTTAGGCTTAGGACCGGAAGGTGGGCCCGACTGGAACAGGGAAATCAAGCCTTCTCCGCTCGACATCGGCTTTGAGTATTCCTTTCTCATTCCGGCTACCGGCGATCGTGTGCCTACGGTGTATGTAGAAAATCGCCATGTGGTAGGCCTCGACCCTGACGATCCCATCCAGGTAAGTTTTGATGAACCTATCGGTGACGAACCCACCGGAAAGAAAAACCCGGAATTGCTGAAAATGCATCCAAGTCACGGGCACGATATGACCATCGTCAACGGCATTAGCCGCATCGGTTATATGAGTGGCGGAAAAGCGGCCCGATGGGTAGATGAAAACCTCGCCGATACGATTACCGCTAAAGCTGTCCGGTTTATTGAAAGAAATCAAAACCATCCTTTTTTCCTTTATTTCTCCACGCATGATATCCATGTACCGCGGGTGCCACACCCCCGCTTTGCCGGTAAAAGCGGTATGGGTCCCCGGGGCGATGCCATGCTGCAATTAGACTGGAGTGTTGGGGAAATCATGAGAACCCTGGACAGCCTCCAGCTTACTGACAATACCCTGTTGATCTTTACCAGTGACAATGGGCCGGTCGTTGACGATGGTTATCAGGATATGGCTGTAGAGAAATTAGGCGAACATACCCCTTCCGGGCCATTTCGGGGAGGAAAGTACAGTGCCTTTGAAGCAGGCACCCGTGTGCCTTTGATCGTGCGCTGGCCAGGCGAAGTCAAAGCCGGCGTTTCCGATGCCCTGCTGAGCCAGATAGATTTCCTGGCCTCATTCGCTGCGCTTGCAGACCAGAAAATTCCCTCAGACGCTGCCCCGGATAGCCAAAACGCCCTGCCTGTGCTCTTGGGCAAAATGGAACAAGGACGGGATTTTGTAATAGAACATGCCGCTTCCGGTACGCTCTCCCTGATCAAAGACCATTGGAAATACATTGAACCCAGCAATGCCTCTGCCTATAGTGAAAATACTGATATTGAGCTTGGCAATGCACCCCAGGCCCAGTTGTATGATCTGTCTGCCGATAGGGCAGAACAACATAATGTAGCCGGGGATCATCCTGAAGTGGCATTGGAAATGGCTGAAATAATGAATAAAGTAAAAAACGCCCAAAGTTTATGAGATATATTCTGCTATTATTTGGTCATTCCCTAAAAGTCATTAGGGCGTGTTGACATTCAGTTATAGAGTTAATATGACGCAGCAGGCTACTTGCCAAAAGGCCAAGTAGTTGCGTGCTGTTTTTTCATAGCGAGTGGCAAGGCGTCGGTACTGC
>JBBSNI010000662.1:0-1855 GCA_038232695.1 Cytophagales bacterium
ACAGTTCTACACCGTTTTCGTCGGGATCGTTGAGGTAAATCGCTTCTGAAACGCCATGATCGGCAGTGCCGGTCAAAGGATAGCCAGCCTGTAATAGCCGTTGAAGGATGATGGCCAAATCTTTCCTGGTCGGATACAAGATGGCTGTATGAAACAAACCCACGGCGTTTTGCGGCGATGGCAGGGCATCTTTGCTGTACCATACATTCAAACCAATATGATGATGATAACCTCCGGCACTTATAAACGCAGCGTCGGTACCGTACATGGTCATCAGTTCGAAGCCTAACAAGCCGCAATAAAAGTCAAGCGAACGTTTTATATCAGAAACTTTCAGATGTACGTGTCCGATGCGAGTATGGGTAGGTATTTTATAATCTGTGTCCTGCTGCATTTATCAATGGGTCGTTTCTTGGTCATCATCAACGTCTGCTTTTCTCAAAGAGGACAAGTTAACAATAAAGCGGAGGTTTTGCTACAACCTGTCTACTCCAGCAGGTACATATAATCGTAATGCACAAAAGGTTTCTGGCCGTGTAATCCCATTACACTTTCAAGTTGCTGGCTGCCATAGCGGGCTTTGCCCAGCCCGAAGGTAGTTCCCTGGCTGTCGCAAAGGGCTACAATGTCACCCGCTTTGAAGCTGCCTTCTATGCTAACAATCCCTACGGGCAGCAGGCTGGTCGCTTTCTGGTGGTTGAGCAGCACTTGTCTGGCACCTTCGTTAACCCTTACTTTGCCCCGCACGGAACTGCCGGCATGACCAATCCAGCGTTTGACGCCCGTGGTTTTGTAGGTAGCCGGAAAATGGGTCCCCACTGCTTCTCCAATAGCGATAGAGGTGAGTACCTGCGCCTGTCTGCCTCCCGCGATGTATACATCAATGCCCATCGCTGCCAGCTTTTGTGCCATCCGTACCTTAGTAAGCATACCGCCTCTGCCAAAATCAGATTTTTCTGACGAGATACTTGCCACATAATCTCGGGAAGGACTGTCTGCCTGGGCGATCAGCCGGGCTTCCGGGTCTTTGGGATGGCGGTCGTAGAGGCCGGCTACATTGGTCAGGATCACGAGCTTATCTACGTTGAGCATGGCAGCGACCAGGCCGGCCAGTTCGTCGTTGTCGGTAAACATCAGTTCGGTTACCGACACCACGTCGTTTTCGTTGATCACCGGTACGATGCCATGCTGCAACATACCCTCCAGGCAGTTGCGGATATTAAGGTAATGGCGGCGACTGCGAAAGTCTTCTTTGGTGACCAATACCTGGGCGCAGGTAAGATGGTGCTGCCCAAACCCCTCCGTATAGGTCTGCATTAGGTAGTTCTGCCCTATGGCTGCCCATAATTGCCTTTGTATCACAGGGTCTGTTTTCTTTTGTAAGGGCAATACCCCCCGCCCGGCTGCTACCGCCCCCGAAGATACTACCACCGCCGGTATGCCCTGCTGCCTGAGTTGTGCGATCTGTCCGCACAGGCGTCCGACCAGTTCCGCATCTACGGAGCCATCGGCCCGGGTGATGACGTTGGAGCCAATTTTGACGACAATTCTCTGATGAGTCAAGGGTTAGGTGTTAGAATTTGGTAGTTCGTAGCGAATTATTCAAAAATAGGAGAAGAGAGGTAGACAAACAAAGCAGATCAGGATAATTTTGCCTTCATAACCGGCACACCTGGCGCAAGCGTGTAGCCGGGCAACGTTTACTTGTGCCGATATTACTCAATACTTCGGACAGTTTTTGGAAAAGCAAAGGCACTCTGTTAAGTTAGTTTTGCGAACAACTTTCAGAGCCGCCGTGGCCCGGTGCCATGAAAACCATAGAGATTCTCCAGACGATAATGACGAAAATGCCTGA
>JBBSNI010000663.1:0-1844 GCA_038232695.1 Cytophagales bacterium
AGGCTGTCCAGCACTTGCTTTTCGGGCTGGAGCAATACTAACAAACCCGTGCCGGTGTATTCGGGGTACAGGTCTATGCTGCCCGTTTTGATGGCATCCATGAGCAGTTTGGTGCCGCCGAAGCCTTGTTTTAAATCTACAGTTAAGTTGCTATAGCTTTCAATAAGCAGGGTAAACATTTCGGCAAGAATAAAATTCTCCGTAAAACTTTTAGAGCCTACCACTAAGTCTGGCGTCCCCGTCTTCTTAGCAACGGTTTTCAGCCCGGCTTCTTTCAGAAAAGCTTCCGCTACATCACGGGGCGACTTCTTCTCCTGGTCTACTTCGTAGTTCATCTGCCGCATGGCGTCTTCGGAGATCTTACCCGATAGCCGGTCAAAGATGTCTCTTAGCGGTGGGTATTTTTCCAGCGTCGCCTCTCGCACCAGTGGAGCGGCATAGTAGGGCGGGAAATAATCTTGATCATCTTTCAATACACGCAAGTCATATGCTTTGATCCGGCCATCGGTAGAAAAGCCGCTGATCACGTCTACGTTTTTGTTGCGCAAAGCTTCATACATCAGCCCGATCTCCATCTCCCGCGTGTCCAGTGTAAACCCATAGGCACGTATAAAGCCCGGATACCCGTCTTCCCGCTCCATAAACTCGCTGTTGAACCCGGCGACAAAGTGTTTAGTAGGGGAGAAAAAAAATATTTGCGCCAGCTTATAGCCAGCCGCCACGGACAAGACAGCTACCAGCACGTAGAGCAAGGGTTTGATCAGGCGTTGAATATGTTTTTGCAACAGACTCAGCACCGCATCAAAGAAGATCGCCAGCAAAGAGGCAGGCACGGCTCCCGCCAGGATCATATTGACGTTGTTTACCGCGATACCGCGAAAGATATATTCGCCCAGTCCACCCGCAGCGATCAGGGCGCAAAGTGTCGCTACCCCGATATTGATCACCATCGCGGTGCGTATGCCTGCAAAAATGACAGGCGTGGCCAGGGGAAGCTCTACCTTACGAAGAATCTGCCGACTGGACATGCCCAGCCCCCGGGCTGCCTCGGTCACCCCGGCATCTACGCCTTCGATGCCTGTGTAGGTGTTGCGCACAATCGGCAACAAAGCATAGAGAAACAGGGCAATAACGGCGGGCACCACACCAATGCCGAAGAGTGGCAGCAGAAAGCCCAGCAACGCTACGCTGGGGATGGTCTGGATCACATTGACAAACCCCAACACCGGGCTGGATGCCTTGCGGTAGCGCGTCAGCAAGATACCTACCGTGATGCCCACCACCGTAGCGATCAGCAAGGCTACCGAAGTGATCCAGATATGCTCATAGGTTTGGTCCAGGATTTCCCGCCAATGTTCCTGTACAAATGAGAAGAAACCCGACAATATCACTCCGGAAAGTCTTTATATATACTCTTTCTTAGAAAAGTCTTACGGTATTTGACTTCCATATCATGATCATTTCAGGATGGTGACTTCAAAGTTTCCATAATTTCCTGATGTGATACATACGGGTCGCCCTCTGTCTCCGCCATTGCTTTGAGTAAAGCAACATCTTCTTTGTTTTCCTCACTATACACCTTGGCTTTAATGCGCATTTGCTTGGCAAGTTGCAGAAGTAGTTTTATCTCTTCCTTAGTTTTTGGGGAAAAAAGTATAGATTCCATGTCTGTTGTATTTTATGTTAAAGCTAATATCTTTTCTTAACAATAGTCCGGTAAATACTTAAGCAGCCAATCTGCCATAGTTTAAAATCTGCTGTATGGCTGCTTTATTTTCTTGTAAGTCTGCATCAAGCTGAAAGTTAACTAAAAACAAATTCAACATCTGTTCATTGAAATACTG
>JBBSNI010000664.1:0-1826 GCA_038232695.1 Cytophagales bacterium
AAGGCAAAAGCAGCAAGGGAGACCCCTTGCATGAAGTCTGGACAGTGGTGAAATGACTTTTTGCCGGCCCTTTGTATACAAAAGAGGATTACTCCTTTTCGTAGAAAATAAAATTTATTCCAATTGCCATTGCTGGTACCTGGTATGGATATCAGCTTAAAAAGCAAACAGAAACAAAGTAACAAAGCGCTGTTGATAGAAGCAAAAATCCGTCATAAACTGCTGGTTGCAGCATTCTTTTCAATCAGTGCCAGTACCTCTTTTGCCTGCTCAAAATGCCTCTGCTCGTGGGTGATCATAATGTCAAAGGCAGTGTCCAGTTTGTAGACGATTATTTTGTTGGCCGGCGAAGAAATAACAGCACCCTTGCGGGTCAGAGGCTGGCAGGCTGCGATGGTTTGCTTGAGCGCCTGCTGATGCTCCGCAAAACGCGCCAGTATATCGCCGGATATTTTGCTGGATTCAGGATTCCATATGGCAAGTGTTTTTGTCTTTCGCTTGCGGTCGGGCTTCACTGATTTTAACAAAAGCTTGCCAAAAAAGCGGGTCACGACATCAAACGTTCCTACCCAGGGCGGACGGTAACTTCCCTCTTGCAGCCTTTTGATCATGGGGAAATACGATTCATTCACGATGATCAGGTGCGCTATATTCTGGGCTATGCTCCAGGAATCGCTACCTGGCTTCCAATTCAATTCCTCTGCTGTCAGGTTTCCGAAAGTATCTGTAAAAGCAGCCGTGATCTGGTCTATCCGGTGCTGGGCTTGCTGTGTTTCCATAGGGTTTATCATTGATGTATCAGAATCCGTAGAGAAGGGTTTACGACAAAGAGCTTATTCAAAGGTAACTTCCCCCTCTGCGTCGCTGCCGGTGAGTTTCAGGCTTTTGATCTCATCCTGGTAGTCTACATGCACGATATTGGTCTGGTCGTCAAAAGAGGCTGTCAGGATCGTATTATGCACTTTGATCTGTTCTACTTTGATTACCTCTTTCACTTCCAGGTAACACCACATCGCCAATCCTTCCAACTCATAACCTAAGTAGACCGGCTTTGCTGTTTTTCCGTTAACGGTAATCTCAAAATGCTTGCGGACATAGGCTTCTACCACACGGTTTAGCGCATCCGTATCTTTGGGGTTCAGCACATCCACATAGGGCTGCCCGTCTGCCCGGTAAGGTGGCTCATTGAGGGCATCTTCCAGGTCATCCGCAAATATTTTGATGGTGATCTGCAAGCTTTGCTCCGCTTCCGCATACCGCACACTACTTACGCTGACATGGAATGGGTGGAAAAGCAAGATGAATGAGGTGAGAGAGTAAAGTAGCATGTATTTGGGTGTTAAAGTGTTCAGGTGCTTAGCTCTACACAATGACCTGGCTATTTTTCACTTGAGCATTGAGTGTTGATTGTTGAATATTGAGTGTTTAAATATTCAACAATCAATGCTCAACACTACTCTACCTGACAATTTTGTTAAAGGTTTGAGATAGAGGTGTTTAGGTTTACTTGTAACAAAAAAGGCTTACTTTTGGGGTACCACACAAAAGCAAACCGCGCCACGGAGGCCTTTTAAGAATGATTATCTCAAAAATAAGAAAAATTCTTGGACTCGTGAACCTGGTAGTACATAAATCCAGACAAGACTGTCTGAGCGGGATTATCCAGGGGATGATAGAAAGCTGTAGCGTACAGTTTCATAAGATTGCTTACAGCCTCAATCCAGCAGCTAAACATAGCAGCAATGTACGCCGAATAGAGCGTTTTTTTGACGAACAAGAACTCGATTACGACCGTTTGGCTTTTCTATTAGCTTTTTTTCTACCCC
>JBBSNI010000665.1:0-1812 GCA_038232695.1 Cytophagales bacterium
CGATGCCAAGCTGTTTTTTGTGGAACATATCTACCCGGTGTTTGAAGAAGCCCTGGCGCCGGTGTATGCGCTGTACGAACTGCCAGGCGATCCGCACTATGGGAAAATGGGGCTGGCCATGGCAGAAGCCAGCAAGGCGTCGGTGCTGTCGGAAACGCTCAAAGATGTGGAGATCAAAACGGGGGGTGTGGTCAACGATAGTCTGGTGAAAGATGAAAAGCGGCTGAAACAAAAGATCACCTCGCTGCGCATCAGGCTGGCGCAAAGCAATGATGCTGCCCAAAACCTGACCTATCAGGAGTCGCTGACTGATCTGGAGATTGCGCTGGCACGGACGATCAAAACCCTGCAAAAAGATGAGAAGTACTACCAACTCAAATACCAGGAAGATTCCTTGGACCTGACCGCCATCCAGCGGCAGGCGGTAGGAGACGGGGCGGTAGCGCTGGAGTATGTCACCTGCCAGGATTTTATCTATATTTTTTTGATCACAGATCAAAAAACAGATTTGAAACGTGTACGGCTTACGCCAGCCTTTGACGAGTCTTTGAAGCAGGTACAAAACCAGCTTTACGATTACCAGGCCGGGCGGCGCGACGAGGGGCAGCAAAGTACCGCACAACTCTATCGCTTTCTGATCGAGCCTTACGAAGCAGACATCCGGTCAGCCAACCGGCTTATTATCATCCCGGACGGAAGGCTGAGCTATATTCCTTTTGAGATTTTGTCGGCAGAAGCCACACCCAGGCGCTACCTGATCCAGGATTATACCTGTAACTATGCCTATTCGGCTACGCTGCTACTGGATGCCATCCGGCACCGCAAGGGCGAACTGGAAAACACCGTGCTGGCCATGGCGCCTTTTGCCGGCAAAGACCGCGGCAATATCCGCAGCAAGGGTTTTAACCTGCTGGCAGCCTCCCGCCAGGAAGTAGAACAAATTGGCGGCAGCATCTACCTGGAAAATAGGGCGACCAAAAGGCTTTTTCTGAAAATGGCGGGCTCTTATGGCATCCTGCATCTGGCTACCCACGCCAGCGTCAACAGCGAGAACCCGCTGCAATCCTACATTGCCTTCTACCCCGACCAGGGCGAGTCAGATGCCGGTTACCGCCTGTATACGCAGGAGTTGTACAATCTCAAGCTGGATCATGTCAAGCTGGTGGTGCTGAGCGCCTGTGAGGCAGGCAGCGGGCAGGTTGTACAGGGCGAAGGCGTGATCAGCCTGGCGCGTGCTTTTGCCTACGCCGGCTGCCCCAACATCGTAACGACCCTGTGGAAAGCAGACGACCGCTCGGCCGCGGAGATCACCACCCGTATGCACCGCTACCTCAAATCAGGCTACGCCAAAGACAAAGCCCTGCGGCTTGCCAAGCTTGATTATCTCAACAGCGATATTCATCCTATCCTCAAATCGCCTTATTACTGGGCCAACTTTATTTTTATCGGCGACCCGGCGCCTATCTATTCTTCCTATACTTTTATCTGGTATATGCTGGCAGGTGTACTGGCGGCAGCCTTGTTGGTTTACGGCATCAGGCGGTATGTGCGGGTAAGAACAGGACAGGTTGCGTAAAAGATAGTTAAACTCTTTCAACCACCGCAGCGGCGGCCGCAAAGAACACTAAGTTTAACACAAAGGACACAAGGATAGCAAACCCAACCTTTGTGTACTTAGTGTATGCTTTGTGTCTTTGTGGTTAAAAAGTCCTGTGTTCGCGCGAGCGTCCACGCTCGTGTGGTTTATTAATAGGCTTCCAGCCGCCGCATTTCACTGAAACCCAGGACAGGGGAACACGTGTTACGCTGCGC
>JBBSNI010000666.1:0-1789 GCA_038232695.1 Cytophagales bacterium
CGACAGCGAAACAGATACGCAAACCGCTGCTCAAACTTCAGCACCTGTCCGGCAAACACAGCAAGCAGAAGAAGCGGAGGTAGAGTCCCCGCAGGAAGAACCCCAAACAGAGGAACCGCAGGCGGCTGCTGCACCCGAACAGGAAGTGGAAGCCTCTTCTGCTGACACAGAGACTGAAAAACGCGTAGACGATACTACGCAGGATGAATCCGATCAGAAAGATTCCGCTCAAGATGAATCCAACCAAGACGATTCCGACCAGGAAGATCCGACCAAGAAAGAAGACCAATAGAAACAAGATTCTTTTATATTAAAAGGGATGGTGGCTGTTGCAAAACGCACCATCCCTTTTTTTTTATGAATTAATTTACAAAATTGCGCCCCAAACAGATGCCTATGAAAAAAGTCAGTCGTGACCCTGCCCTGCTGCTGCTGGCCGATGGATCGGTCTATGAAGGAAACGCCATCGGGAAAACCGGTACCCGCGGCGGGGAGATTTGCTTCAACACCGGTATGTCGGGCTACCAGGAAATCTATACCGACCCGTCCTATTATGGGCAGATCATTGTCAACACAACTTCTCATATTGGCAACTACGGCGTATTGAGCCAGGAACAGGAGTCGGCGGCGCCCCAGATCAGGGCCATTGTCGTCAACGACTTCTCTAATCACTTTAGCCGCAACAAAGCCGAGCACGACCTTCAGCAGTACCTGGAAGAAGCAGGCATTGTAGGCATCACCGATATCGACACCCGCAAGCTGGTGCGCCACATCCGCGCCAAAGGCGCCATGAACGCCATCATCTCCTCAGAGATACTGGATGTTGACAAGCTCAGGCAAAAGCTCGAAGAACTGCCTTCTATGGAAGGGCTGGAACTCTCTTCTGAGGTCTCTACTCCGCAGACTTATTTTGTAGGCAGCGAGCAGGCAGCCAAAAAGATAGCCGTACTGGATTTGGGTATCAAAACCAGCATCCTGAAAAACCTGACCGAACGGGACTGCTACTGCCAGGTATTTCCTGCCAGGACCAGCTTTGAGGACATGGAAAAGTGGAACCCCGACGGCTACTTTATCTCCAACGGCCCGGGCGACCCCGGCGCGATGGAATACGCCGTAGAAACCGTCAGGAAGATCATCCGGGCCGACCGCCCTATGTTTGGCATCTGCCTGGGGCATCAGATCCTGGCACGGGCCAACGGTATCTCTACCTATAAAATGCACCACGGCCACCGCGGGCTCAACCACCCCGTGAAGAACCTGGTGACGGGCAAAAGTGAGATGACCTCACAGAATCACGGCTTTTCGGTTGACAAAGAGGAATCAGCCCGTTCGCAAGCCGTAGAAGTTACACATCTCAATCTTAATGATAACACGGTCGCCGGACTGAAGATGAAAGAGAAGAAAGCCTTTTCGGTACAATACCACCCCGAATCTTCACCCGGTCCGCATGATTCTCAATACCTGTTTGATGATTTTATGAAATTAATCAAATGAAGAAAACCTCAACCCCCGGTCTGTGCCGCCGAGGCCCGGTCTCACAGACCGGGGAGTGGAAATTGGCATCATCAAATCATGCTAATCATACCATCATTTAATCACAGTTTAAGACAATTACAAGACCATGACTTTCATTAAAAAAATACATGCCCGCCAGATACTGGATTCCCGCGGCAATCCGACCATAGAAGTAGATGTAACCACCTCCGATAACTTCCTTGGGAGAGCGGCAGTGCCTTCCGGCGCATCTACCGGCAAACACGAAGCCGTAGAACTGCGCGACAACGACAAG
>JBBSNI010000667.1:0-1784 GCA_038232695.1 Cytophagales bacterium
TCCAACAGGTGGCTAACTTACGCGTAGCTTATCTGTCAAACCAGTGGCTTCACTTACAAAAGGCTGTCCGTAACGCTGCTTAGCTAACTTGTCCTACACCCGCTTCTATCCTTTAACTTCGGTTCCGGTGGGGCACCACTTCCGGCTTCCGGTTTATGACTTTTGCTGCAAAACCTTACCTTCCTTCCTGTCCCTCTGTCAGGCAGTGCATTTTCTTTTGGTACTTATCACATGCCCGTTTCAATCTCATTGTTCAGCCGGTCTTACATCAGGTCTGCCAGGTATAGCGCACTGTTTGGTAGTCAAATACACGCGCAGATGTGGTTTATCTGACTGTTAAACAGTGAAGTAAAGAGTTCGACCTGGTCGATATTACATCCTAGCGGCAAAACAGTCAGTTCGACCGGGTATAAATCAGTGTTCAGGTAAGAAACAAGTAACAAAACCCGGTCGAAGTCATTACTATGTCATGAAGATGTAAGTTCGACCAGGTCGAAATCATTGTTTACTAGCAAAACAGTGAGTTCGACCAGGTATAACTCTTTCCTTCACGGATGAGTAATCTTGTCTGCTTTTTCTACGGATTATTCGCCATTCTTGCTTATGTGATGAATAAGGAAATACCTGCTTTTCTATCTGTGTGTCAATGCCCAGCTTTGCTTTTTCACATATAAACCATGAACTTATGAAAAAGCACACAATTTCGGCGGAGATGGCAATGGCTCAGATTGCTATTGAGAATGCCATGACGCATCCTGAGATCCAAAAGAAGATGGCTGCTTACAGCTACGACCGCAAAACGCTGCTGGCAGGCAAAGCGATCCTGGAAGAGGTACGCCTGTTGCATATGGCTAAGCAGGACCAGTACGGACAGAAGTACGAAAGCACCGATGCCCTGCAAAACCAAATGAGCGAGATCAGAAAACGCTACCAGCAGCATCTGAAAATAGCCCGTATTGCCTTTGAAAAACAGCGAAGTATCCAGGAGCAAATGCAACTCAACGGCAGACGCAAACCTGACACCATTGGCTTGATAGATCAGATGTATGCTTTCTACAGCAGGATAGAGAACGTAATGGAACCGCTTACCCGCTACAACATCAGCCCGGAAGAACTCAGGCAGACCTGGGCGATGGTAGAAGCCCTGTACGTAGCCCTCCAGCAGCAGATGCAAAGCAAAGGCAACGCACAGCACGCGACCGAGAAAAGAAACGATGCCCGCAAGAAGCTGAAAACCTGGATGAGCCACTTCAAAAAGACCGCCCGCCTGGCCCTGCAGGACAACGCTCAACTGCTGGAAGTGTTAGGTATACAAGTACCCACCAAAACCATATAAACACACAAAAAGCGACCAGCCAGGCACAGAATCTTTCTGAAAGTGGGCTGTGAGACACAGCCCACGGCTTTCAGCTATTCATTCGTCATCTACTAACATGAAAATCTTGAAAATTTCCCTGATGAGATTTACATAAAGCTTGACAAATTGAACAAAACTTCTGCTGATTCTGTCTTCAACGTCTTGAAATAACAGGCTGATACTTGATAATGTATATGAATTGAAAAAGCCGTAATTTTGCTTAAACGTTTGTCAATCATGGAAGACAAAAAAGCAAAATACATCAACCCATAGAAGTAATACAAGGGATAAGCTCGACTTTAGCCTTACGCGGCCCTGGTCATCATAGCGCATAAATGCTGTATCAAGGGTTGGTTTAAATAATCAACCTCTGCTTCGGGCAGGGAGGTTAAAAATTGTTGTTTACCCCAAAGCCGCTCTCTGACCA
>JBBSNI010000668.1:0-1778 GCA_038232695.1 Cytophagales bacterium
CATCACTCTAAATTGAGCTTCTTCATTCCTGGATTTTTCCATCTTGTCTTTTTTTGCCCTAAATTAAGCTCTTTTCTAAACTTGTCCTACACCCCTTGTGAGCAATGCCGATATTTTGATTGATCTCATCAGTAAGTTTGTGATCCAAGGGCTCTTCCATAGGCAGAATGGGTGGATCAAAAAGAGATACCCAGCAAGTTAATGGCAATGAATCCTAACAGTCCAACAACAATTACATAGTAAAGGGTAGGAATCATAGTTTTTCTGAGGATCAACCCTTCCCTGCCCAGATAGCCGACGGTAGCCGAGGCAGCTACTACATTGTGAATGGCTATCATATTGCCTGCTGCTGCCCCTACCGCCTGAAGGGCAATCATCAAAGTAGTAGGCATGGCTAATCTTTCTGCTACGCCAAACTGAAAGAAACTAAACATGAGGTTGCTTACTGTATTGCTTCCGGCAATAAAAGCTCCCAAGGCCCCAACAGAAGGAGCAAACAAAGGATACACGTCACCAACACGAGAGGCTACCCATTCTGCCATGACGATAGGCATACCCGCAATATCCTTAGGGTTGATACCGGAATTGATATATATCCGCACCATGGGTACGGTGAAAATCAACACAAATCCCGCACCCAGCACCATCCTGCTACTTTCTGATAAGGCTGCTTTCACATCCGGCAGTTTCATGTTGTGCATAAACACCGTGATCAGTCCTGTCAACAGCAGAATAGTGCCCGGTAGATATAAGGGTGTGCTGGCGGCAGAAATAGTAGTGCCAAGAATGTCACGGTAGCTGATCTCTACGCCGGTCAGTAGATTTTTGAAGGGCAGTTGAGGCAAACGGCTCAGTACCAGCAGTGCAGCCACCAGCAGATAAGGAGCCCAGGCTTTGAACAGAGAGAAGGAGGTTTTAGCCTTCTCATCAGAGAGTTTGATATCCAGCGTTCCCAACCACAACTTTGGCCAGTTTTTTCTTTCAGGAAAATCCCAGGTTTCTTTGGGTAAAAGAAAACCTTTTTTGGCTGCCCACACCACGATAGACATGCCAACCAAGGAACCTAACAAAGAAGGAAACTCCGGTCCCAGGAATATTCCGGTCAGCAGATAAGGGATCGTAAAAGAAAGCCCTCCAAAGAGAGCAAAAGGGAATACGGACAGTCCCTCCTTCCAGCTTTTCTTGCTGCCGAAAAAGCGTGTCATCATGCATATCATCAAGACAGGCATGAGGGTTCCGGTAATAGCGTGCAATATGGCTGCATCGGCTGTGACTACCTGTATGTAATCCATAAAGCTCATGCCGGCTTCCGCTAATTGGCTTTCTACCTTCACCCCCTGCAATCCGCCTCTGACTCCCACCAGAATGGGTGTACCTACAGCGCCAAAGGTAACCGGCGTACTCTGTACCATCATGCCGAGCATCACGGCTGCCATCGCGGGAAAGCCCATCGCCACCAGCAAAGGAGCGGTGATCGCGGCGGGTGTGCCAAAACCTGCCGCCCCCTCAATGAATGAACCAAACAGCCAGACGATGATGACCACCTGCACCCGCCGGTCCTGGCTGACACCCGCAAACCCCTGACGGATCACCTTAACGGCGCCGGAATAGCTGAGTAGCGTCAGCATTAAGATGGCTCCGAAAATAATATAAAGAATATCAAAGGTAATGAACAAGCCTTGTATAGAGGAGGCCAGAATATTGACAACAGGAAAATCCCAGGCAAAGTAGGCTACTACAGCCGTTAATAAAAAACCCACCGGCATAGTGGTTTTGGC
>JBBSNI010000669.1:0-1738 GCA_038232695.1 Cytophagales bacterium
CGGGCACTACGTACAAAGCACAAAACAACAACGCAGGAACCGGGCTGGATGATTACCTGGATGCTGTGGGTGCGAAGTATAACGGAGAAGACTTGTCTGCGGCCATTATCAAGCAGTTGGATCAGGGCATAGAAGCCACCCGTCAGGTTCCTGCACCGCTCTCCGCGGCTGTGAATACCCAGCAGCAGGCGGTAGATAACGCCTACCTGGAAATTCAGAAGCTGGTAGCCCTGATCAAAGTAGATATGATCTCTGCGCTGAACACCTTATTCACTAATCAGGATAATGATGGAGATTAGCTACGTACAAACCTATCTCTGGCGGGAAAAACACATCGCTCCTTTGGTGACCTTCCGGGTCGTCTTTGGAGCGATCATGCTTTTTTCCATCCTGCGGTTTACGCTGAACGGCTGGATCTATAGCCAATATATTCAACCTCGATTCTACTTTACTTTCTTTGATGGAATACAGCCTTTGGGTGAACAGGGCATGTACATAGTCTTCCTGCTGATGGGACTGGCAGCCGCAGGCATTATGGCGGGTGCCTTTTATCGCTGGAGTACGCTCATTTTCTTTCTGACTTTCACCTACACAGAGCTTCTTGATAAAACCAATTATCTCAACCACTACTACTTTGTCAGCATCATAAGCTTCCTGCTGATCTGGCTGCCTGCCCACCGGGCTATCTCCGTAGATGCCTGGCGCCATCCAAAGTTACGTCGCCTGACCGTCCCCGCCTGGTCTATAGACATACTGCGCCTGCAATTGGGCTTGGTTTACTTGTATGCCGGCATGGCCAAACTAAATCCCGACTGGCTCTTCCGGGCGATGCCCCTGAAGACCTGGCTGCCTTCCAAAGCCGGCCTGCCCCTGATCGGGTGGCTCTTTGATCATCGCTGGGTCGCTTACTTTTTTAGCTGGTTTGGCGCCTTTTACGACCTGTCTATCCCTTTCTGGCTTCGCTGGAAACGCACCCGGCTAATAGCCTATATGACGGTCATTGCTTTTCATGTGCTGACTGCCCTGCTTTTCCAGATTGGCATGTTTCCCTGGATTATGATAGGCTGTACTTTGATTTTTTTCTCAGAAAATTTTCATATCCGGCTGTGGGAAAGGGTGTACCATAAAATACGCATCCCTCGCTTTCCAGCGCTGCCGCCATTCCCGGCACAAACCAATGCGCGGGAGCAGTGGGCTGTGTCCTCACAGCCCACTGCCATGCCCCGCTGGATACCTGCGCTGCTGGCTTTGCATCTTTTCATACAGATTCTTTTGCCCTGGCGTTTTTTGCTTTATCCGGGAGATTTGTTCTGGACAGAGCAGGGATACCGTTTTTCGTGGCGGGTGATGCTCATGGAAAAGGCAGGCTACGTTACCTTCCTGGTGAAAGAACCCGGCTATCCGGGTACAATGGAAATTTCCCCTTCCGACTATCTTACACCCGTACAGGAAAAAATGATGAGTACCCAACCCGATATGATCCTTCAGTTTGCCCATTACCTGAAAGCGCAGATGAAAGTACAGGGGCTGTCTCAGCCGGAGATCTATGCCCGGTCTTTTGTCAGCTTAAACGGCAGAAGCAGCCGCCCCTTTATTGATGAGCGTGTCAACCTGGCAGCAATATCTGAAAGCTGGCAACACAAATGGTGGATTTTACCCCTGGAAAAATGATGAAAACAACGACCGTCCTATTGCTTTTCCTGGCGTTCAGCTTTCAGATCGCTACCGCCCAGCAGGC
>JBBSNI010000670.1:0-1721 GCA_038232695.1 Cytophagales bacterium
ATCATTGACTACGTCAGCAGAAATACCCGGTTTCTTTTGGCGCTGCTCATAGGCGCTGTCATAGGGTATGTGATCTACCTGGTTAATTTTTATCTTTTTACAGGTCTGTTCCCCTGGTTTGCCAAAGCAAGAAATTGGGTGTCAGCCTTTACCCACATCAGTTTTGGCATCGCCGCCGTTTGGGCTTACCGGGAGCTCACCCATACGGTGAAACAACTGAGTTTTGACCAGGGCCATCAGTAAACAGCAATCATATAAGCCAGCACCGCACGGGAGCCGAAGCCGTAGGTATAACCCGTAGAAATACCCAAGCCCAAAAACAGCATAGCACCCGCCAGCGATGATTTGGATTGTATGGTAAAAGATAGTTTGGACATAAGCTGTGGTCATACTTATCTTACACTTGCCTACGCTCCGATGCCCTGGGTTGTGAAAGGAACATCCTGCCACCGGCCCTGCCGCAGGATGCGGAAATGACTGTAGCCGGTCTGTTGCAGCCGTTCGGCTACCGCAGCAAAGTGCCTGCTAATTTCTTCGGGCGCATGGGCATCAGCATTGAGCATCACCGGGATGCCCAGGGTATGCATCCGCTCTACGATCCAATAGCTGGGATACGGTTCTGCCGACTTCTTCTTATACAGTCCCCGCGTATTGACCTCTACAACCACACCGGCTTTGGCAATGACTGCCAGCGTATGGTCTATCTCTTCCCGGTACCAGTTGGCATGTTCATCAAACAACTGCCCTTCTTCACTTTGGATTTTGATCTTATCCAAGTGTCCGACAATGTCAGGCGTATCCTGCTCCACCATCTGGCGGATCAAAGCATAATAACGGCGGATGGCTTTTTCTATGTTTCCCTGAAAAATCTGCTGGTATCCTGCCAGAAATACGGGGTGGGAGCCGTCGATCTCCCACGGATCGCCATTCTCGAAAAAATCTACAAAATGTACCGAGCCGATGGTATAGTCCAGGTTCAGGCGGCGGATACGTGCTTGTTTGGGTCCTGCCACGCCGGGAATAAAATCTACTTCCATGCCGGTATAGACTTCTATCTGGCTGGCATACTGCGCTTTGAGGCGGGCAATTTCTTCGGTATACGCCCGGCTGTCGGCTTCCTGCATAGGCCAGGGAAGGGCATAAGGCAGGGGCGCATGAGACGAAAACCCATACACAGGCATCTGCTGCCGGATGGCTTCCGTGAGGTATTCAGCCGGTTTTCCTTTGCCGTCGCAATAGTAGCAATGTCCGTGATAGTTGGTAAATCCCATACGCTGTTTTTTCAAAAAACTAAAGCTCTTCCTCAGGCGTAAGCCGGATGACCATATCCGGACCGTTCAGGAGCACGTACAGCGCCCCATCCGGGCCGGTTTTGATCTCGCGTACCCTGCCGTAGCCTTTCAGGATCATCTCCTGGCTGGTGACTTGGTTGTTTTCAATGGTAAGTCTTCGCAGTTCTTCGTAAGCCAGCGCACCTACCAACAGATCATTTTTCCAGGCAGGGAAAAGCGGACTGACAGAAAACGCAGCCGGGCATACGGCAATGGAAGGCGTCCACTGGGTGATGGGTTGTTCCATGCCCTTCTGATGGGTCTTGTCGGAAACTGCCTTGCCGTCATAATTGACCCCGTAGGTGATCACCGGCCAGCCATAGTTGGCTCCTTTTTTCAGTATGTTGAGTTCATCCCCGCCCATAGGACCATGTTCGGTCGCCCATATAG
>JBBSNI010000671.1:0-1714 GCA_038232695.1 Cytophagales bacterium
ATGGAGTTATACAGAGCTTCACTACCGGGCAATACCGGGGAACTCAAAGAGTATGATAAATTTTTGAGCACGTCGGATGCCGCCCTGTGTTTTTTTTTTTAAAGAAAAGATGGTCATGGATGAGGTGTCCGACTTTCAGGTCTACTACACGGATCGCAAAGGCAAACCCATGGTGATTGATACCTGTGACCTGCCCGTAGAAACACAACGTACCAGCAACCGTAACTTCTTTGTGCTGGGTCCGACAGGTTCGGGCAAATCCTTTAATATGAACCACCTGGTTCGCCAGTACCTGTTGAATGGGATGGATATTGTGCTGGTGGATACAGGACACAGCTACTGGGGCCTCAATAAGTATTACGGCGGTAGGTATATCACCTACACCGAGGAGAAACCCATTACTATGAATCCCTTCCGGATTGAGCAGGCAGAATACAATGAGGAAAAGCGGGAGTTTCTCGTCTCACTGCTGGGCATCATCTGGAAAGGGGCAGAGGGAAGTCTTACCGGTGTGGAGCATACCGTCCTCTCCTCGGTGGTCAAAGAGTACTACCATCAGTTCTTTTCCGAAAAGCACCCTGATCAGCAGTCCCTTTCCTTCAATAGCTTTTATGTGTATAGCATGGTTAAAATCAAAGAGATCATCGCTGCCGAAGAGATTGAGTTTGACATACGTGAGTATGCTTATATCCTCAAGAAGTTTTACAAGGGCGGACAGTATGAACGTATCCTTAATGATGAAACGGACCGATCCCTGTTCAATGAAGGGTTGATCGTCTTTGAGATAGATGCCATCAAAGACCACAAGATACTGGCGCCCCTGACAACGATCATCATTATGGATGTTTTTATCCAGAAGATGCGTCACAAAAAGGGGCGCAAGGCGCTGATCATAGAGGAGGCCTGGAAGCAAATTGCCAGCCCCCTGATGGCCGAATATATTCTGTTCATGTACAAGACAGCCCGCAAATTCTGGGGCATTGTAGGCATTGTCACCCAGGACCTTGAAGATATCATCAGCAGCGATATTGTCAAAAACAGTATTATCAGAAATTCAGGCACCGTATTTTTGCTGGATCAGGAAAACCTGGAGGGAGACTTTGAGCAGGTAGCCAAGCTGCTGAGCCTGAATGAGGTGGAACAGCGAAAAATATTCACGATCAACAAGCTCTCCAACCAGGACGGGCGGGGGCGCTTCAAAGAAGTGTATATCCGTCGCGGGACGGTAGGGGAGGTGTACGGCGTGGAAAATTCTATGTACGAATATCTGACCTTTACCACTGAAAAAGTAGAAAAGGATGCCGTGCAACTATATTTACAGCAATACGAAACCATAGAAGAAGGGCTGGAGCATTTTGTCAAAGACCTGCATCTATCCGGACTAAGCGTTAGCGCATTCGCCCGGAAAGTGAGTAAATCCATGCGACCGTTCTCGCTAAAAACAGCTTCTTAAACTTTTTATAACGCTCAACGATGCCTAAAATTATCTTATTTACCCTGGCCTTGCTGCTGAATACGGGTAAGACCCTCTCACAGATGCTCGTCTTTGACCCTGCGGTGGTTTCTACCCTGGTCTTAAACCATACCGCCCAGCAGGAGGTGCTCCTGGATATCAAGGAAAATGAAGGAAAGATCGCTGGCTACCAACTGGCGATTACGGCGCAGATGGAAAAAATAAGAGAGATCAAAGACAAGATGTATCATTCTCTGACAA
>JBBSNI010000672.1:0-1712 GCA_038232695.1 Cytophagales bacterium
AAGGAACAAGGAGGTGAGCGGTGAGCGGATCGTGGTGGAGCATGCCATTGGCAGGATGAAAAAATATAGAATTCTGAAAAACAGGTGCAGATTGAAATGCGATGATCTCAAAAACCGAATACTAGGACTCTGTGCCGGACTGGCTAACTACCAATTAGACTTAAATTGCTGGTATTCAGTGCCTAACAAGGCTAATGCATTCACCAAAGGAAAAGCTGTCACCGCATTAGGTGCTTTTGAATTTTCTTCATCAGAAAGAACACGATAGATGCTATCTTTCTTCTCATGAAACTGATCATAACTTTTCTGGTCAGCCAGCATCAGGATGATGAGCATACCAACCGACATCGCCATCGCCAGCCCAAATACGTTGATGAAGGAAAAGGTCTTATACTTCAGCATATTCCTGATGCCTACTTTGAGATAGTTTTTAAACATAGCAGTGTAGTTTGTACAGTGATATTCTCTTTATCTTTATTCATTCCTCAAACTATCTACCGGATTCGCCAGCGCCGCTTTGATGGATTGAAAGCTTACATACATCTTAAAATCAATCAGGCAGCCCAAACAATCTCCCGTTCATCCAAGACATCCTGTTCATCCTGACGGTTCGCCGCTGCGATTCAGACAACTGATACCCAAATAACCTGCCAACCCCTCAAACAGCCCACAGAAGTAAATTTTGACACTTCGCCCCTTCTACCTTATGTCCATATCGGAACAATACATGTCCGTTTCAGGACAGTTAAGGCAGCATAAAAAGCATAGTTAGCCCTACAGTCATTACATACCGCAGCAGCAGTAGGCATCCAGGCTGGCGTTACTTTTGTCTTTCCCGCTACCGTCATTTATCTATGGTCAAACTAGAAATCCCAAAACAAAAAAACAAGCATGGCACACGTCAAAAAGAACATCGTCACCGAAGGGCTGAGCGGCAAGCTGGGCAACACCCTGGTCTTTCGCAGCCATAAGAACAAAACCATTGTCTCTGTAAGACCGGAGAAAACCAACCGTCCGCGCAGCGAAGCGCAGCAGCGGCAACAACGCCGGTTTCAGCAAGGCATCGCCTACGCCAAAAAAGCAACCCAAGACACCGCGCTGAAAGCATCCTACGCCCTGCGCGCCAAAGCAGGGCAGACTGCCTATAACGTAGCGCTGGCAGACTACCTCAATGCCCCGGAAATACAGCAAGTAGACGCCAGCCTCTATACAGGCACCAAAGGTAGCCCGGTATTGATACAGGTGGTAGACGATCACAGCGTCGCCGAAGTGAAGGTATCTGTCTACGACCCCCAGGGCGTACTCCTGGAAGAAGGCAAAGCCACCTTAGAGGAAAACGGATGGGACTGGGTATACACCACCCAAAAACCCAACGCCCAGCGCAGCGGCAGCAAGATCTTCGTCACCGCCAGCGACCTGCCTGGCAACCATGTCATAAAAGAAACGGTAATAGCCTGATATGCTATACCGCCATGACAGCAGAAGATCCGGCTTAGTGATAAGCCGGATTTTTTTGTGAAAGACCGTTCCTGCCCGCCGCATATCTCACTCTCACGCGCTTCCAATCGCTATCTTCCCGGGCTTAGCAACGCCTGCATTACCATAGAATATCAACGATTATCTTACATGTCGCTTCGAGGCAAGCCAAACACGGCTGGAAGCCTCTTAATAGTACACACGATTGTTCCACAACGGGCAGTGGACGCTCGCGC
>JBBSNI010000673.1:0-1692 GCA_038232695.1 Cytophagales bacterium
CCCTCATCAACGACACCCTGACCCGCTTCCCTTCCGCCGGAGAGCGCAGCTTCGATGAGCGGGCTTATACAGCAAGGGCTACCGTTGACTTTTTGCCGGACGATCAAAACAGCTTCAGCCTGGGCTTGTACGCGGGCAAACGCAGTAAAGACCGCACCGCCGATATTTTGTACTATAACAATACCGGCATATACTTAGGCATAAGAATTAAACAAAGTATCAGTTTAGGCAAAAATTCTGTAAGATAGTTTGGGTATTTGTTGATGAAACTGAATACGCCTAAAGTCTACTTCCTCTTTTTCAGTTTTGATTCCAGTATGATATTGCTTGTCATTGATTCTAACCTTGACTTTGAGACCAGTACTAGTTTTAGTTTTCTTCATTAGTTTTTGAACGAGTTGGTAATCCGTAAGAACAACCCCTTGCATGGTTTGGTGTAAATGAGGGAATACTTGGTGTTCAATAGGATTCCACTTAGAGGAGTAAGGGGGATAGTGGCAGATAATAAAGTCTACGCCGATTTCACGAGCCAATAGGAGCATCTGCTTTTTGAAGGCGTGATGGCGATAGCTGTTGGCCCCACCAGCATCACAAAGGATGAGAATGGTTCGGGCATCCGGGTAGTAATGGATGCCGAAGTTGTCCCACCACCAGCGCAGGTTATCAGCAATAAACTCGGCTGTCTCATGGCTGTTGCCAATCGAAATGTAAGCTTCATGGAGTTGCAAATCGTAGATGCCGTGAGGAATCACTTTGCCTTCGCCCAGGTACTCATAATCATGATCGTAGACCTTGATGGGTTGTTGCGTGTAGCATCTGCCCGCTCGGTGCAACTTACCTAAACGTTCCTTCTTTTTGCAGTCTATGCTTAGTATAGGGGTTGGCAGACTCATCATCGCTACCAGCGTAAAGATAATCTTAAACTGTTGATCTCGCTGTTCATAGCATCCTGTTGGCAGCTTCTTGCTCATCTTCCGATACCGATAGCCCAAGTCGCGCAACTGCCGTTTTACTAATCCGTGACTTACCCTTTGAGCGTGTTCTTCAAAAAAGCGTTCTGCAATCTCTTTGGGCTTCCAGTGTATCCAATACACCGAAGCATCCGTCGGACTGCCTGCCTTGTGCCTTTCTATAAAATCATTTAGCAATTGCGCCACTTCAGGATGCTGGACAAAATTTTTTGCGGCCACCCCCGGCTCGCCTTTGTCTACCGGGCGGCACCTGACTATAGAAGGTAGGGTCTTTGAGTTCCCGCTCGCCCTTGCGTAGCGTCTTTTGACTTATGCCTAGCAAACGGCCAATGTAACGCTTTCCCCCATGTCCCAACTTCTGAGCTTCTAAAGCTGCGTAGTGGCGTTGCTCTTTTTCAGCAAGGTGGCTATAATAGTGGAGCATCAATTGCTCGCTTTCTTGATCGTACTTTATCATTTGGCTATCTTTGATCCATACCGGCAAAGATAGCTAAATTAGTGTTACCTTATTTTTTTGGTGATCCTTACCCGAAAACGATACGCTTTACCAGACCGATTATTACAACGAAAACCTGCGCATCCGTACAGGCGACTTTCTGATCAGCAGCCTGGACTATACCCACATTTTTGCTGACAAATCTCAACTTAATTCCTCTCTGCTCTATGAATACACCATGCTGGGCGGCCCTACGACGAACCTGAACCTGTCGTGGCCGGAGCA
>JBBSNI010000674.1:0-1675 GCA_038232695.1 Cytophagales bacterium
CAGAATAAATCATACAGCCCACCCCACAAAGGTGGGCTGCTTTTTACAGATCATATTCATGAACAGACTTGCTTTTGTTGCCATTGTGGCGTTGGTATTTATATGTATTGATATTTATGTTTTTCAGGCAGTAAAATATGTGATACAATCCTTTTCAGCGACCGGCAAAAGGGTAGCTGTGATCGCATACTGGGCAATCAGCATCCTGGCTATCACCAGCTTTCTGATCTATAACCTGGCAGGCGAGCAGGCAATGTCCAGAGGGGTGCGCACTTTCTTCTTTTCCCTGATCTTTGTCAACTACTTTCCCAAACTCTTCGGCGTTGTTTTTTTGCTGATCGATGACCTGGTTCGGGGCGGTCAATGGCTCTGGGCGCAGGTGGCACAAAAAGGTCAGGAAAGTGCCTCCGCTGTCGATCAAGCAGCCGGCAGCACCATTTCCCGCTCTGATTTTTTGGTGAAAGCTTCTCTGGTCACCACAGCCCTTCCGGCGGCGGCCATGACTTTCGGTATTATCTCCGGTGCGCATGATTACCGCATCAGGAAGAAGACGATCAGGCTTCCCCATTTACCGGACGCTTTCGACGGCATCCGTATCGGGCAGCTTTCGGATATTCACTCCGGGAGTTTTTATAACAAAACAGCGGTGAAAGGCGGCGTAGACATGCTCCTGCGCGAAAAGCCGGATGTCATCTTTTTTACCGGCGACCTGGTCAACAACTCGGCGGAGGAAGTAAAAAATTATATTGATCTTTTTGGCAAAGTAAAGGCACCTTTAGGCGTCTATTCCACGCTGGGCAACCACGACTACGGCGACTACCAGGAATGGACTTCCGCCCAGGCCAAGCGGCAAAACCTGATGAACGTGATGCAGGCGCACAAGATCATGGGCTGGGAACTGCTGATGAACGAACACCGTTTCCTGACCCAAAGTAGCGAGCAGATCGCCATCCTGGGCGTAGAAAACTGGGGCGCCGGACGGTTTACCAAATACGGCAAACTGGACAAAGCCTACGAAGGCAGCCAAAGCGCCGCGGTCAAGTTGCTTTTATCCCACGACCCTTCCCACTGGGACGCGCAGGTTCGCCCCCTGTATCCTGACATTGATATGATGTTTGCCGGGCACACGCATGGTTTTCAGTTTGGTATTGAGATCGGTGACTTTAAATGGAGCCCTTCCCAGTATATCTACAAGCAATGGGCAGGCTTGTACCAGCAGGCAAGCCAGTATCTGTATGTAAATCGCGGTTATGGATACCTGGTATTTCCGGGCAGGGTAGGCATCTTGCCGGAGATCACCATCATAGAGCTCAAAAGAGGGTAAAAGCCTACGGTACGATCCTGATGTTTTTCAGTACGAACACAAAATCCTGGTAGTCTCCGTTCTTAGCTTCCTCAAAACATACCAGGTAGCTGTCAGCGACCGGTTTTCCCTGCGAATCTTTGAGCGGATACACCCGCACGGCATGGGGAACGCCTCTGTTTCTCTGAGACTCTGTATACGTGGCATGAGCAGCCGTAGACGTAAAAAGCCCAAAGAAGCGGTCTTTCGGATCAAAAGTCGTCTCTCCTGAAATAAGCCTGGGATACAGCGTTTGATGCTCGCGGTAAGCATCCGACAAGGTGCCTACTTTCTGGTAGCGAAGCCTGCCGCGTTTGTTTTCATAATAATAGC
>JBBSNI010000675.1:0-1670 GCA_038232695.1 Cytophagales bacterium
AGCTCCCAGAAAATGAGAAAGCACAATACCGCCCACAGTGGAGACTGCCAGCGGAATGCCGCCCAGCTATTTTTCCTGATACTCCTCTGCTCGCTGAGCCATGCCACCTATGCCGGAGGCCCCTGGACGCAACGGCAGGGCAAGGGCTATTTCAAGCTCTCCCAGTGGTGGATCGTCTTTAACCAGCACTACACCGACGCCGGCAGGATTGATCCTAACACTACGACGGGTGTCTTCAACACCAGCCTGTATGCTGAATACGGCTTGACGGACAGGCTGACCGGGCTGCTCTACTTCCCTTTTTTCAGCAGAAATTATATGAACAATATCGTATCGGCTACCACAGGCGAGACCATTACCGAAGGCGAGGCGATCAACGCTTTGGGCGATACAGATGTGAGCCTCAAATATGCGTTGAACAAGCCTGGCAGCAAGGTGCCGGTGGCGGCTTCTCTGCTGCTGGGCTTGCCGCTGGGGAAGACCAATGGCGGAGCAGCGGGTAACCTGCAGACGGGCGACGGGGAGTTCAACCAGATGATACAGTTGGACGCCGGTACAGGTTTTACGCTAAGCGAAACCAAATCAGCTTACGTGAGCGCCTACGCAGGGTTCAATAACCG
Source organism: Cytophagales bacterium (assembly GCA_038232695.1). Taxonomy (GTDB): domain Bacteria; phylum Bacteroidota; class Bacteroidia; order Cytophagales; family Cyclobacteriaceae; genus JAJNNC01. The sequence continues at coordinate 621 of JBBSNI010000675.1, forward strand.
GACGAACGGGTTTTCCGATGAAGTACGCTATGGGTTGGAAGCAGGGCTGGGTATACAGAAAAAGCTCTGGCTCATCGCCCGGCTGATTGGGGTAGAGTCGTTGAAGAATGGAGAGACGGCAGCCACGGCTACCAGCACCAGCATTTTTGCCAATAATACGGAATACACCAGCTATTCGGCAGAAGCGGCTTATTACGTGACCCGAAAAGTCGGCGTTTCGGCATCGTTTGCTTCTGCCTTTCGCGGAGAGATCATCGCTGCCAGCCCTTCATACTCGGTGGGTGTTTTCTTTGATATGCAATAGGCTTATGGCGAGGTCTGATCCAGGTCGATACCGGTGTAGAATTTGAGGTCTACGTTTTTCCGGGATTTTACGGCGTAGACGATCTGCCCGGTATGATACGAAAAGTGCTCTACCACATGGATCAGTATGCCGATGCCTGTTTCGTCGAAACCCTGTACTGTCCGCCTGGCGACCCACTGCTCCGGCGTCATCTGCGCCAGCACCCGGTCAACGGCTGCCATCAGGCTATCCAGATCGCGGATCAGCTTTTCGGCAGGCAAAGGGCCTGGCTCACTGAACTCTTCTGATCTTTGGCGGGTATCGGGCTGTCCGCCCAGTCCGGTCAGGATCCACTGCCGTACATTACCGCACAGGTGCAGCACCAGGTTGCCTACACTGACAGTTTGTTCATTAGGGCGTTGCCATATCTCTGCTTCGCTTAGTTGCTGCAAACTGGCTTTGATCCTGGGCACAGATTCTTCTATCATCCTTTTCTTACTCTCCCCGATGATAGCGACGTGAAGTTCTTGTAGTAAATTGTTCATGTGTTCGTGTGTTATGGTGCGAAGGTGTTAAAGTGTTCCGGTGCTGATGTGTTATTGGATACTTTTTTCCCTTGAGCATTAAATATTGAGTGTTGAGTGCGCCCGGCGCCCGGTTGAATATGTCCGTCCCTGCTATAGGTTGACCGCTTCAATCAGGACAGAGATGACAAAAGTACAAAGAAGAATCAAGATTAAGCGCGTTTTTAGCCAAGCAATGAAGCA
>JBBSNI010000676.1:0-1670 GCA_038232695.1 Cytophagales bacterium
GGAAGATTTTGAAGACAACCAGGGCAAGATACCGCCCCGCCTGGTAGACATTCATTCAGACATTGCCCAGCTTACCTTCCAGAGTCTTTTCTTCCTCACCGAAGAAGATTATCCACAGGCTGAAAAATTCCTCAGGCAGCCGGAGGAGTATGATTTTAACAAAATATTGAATTGGTAGAGAAGCTGGAAGTGGTGCCCCACCGGGAGTCGCCACTCCGGGAGTCGCCACTCCGGGAGCCGCCACTCCGGGACGGAAGACCGAAGCTTTTTCTTCCGACTTCCAGCCAACTAAATTGTACACATAAAAACACCACGAAAAATGGCAAGATTTACACGCATACAAGTCGCTGTCAGGATGCAGGAAACCGGGATGGTGCCTGTTTTTTATCACAAAGATCCGGAAGTTTGCAAGAACGTACTGCAAGCCTGCTATGAAGGAGGCGTCCGTGTCTTTGAATTTACCAACCGGGGCGACTTTGCCCACGAAACCTTTGCCATGCTCAGCAAACACGCCGAGCAGCATATGCCGGAGATGATCATGGGCGTAGGCTCCGTGGTAGACGCCGGCACGGCTTCTTTGTACATACAGTTGGGCGCCTGCTTTGTGGTATCGCCTGTGCTTAACCCGGAGATAGCCAAGGTCTGCAACCGCCGCAAGATCGCCTGGTCGCCTGGCTGCGGCTCGCTGTCTGAAATCTCTTATGCTGAAGAATTAGGGGCAGAGGTGGTAAAAATTTTCCCTGCCAGCGAGGTGGGCGGACCGTCCTTTGTCAAGTCTGTCAAAGGGCCTTTCCCCTGGACGAGCATCATGCCAACCGGCGGGGTGGCTCCTACAGAAGAAAACCTGAAAGGATGGTTTGAGGCAGGCGTTCATTGCGTAGGCATGGGCTCCCAACTTATTACCAAAGACATACTGGCGCAAAAGGATTATGCCAAGCTGAAAGACAAAGTGCAGGAGGCGATGCGCATCATCAGCCAGCTAAAGAAGTAGGCCAGGCAGATCGGTTTGAGAGATTGTCAATTTTTAGGGTAGGTACTATCTATCTAACATTTTCTTTTACGACAGAAGTTTTACCTGAGATTTGCAGATCACTGTTTATCCCATCGGAAAGGTTAACAGCACTAAAGCCTCTTGTGCCCGGCGCCGGGCTTCCCTGGAAGTTTTCTATGTGCAGACCATCAAAATGATGAATCTCTACCCCATTTGTAAAGAAAGAAGGAAGCGATTTACCCCACGCAATGGTCAAGCCTGTTAAGGATAAATTTTTTACATAAGATATATGAATAGGTTCCCCTTTACCCCACCAGTGTCCGGAGTGCAGGCGCGTTTGCATGATGATGTTATCAAACATTACATTTTCGATGGAACTGTTGTCGCGGGCAAACACACCGATGCCGCGATTGGAAGTAAGCATCACAAGGTTGCTAAAAATGAGATTGCGAATAGGATAGCAAGTGCTTTTTTGCTGGCAAGCTCCGCATACACAGATCGTGAGAAAATAAAGGAGTATTTTATGCATGTATATCTGTCAATAGTCCGGTAAGTTTTAGGAAAGTGCTTCAAATGCTTGGAAAATAGAATAGGAAGCACCTTTTTGCGAAGATGCGAACCTTACACAATGATGCTTCCCAACAGGGTCAAGCCCTGATAGCAAAGATAACAGAAAAAA
>JBBSNI010000677.1:0-1666 GCA_038232695.1 Cytophagales bacterium
CACAATCGCATTTTCCTCCGTCTTGACGATCACATCCTCTATCTGGGAAGCCTCGGTAAATTCACCCGTCACCCGGAGCGATCTTCTGAAATCGCCGGTCTTGATATTCCCGCCGGAGATGGTCACGTTCTCAGCCGCAATTGCACTTTGTATATCCGAAAAAGAGACGTCGCGGGCTTCCATTTTATAAGGATCGGCATTTACCCGGATCTCACGCTCCAGCAAGCCGCTAATGTTGGCTTCCTGTATTTCAGACAGGGCTTCTATCTCGTCTTGCAGATATTCGGCGTATTCTTTAAGCTCATTATTGCTGTAGTCTCCTGATATGTTGATATACATGATCGGCAGGTCCTGCAAGTTAACTTCAAAGACATTAGGGTCTTGGTCCAGGTCGGTAGGAAGCTCGCTTTTGGATCTGTCCACGGCATCTTTCACATCTTGGAGTGCTTTGGAAATATCTATTTCCGGGGTAAATTCTACAATGATCGTAGAGTAATCCTGCACGGAGGTAGAATTGATCTTATCAATACCGGTAATGCCTTTGATCTCCTTTTCAATGGGGCGGGTCACCAGGTTTTCCATATCTACCGGGGAGTTGCCGGGATAAGGGGTGCCTACGTAAATAGTCGGAAAGACCACTTCCGGAAAACTTTCCTTAGGCATAGAGATATAAGAGGTAATACCCAGGACAGCAATAATGAGGGTCAGAATGACGATACTGGTGCGGTTGTTAATCGCCAGCGAACTTAATCCAAACTCGCGGTTGATATTGTTTTTTTCTTGTTCTTTCATTCAAATAAGAGATAAAGGTAGTATGTAGGGGTTTTTACTTTACTTGGAAGAAACAGCAGCGCCTACTTTATTTTGTTCAGCCATTTTGACCTGAACTCCTTCGGCTACTTCTCTGAACCCTTCATCAATCAGGGTGTCTCCTGCCTCCAAACCGGATTTGATCATGGTCTTGTTGTTATAAGTCATCCCTCTCTCTATGCGCTTTTTCTGCGCAACCAGCCCTTGGTCATTTTTGGCAGCGACAAATACATAGTCCCCGCGGTTGTCGTTCTGTATCAGGTTGGTCGGTATGGAAATCGCCTGGGGCTGCCGGAAGTCATTGATCTCCAGCACGGCCAGCAGATTCGGGCGCAGCAGGCTGGCATCTTTCGGAAGTCTGACCTGCACTTCAAACGTACGGTTATTTATATTGATCACCTGCCCTACCGAACTGATCGTACTCTTGATCGTTTTGTTCAGGGAAGGAAAGCGGACGGTGACAGAGTCGCCACGCTCAAACTCTCCTAAGTAAGCCTCAGAAATATCGGCCACGATGTACATGTCTTCCAAGCTGACCAGCCGCAGCATCGGTGTGCCCGGCATGGCGGTCTCGCCTTCTTTCACATAAACTACATCGATAGTACCGCTGAAAGGGGCACGCACCAGGTAATTGTCCAACTGAGAGCGGGCTGATGCCAGTCGCCGTTCTATAGACTCTTTATTGTTTTTGGTTTCCAGGTACTGGATTTCCGTACCGATCTTTTGCTTCAATAGTTTAGACTGACTTTCGTAGCGTGTTTGGGCAAGTTCAAGGGAAGTTTGCAGTTCTGCTATATTCCTGCGGATGGTTTCGCCGTTCTGCACGATCAATAGCTGTCCTTTCTTCACTTTATCC
>JBBSNI010000678.1:0-1637 GCA_038232695.1 Cytophagales bacterium
GGCTGGAGTTATGCTTTGCTGTATAATTCATTTGGACCTGTTCCTTTGTATACCTCTTCTTCTACGGATTCTTTGCTGCTGCCCCGCGCTTCGGAGGCGCAGATAAAAACGTTCATCGAACAGGAACTCACGAGGGCTGCCAATGATCTTCCCGTCACCCAGGAAGAATATGGCAGGGCTACCCAAGGCGCTGCCCTGGGTGTTTTGTGCAAACACTATCTCAATACCAAGCAGTGGCAACCTTGTGTAGATGTGGCGCGGCAGATCATGGCCCTGAACGTATACAGTTTGGTACCCGACTACAAAGCTGTGTTCAGCCTGCAAAACGAAGGCAACGCCGAGATGCTCTGGGCGCTGCCCCGAACGGCGCCTGTGGCTACCCAGAGTATCAACGCGCTATCGTTTCCTACCGACTATCCTTTGCCCTTACCCAGCCAGCAGGTATTTGCAGCCAGAACCTATCTCTTCGACGATTATGTGAATTCCTTTGCCCCCGGCGATACCCGGCAAAATCTGATCGTGACGGAGTATGTCAACAAAGCCGGGGAGCCTGTTCAACTCTTGGGCAATGATCAGTCCTTGTCGCTGAAATATGAGTTTGACCCGGATGCTGCCGGAGCCGGTATGGGCAATGACATACCTGTCGTCCGCTACGCCGACATATTGCTGTCCCTGGCAGAAGCTCTGAATGAGATCAACGGCCCTACCCAGGAAGTGATTGATCTGATCAACCAGGTAAGAGCGCGGGCGGGTGTTGCTCCGCTTACGCTCAGCGGGTTTACCAAAGAATCGCTCCGGGATGAAATTTTCCAGGAAAGAAGGTGGGAATTCTTCATGGAAGGCAAAAGCCGGGAAGACCAGATCCGCCAGGGAACCTTTATCTCAGGCGCGCAGGCAAGAGGGATCAACGCGCAGCCTTTCCGGGTCGTGTTTCCTATTCCTCAGGTAGATATTGATGCAAACCCGGCATTAGAGCAGACAGATGGGTATTAAACTATTTTTATTCTAAAAAGTAGGAAATAGAAACCGAAAAATTAGATATTATGCTTAATTTCCGATTTCCAACGATCACCTGAAAACTATAAAACTATGTCAACCAACGCCTTTTTAGCTTTTGTCATCCTTGTTTTTTCGTGTCTGCACAGCACCACCTATGCCCAGACTAAAGCACAGCCGCCCAACTTCATCATCATCTTTGCCGACGATATGGGCTATGGCGATATGAGCAACAACGGGCACCCGACCATCAAAACACCGAACCTGGACCGTATGGCAATGGAAGGGCAGAAATGGACCAACTTTTATGTAGGCGCCAGCGTCTGTACCCCCAGCAGGGCGGCCCTGCTCACCGGACGATACCCCATCAGAAGCGGCATGTGCAGCGACAAAAGCAGGGTGCTTTTTCCCAATTCTCTGCATGGCTTGCCGGCCAGTGAAGTCACTTTGGCCGAACAACTCAAGAAAGCCAATTATGCGACAGCCGCTATCGGAAAATGGCATCTGGGGCATCGCCCGCAGTACCTGCCGACCAATAACGGATTTGATATGTATTTCGGCATCCCTTACTCCAACGACATGGATTTTGTGGGTGGCAAAAAATACGAAGAGTTTCAGGATTCTATTCCCGTAGACTATTA
>JBBSNI010000679.1:0-1631 GCA_038232695.1 Cytophagales bacterium
AGGAACCTTTCTTTTTGTTCGTTGCTCACTTTGATGTGCATGTGCAGTTGGATGCAGACATGGACTTGATCAACAAGTATTTGCAAAAAGGGAAAACGGAAGGCTACCCCAGCAACGCTGTCTATGCTGCCATGATAGAACACCTGGACCGTAGCGTAGGACGCCTGGTGGGCAAGCTGGACGAACTCAATCTTTCTGACAATACCATTATCATCTTCTTTTCAGACAATGGCGGGCTGATCCGCCGGTTTGACCGCATTCCTTTGATTGATGATTCCAAAAAACATATGTACGAAGGAGATTCCCTGCTGTATATTGCCTCCTCCAACCAACCCCTGAGAAGTGAGAAAGGAACCCTGTACGAAGGCGGCATCCGCGAACCCCTGATCGTCCAATGGCCCGGCAAGGTAGCCGCAGGCAGCCGCACAGAGGCTATGGTAAGCAGTGTGGATTTTTTTCCGACCTTGTTGGAAATCGCACAAGCCAGGCCGCCGGAAGACCAGATACTGGACGGTAAAAGCATAGTTTCTGTCCTTACGGGAAAAAGCCAGGCAGAAGAAAGAGCCTTGTTCTGGCATTACCCGGTCTATCACCATGATGTACCGGCCAGCGCCGTCCGGCAAGGTAACTGGAAGCTGATCCATAACCTGGAGGATGATTCTTATCAACTGTTTGACCTGGAACATGATCCGGGCGAATCCAATAATCTGGCAGGCAAGCATCCTGGCAAAACAAAAGCATTAGCCCGTTTGCTCAACCAATGGCGAAAAGAAGTAAAAGCTGAACTGCCCAAGCCCAACCCGGCCTTTGACCCTGCCCGGCGTCAGGAGTGGGGTCAGCATCCTGATCGTTAACAATACTGATACACTACAACCTAACTATTTTATGCTAAGAAGAAACTTTCTTAAAACCGCTGCTCTGAGTTCTGCCACTGCCCTGAGCGATTTTCCTCTGATCCAAGCGGCAGCATCCACTGCGGCAGCATCTAAGCTGAAAATCACCAAGATCAGGTATTATAGTGCCCCAGGCTATAACAAGCCGCTTTTTAACCAGGCGCGCGGCATTGTAGAGGTGCAGACCGATGGGGGCATCACCGGCATAGGTGAGGGCGGCTCCAAAGACATGCTCGAGCAATGCGCGCAAATGGTGATCGGAGAAGACCCATTTCGCATTGAGCATCTCTGGCAGTATGTGTACCGGGGGATGTTTTATCCGCCGGGCAGGGAAAAACTTCACGCGCTAGGCGCCCTGGAAATGGCGATGTGGGACATCAAAGGCAAAGCTTTGGGCGTACCCGTGTATGAGTTGCTGGGCGGCGCTACCCGCGATTATGTAGAATGCTACGCTACCGGATACCGCCCTTCCCAGGCAACAACAGAAGAGCAAAGAGCCAGAGACTGTATAGAAGCAGGCTTCCGCGCGTATCGCATCGGCCCGACCGGCGGTAATGGAGAAGAACCTTTCGACTTTTATGAGAACGCCAACAAAACCATAGCACACTGCCAAAGGATCAATGAGGCGGTAGGAGGCTCAGGTCACTGGGCGATAGACCTGCACACCCGTTTTGATATGACCGAAGCCATCAAAATATGTACAGCCCTGGAAACCCTGGAACCGTATTTTGTAGAAGA
>JBBSNI010000680.1:0-1615 GCA_038232695.1 Cytophagales bacterium
CCTGACGGTAGGCTTCGGCGGTTCGGTAGGGCTGGAAGCGCCTATTGTGGTGACTGGTTCTGCCATCGGCTCCAACATTGGCAGGGCCATGCACCTGCAATCCAAAAAGAGAGCTGTGCTGATCGGTTGCGGCGCTGCTGGGGCAATCTCTGCCATCTTCAACTCTCCGGTAGCAGGCGTAATCTTTAGTATAGAAGTCATTCTGATAGAGATCAACATCAACGCTTTTATTCCGCTGCTGCTGGCCTCGGTCACCGGCTCGCTCACTTCGCTGCTGCTGTTAGGAAGCAGCGTGCTGTTTGCCTTTCAACTGAAAGACCCCTTCCAGGCAGCCGATACGCCGTATTACCTGCTGTTGGGCGTCGTTTGCGGTTTTGCCTCCCTGTATTTTACCCGCCTGACCTACCGCATAGAGAAGATATTTGCTTCCATACGCGGCGATTTGAAAAGAGCTTTGCTGGGCGGACTTTGCCTGGGTATTGTTCTTTTTGTCTTTCCCCCCATGTATGGCGAAGGCTACCAGTTTATCAAAGTGCTATTGAGCGGCAACGACCAGGATATATTAGACTACAGCCTGTTCTTTCAGAAGTCCGAAAACGTCTATGTGATCATTCTGTTCTTGTTAGGGCTGGTGCTGATCAAGCCGGTAGCTTCTTCCATTACCATTGGCTCCGGCGGCAACGGAGGTATCTTCGCACCTTCCCTGTTTATCGGTGGCGTGACAGGCTTTTTGTTTGCCAAATGCATCAATACCCTGGAAGTTTTCGGCATCATCAGCCTGAGCAGCTTCACTTTGGTAGGCATGTGCGGGGTGATGAGCGGCATCCTCCATGCCCCGCTCACAGCCATCTTCCTGATCGCGGAGATCACGGGCGGCTACACGCTTTTTGTGCCGCTGATGATGGTTTCGGCCATTGCCTACAGCACTATTTTTTACTTTGAGCGCTACTCGCTCTACACCAAAAGCCTGGTCACCCGCGGGCTGCTCATCCCCGACGACCGCGACCGGCTGGTGCTAAGCCTGCTGGACATCAAAAAACTGATAGAAACCGACCTGCTCACTATTAAGCCGCAGGCTACGCTGGGCAACCTGGTGGATTTGGTCAGGGTATCCAAGCGCAACATCTTTCCGGTGGTCGATGAGAACAGGCAACTCTTGGGCATCGTCACCCTGGATGATATACGCGACGTGATGTTCGATGCGGACGCCCAGCAGCAGGTACAGGTAGAAACGCTAATGCACTCCCCGCCCGATGTCATTACGACACAGGATACCATGCAGGCGGTTATGGAAAAGTTTGAGCGCACCGGCGCCTGGAACCTGCCCGTGCTCGAAGAAGGCCAATACATCGGTCTGATCTCCAAGTCGCGCATCTTCAATGCCTACCGGAATAAGCTGATACGGCAAAGACAAGAGTACTGAAGAGTTGAAGAGCTGAGGGATTGAAGGATTGAGGGGCTGAGGGATTGAGGGGATGCTTGTTCATTTGTTTGATTTTGCATGTTGTTGTTTGCAAATCGTTATTGCTTTGTTAAGTTACAGCCGTAAGGTTATGGGCGGAATGATACAATAGGCTCAAAATACTCCTACTTTGGGTAGCCGGGCTCGTTGACC
>JBBSNI010000681.1:0-1609 GCA_038232695.1 Cytophagales bacterium
GGGCAGTTGTTCTTTCTCTTTGCTTTTGCTAAAAAAAGTAAGTCCGCCGGCAGGCACCGCCGTTACTTCCCAGGGACCAGCATTTCTGGCTGAGTCACTATGATTGATCAGTGAATATTGGATGCGAAATGCTTTTGCCTGCCGGTCCAGGCTAAAGGTTTTTACCGCCTGAAAGCCACTCTTTTCGTCTACCCCGCCGGTCAACACCAGGCTATCGCCTACGAAAGCTGCCTGATAGGGGCCGGTATGGAGCGCCTCGTAAGGCGGCCATCCCCACTCGCTTTGCGGTGCCGACCAGAAAGTAGAACCAAAGTTGAGCAGGTCTTTGTCTTCTACGGTGAGTATTTGTTCATCTCTAAGAGAAAAACCGCGAATCCTGGCGCCCAGCTTGGCATCGATGGTCATACGCAGGTTGTCAAATGAAATAGTGTAGACGCCATCCTGTATATGGGTCAATTCCTTAATAGAAAATGAAGAATCTCGTGAGGACAGCGAGAAGACCAGCTCATCCATATATCGGGCGATGCTATCCGGCGTTACGCCCTCTTTGATTCGAACATAGGCGTGTTTCTTGTCAGCCTTCGTTTTTGTCTTCCATACATTGCTTCCATCCGCGCTGACCACTGCATAGCCTTGCCTGACAAACTCAAAATAGTCGTCTGCCTTTTTATCTAACAGCATGACAGCTACCTGGTCCCAGGCGGGTCGTCCTGCAAAGTCGTTATACAACTGGTATGCCCGGTACATCGGATTATCTTCAGGTAACTTGCCTTTCAAGTAACCTCCCCCGGTGATGATCTGCTTGCCTACCTCCCATCCGCAAAACACCACCTCCTGATCCCAATGCGCCAGGCAATACACGGTAGACTGCGGGTCGGGACGGTAAAAGTTCGCTTCTTTGCCTTGCGGAAACATGCCGCCCATGCAAAGCCATCGCTTCACTTTTTGGTGAACCAGTTGCTGTCCGCTGAGCGGAGATATACTGTCCGGCGCTGATTGCAGCAAATCCTGCAAACTGCTCAGGTGACCAATAGTGACGATCACTACCGAAGTGTCCGGGCTTTCAGCTAATAGCTTTCGGTACAACTGCGCAGCCTCTGTCGTTTGATCTATATGTTTTAACGAATGGAGAAACTCCTCACTGACCTGCCGGGTGTATTTAGAGAAATGGTGAAGATCGTCCTGCTGTTTTAGAAATCCTATGGGGATGTCCGGCTGCTGGTAAAAGGTGTTGATGGCATCGGCGCAGGCAAAAGAACTGGAATCGTTGCTGGTCACCACCACACCGATCAGGTCAATCAGCCCGGCTTGCTGGTAAGCGTGCAGCATGGCAAGCGCCTGTACATCGTCCACATCCGAGTCTATATCCGTATCTAAGATCACCCTTGGCTGTGCATGGATCGAGCCATACAGCAAGAAAATGAACCACATGCGCTTTAACGAACTGACAATCGTTTTGAAAATCATATTTATTAAAGGGAATGTAAGAAAAACAAAATGATAACCATTCGCTTTCTGTATAGTTACTATAGTAACACAACTTTCCCTACTCATTATGATAAAATATTTTCTGCTCATGTGCACGCTCGCAGGCGTATCGCTCACTTCA
>JBBSNI010000682.1:0-1608 GCA_038232695.1 Cytophagales bacterium
CAGGTCAAACCGCTCATTGAGTAGCTCATAAGCGATCTTTCTGTCCTGCATTCGTTGCAAGAGCGGCTCGTAGTCTTCGCTGGCTTGTAGCTCTATGCCAACCATAGCCGGACCTCTTTCGCGGTTGTTCTTTTTGGTGTATTCAAAATGTGTAATGTCATCGTTCGGACCTAAGACTTCGGCGACAAACTCCCGGAGCGCCCCTGCTCTTTGTGGAAAGCGGATGATAAAATAGTGCTTCAGCCCGTTGTAGAGCAACGCTCGCTCTTTGATCTCTTCCATGCGGGTAATGTCGTTGTTGCCGCCGCTGATAATACAGACCACGTTTTTTCCTTTGATCCGCTCCCGGCAAAAGTCCAGCGCAGAAATTGCCATGGCCCCGGCAGGCTCTACCACGATGGCTTCTTCGTTGTACAGTTTAAGAATCGTATCACACACTTTTCCTTCGGGAATGGTGATCACTTCATCGAGCACCTGCCTGCAAATGTCAAAGGTCAGGTCACCGACGCGCTTCACGGCGGCACCATCAATGAATTTGTCTATTTTATCTAAAGCTGTGTTCTCGCCAGTTTCCAGCGAAGTCTTCATCGCGGGTGCCCCGGCGGGTTCCAGTCCGATGATCTTGGTCTCCGGGCTGATCTGCCGGAAATAGCTGCCTACGCCTGCGGCCAGTCCGCCGCCGCCGACAGGCAGCAGCAGGTAATCAATCTTTTCGGTCGCTTCCAGCAATATCTCATAGCCGACCGTCGCCTGTCCTTCTATCACCTTGATGTCGTCAAACGGCGGGATAAACTGGCTATCCTGCTGCCGGCAGAACTTCATCGCTTCTTCGTAAGCATCATCAAAGGTATCTCCGATCAGCTCTATGTGGATAAATTCTTTACCAAACATCTCCACCTGCCTGACTTTCTGCTTGGGCGTAGGGTTAGGCATAAAAATATGTCCCCGGATGCCCAGCTTATGGCAGGCATAGGCGACGCCTTGGGCATGGTTGCCTGCGCTGGCACAGACCACCCCGTTGGTGAGTTGCTTAGGCTTCAGACTGCTGATCTTATTGTATGCACCCCGGATTTTGTAGGAACGAACGACCTGCAAATCCTCCCGTTTGAGCAAAATATTCGCCTGGTATTGTTCAGAGAGGTTGATGTTGGGCATCAAAGGCGTCTGGTAGACAATGCCTTTCAGCCGTTGCGCCGCGTTGATGATGTTTCCAAGAGGGATGAGCTTTTTTTCCAGGGTCGTTGTATCCATACTTTAATCTATGTTTCGTAAAGGCTTCACCGCCACTATCCTTAGTCTTTTATAGTCGGCAAACCATTTTCCATGACGGTAGTTCGTTTCTTTTAATGAATCCTGCGTTGCTTGCAGGATATGTTCCCGGTGCGCAGACGGAATACCGTTAAAAAAGGCTCCACCGAACATGAGCAGCCAGTCTTTAATACCATTTTTCGCATCTTCCAACTCAGTTTCTCTATGATAATATTGCGCTAATTGTACGATAAACCCAGTGTTTTCTAGTAAAGAGGTATAGGTTCCTACGGACGGAAAATACCAATAATTAAGGCTTGCCTGTTTGTCATAAGCATGAGCGAGCAACTGATTGCGAAG
>JBBSNI010000683.1:0-1594 GCA_038232695.1 Cytophagales bacterium
GATTTAAGTTTACAACCTAACCTACCTTACATCCATGAAAAGTATCTTTTTGTGCCTGCTGTTGATGCTATCAGGCTGGCAGGCGTATTCGCAAAACGTCGTACAAATCACTGATCCGGTGGATTGGGTCAACCCGCTGATGGGGACGGACTCTGACTACAGACTTTCTACCGGCAATACCTATCCGGCTATTGCGGTGCCCTGGGGGATGAACTTCTGGACGCCCCAGACGGGTGAGATGGGCAACGGCTGGGCGTATACCTATGACGCCAACAAGATTCGCGGTTTCAAACAAACCCACCAGCCTTCTCCCTGGATGAACGACTACGGGCAGTTCGCCATCATGCCTGTCACCGGACGCCTCCGGTTTGACCAGGATGCACGCGCCAGTTGGTTTTCTCACAAGGCGGAAGTGGTAAAGCCATACTACTATAGTGTGTACCTGGCAGACCATGATGTGACCACAGAAATTACCCCTACCGAAAGAGCCGCCCAATTCCGCTTTACCTTTCCTGAGACCGACAGTGCCTGGGTAGTGATAGATGCCTTTGACAAAGGTTCTTATGTAAAGATCATCCCGGAAGAAAATAAAATCACGGGTTATACCACCAAACACAGCCACGGCAAGATGGACTATTTTAAAAACTATTTTGTGCTGGTCTTCGACAAGCCTTTTACCACGACGCATACCTGGAAAGACAGCACTTTAGCAGAGGGAACTTTGGAAATGCAAGCAGACCATGCCGGTGCGATGGTCGGTTTTAAAACGAAAAAAGGAGAAAAGATCACTGCTAAAGTGGCGTCTTCTTTCATCAGCCAGGAGCAGGCGCAACTCAACCTGGAGCGGGAGATGGGCGACAAAAGCTTTGAGCAGGTAAAGCAGGAGGCACGGGATGTCTGGAACAAGACGTTGAGCAGGATCAAAGTAGAAGGCGGCACCATAGACCAGGTGCGAACTTTTTATTCCTGTCTGTACCGCACCCTGTTTTTTCCCAATAAACTGTATGAAATCAATGCGCAGGATGAAATCGTGCATTGGAGTCCTTACAACGGCAAAACCCTGCCTGGCTATATGTTTGCCGGTACGGGCTTCTGGGATACTTTCCGTGCCCTGTATCCGCTGCTGAACCTGGTGTATCCTGCTATCAATAAAGAAATGCAGCAGGGATTAGTCAACGATTACCTGGAAGGCGGCTGGCTGCCCGAATGGTCGAGCCCCGGCTATGCCAACGTGATGATCGGCAACAACTCAGCTTCGGTAGTAGCCGATGCCTACATCAAAGGCTTGAGAGGATATGCCATCGACACCCTGTACCAGGCGCTGCTCCATGGAGCCAATAATGCCGGACCGATCACAGCCGTAGGCCGTGCCGGTGTGGAATACTACAATGATTTGGGCTATGTGCCCTACGATGTGGGCATCAACGAGAACGCGGCCCGAACGCTGGAATATGCCTATGATGACTTTTGCATCTACCAGTTAGCCAAAGCACTGAACCGTCCTGAGAAAGAAGTTCAACTATATGCAAAGCGTAGCCAGAATTACCGCCATCTTTTTGATCCTCAAACGGGTCTGATGCGGGGCAAAAACAAA
>JBBSNI010000684.1:0-1592 GCA_038232695.1 Cytophagales bacterium
ACCACCCGCTCTACCTTTAGGTAATCCAGGTAATGGTAGATGGTCGCCCGACTTATGTTGACCGCTTCACAAATTTCTTTCAGTGATTTCTTCTCGTCTACATATAAATGTTTGACGGCGGCCGCTTTTACCTTGGCTTCTTTTGATAAGCCTGGTTTTCTGCCCCCAACTCTTCCCCGCTTCCGGGCTGCTTCCAAACCGGCCAGGGTTCTTTCCTTGATGATCTCTCTTTCAAATTCGGAAAGCGAAGCAAAAATGTTGAAAACCAGGCGGCCTTGAGCAGTAGTGGTATTGATGTGATCTTGTAAACTGACAAAACCAACGCCTGCGTTTTGAAAACCGGATACTAAATTGAGCAGGTGTTTCAAGGATCGTGCAAGTCGGTCAAGTTTCCAAACAATAACGGTGTCGCCCTCCCTCAAGTGGTTCATCATTTCTTGGAGGACAGGACGATCTTCAACCGTGCTGCTTATCTTTTCCTGGTATATTTTTTCGCAACCTTCTTTTTTAAGCGCATCCGTTTGCAGATCTAAATTTTGATCTTGGGTAGAGACTCGGGCATAACCTACTTTCATAAGTATAATAAAACGTTAGAAGTGTATATTCATTAAATATACTTCATTTTTATACTTATCAGAAAATTAAAAATAGTCGCTCCTGAACGAGAATTGCCCTTTATGAGGGATTCATAGAAAAACAGTTATAAGTATGCTCAAAGGAGGGTTTCAATAGAACTTCCATGCGGGGGGGGGTGTCGGTCGGCTTTTTTGGAGAGGGTAATGTCAAGTCGTGGGGTGCCGATTGTACTGGCCGACTGCATAGACCACTTTTCTAAAGTCCTTAGCGATACATTTCGTCCGTTTACTATCGAAACCCCTAAACGAAGCGACAGGGCTTTCTTGAAAGCCACTACGATTAACGCTTCCCGCATATGATCAGCTAACTGCCAGCCAATAATCCTTCGCGAATATAGATCCAACCAGACCGATAGGTAAGCCCATTGACCGCCGTACAAAGGAATGTAGGCGACCGTCGCGCGGTTATGTCACCAACCCAGACTTGGTTGATCTTGACTGGAAAACAACGATCCAGCAGCAAGTTAGGACTGATTGCATAGCTATGGCGACTATCGGTAGTACGGGGTACAAACGAGCGCGTCGGACGGCCGATGCCGCTGAATGGCTTTTAGTCCGTGCTTTTTCATGATGCCACGCACTTTATGGTAGCCTATATCCATCCCCTGACTTTGCAACTCGGCTACTACTCTACGTGCCCCATAGCGACGGCGATGCTTACTAAAAACAGCGATTACCCCCTCTTCCTGTTGCTTATTCCTAGATGTCATCTGATGAGTTGCTCCTTTATGCCAGGCATACCACGCACTGCGACTTACCCTAAGTGTTTGACACAGAAGCTCTACCGAGTGTTCTTCTTGTTGACTCTCTACAAATCTATACATCTTAGTTAGGTCTCGCGTGGTGCCCCACCGGGACTGAAAATGTTTAAGGCTTTTTTTAAAATATCCCGTTCCTGCTCTGCGCGCCGTAAGTCCGCTTTCAAGCGTATATTTTCGCTCATTAGAGTGGTCGCCT
>JBBSNI010000685.1:0-1575 GCA_038232695.1 Cytophagales bacterium
AACAGAAAAAATATAAGAGCAAGGGTAAGGGTATGTCTCATGTTCATGGGTATTTTGTGTATAGAGTATGTACGAAAGTAATGCTGCAATATTATGAATTAAATCTGGTTTGTACATAGGCCGCCGCTTCCATCAGCCAGGCTACGCCCACATGGATCAGTATGCCCCCGAAGATAGAGCGGCTTTGGTAAGCGATCACGCCCAGGATATATCCTCCCAGCACAGAACCTACCGTTTCCCCAAGCGGTTTGCCAAAATGCAAAAAAGCATAGGCGGTCACCATCGGCATCACCGCACTCCTTCCCAGGATAGGCGCCATACCGACCACCATCAAGCCCCGGAACAATAGTTCGGTAGCGACAAAGTCCCAGCCGTAGGCAAGCTCGTACCAGGCGGCCGGCACCCAGTCGGGCAGCGCTACATCGGGAAGCCCGCCCGTAGTCTGGTAGCGGGGATATACCGCCAGGAAATCAGGGCTGAAAGAAGCCAGTATGATCAGCGGCAGCATCAGGAGCAGCATGGTCACATACGGCTTTGCCCGGAAGTAGCGCGTAGTAAACCCATAGAAGCGGGAAGGATCAGGGTCTGCCAGGCGGTAAAACAGGTAGAGCGGCAGCAGCACCGTGGCCAGACTGACCAGTTGATTGGCCAGGCGCATACCATATGCCCAGGTTTCGGCAGGCAGCCAGGTTTGTACCCATCTGTGGTGATAATGAAAAGAACCGTCTACGGACAGTACGGTAAGAGCGAACAAGCTGGTGATCCAAAAACGCCGGTCGTACCAAAAAGTGTTTTTATCAGGCCGGAAGCAGGCTAACAACAGCAGGGGAATATAGTAGGCAACTGCGTAAAATATAAAATAGAAAAGGATACGGATATTTTGCCCGTAGTAAGCATCTATCACACTGTCTTCTATATCGTACCGGTAGTTCAGCGCAATGCTCAGGGCTAAAAAAACGACGACAGATGCATAATATCCGGGATGAAAGTCAGCCTGCCATTGGTTTTTCAGGTAGGTGATTATTTTCTTCAATCAAGATTTTTGTTTTCTTGATACCGATCTATCTTTCTCACTTTGCCGAATGGTCCAGATTCCCATTGCCAGAAAAACCAACGCCGATAAGATCATAAAGCTGTATACTAATATATCTATTATGTCCATGAGTAATAAGTTAATCAAATCCTTTTAATATTATTGTCCCTATCATACCAAAATGCGATAAACAACCCAAAGGCTATTAAACTTACGAATAAGCCTACTATGATAAACGGTCTGCCCTCGTTCAATGTTCGGTTGTACCAAACTGTAACCGTGCCAGTGCTTACCAGCAAGAATGTATTGAAAGCATACTTCATCAAATCTGACAGCAGCTTGATTCGTTCTTTAATCTTTTTAAGGTCTCTTTCTTCCATGAAAGCTTTGTTTGTCCGGCACGATGGCGTATATTTGCGGCTCCTAAGACGTAGGAGGGGCTTTAAGCCAACTTTTGTGATGCTGGTACTGAACGTGATGGAACAGTGTAAGATAAAAAAGAAACACTAATTTCACCACAAAAAGAAAAGATTCAGGATGAA
>JBBSNI010000686.1:0-1556 GCA_038232695.1 Cytophagales bacterium
ACGCTTTACAAAACGGTAGCGGCTCCTGTCGTGTTGGTCGCGGGCGGACTGCTGACTTTCAACGACAATAAAATATTTGATAGGTATGATGTCCGGCAGGCGCGCCAGACGCTTATTCCTGATTTTCGAACCCATGCCGATGATTACCTGCAACATGCTCCTATTGCCGTGGTATATGGGCTGGATGTATTCGGCGTGAAGGCCAAGCATCGTTTTATTGACCAGAGTTTGCGGTTGATCACTGCTGAGTTGCTTTCACAAGCCATCGTACTCCCTCTGAAAAAGTATACCCATGTTGAGCGTCCGGATGGAAGCGATTTCAGGTCTTTTCCTTCCGGACATACCACCCAGGCATTCGTATCAGCCACTTTTATGCACAAAGAACTGGGTTACTTAAGCCCCTGGTACAGCATGGGGGCTTACACGACGGCTACTTCTGTGGGAGTCTTGCGCATGATGAACAACAAACACTGGCTCTCGGATGTGCTGGTAGGCGCCGGGGTGGGTATACTCTCCACTAATGTGGTCTATTTGATTTTTCCGGAAGGAGGTAAAAGCACCCAGAAAAGCAAATCTATTTGGTTTATCATGCCTAGCTATGATGAGGGCAATGTAGGCTTCCATATGCTGGTGACACTACACTAAAAGTATTTACATAAAATTATACCAACATGGCGCTCAACTTTTTTTTGATCCGCTGTTTATTCGGTGTTGTGGTCATACTCTCCAAGGTAGCATGCATTCAGGTCTTATCAGAGCTAATGGACGATGAAAGTAACACTGTCGCCGAGCAACCTTCCACCAAGAGTACTGTGTTACATGCCAACACAGCACATGCTATGCAAGACAGCAGTTGGCGGTTGCTCAAAGAAGAAGATTCCATCAAGGTATTTGTCAAAGATAATCCCAATGGCTATAAGAGTGTTCGGATGGAACTGACCATTCACGGCAGCTTAGCAAGCCTTCGGGAGCGGCTTCAGGATGTGGATGGCTACACCGACTGGGTATACCGTTGCGTATCGGCTACCCAACGATCAGCACCGGGCGATTCCTCTTTGATATATCGTGTCATTACGGATTTCCCTTTTCCTTTCAAAGACCGGGAACTTACGGTGAGGTCTTTGCAAAAAGTAGATACAGATGGCACTTTTTACTCTCGTTCATCTGCCATACCTTCTGCCGATACGGATGGGCAGTATGCTATCATCCATCATTTTGAATCACGCTGGAAAGTAAAGCCTGTAACACCGGGGAATCTGCATGTAGTTTATGAAGTAACCACCGAACCAGGCGGAGAGATACCGGCATGGCTCTATAATATGGCAGTGGACCGAGGACCGCTTCATACAATGAAAAGGTTGAAAGCGTTGGTGGAGGAGAAAAGTGTAGTTGATCATTCCATGTAACTGCGATGAATTTCACTTGTTTACTGAAAAATTCATTGCTTATCTTCCTTGTAGTCTTGGCGAATGCTTCTTATAGCCTAGGGCAAAGTGAAGATACCACGCTATCCACTAAAAAATATTGGAGCCTAAATGCATTCTATCAACCCGGAA
>JBBSNI010000687.1:0-1545 GCA_038232695.1 Cytophagales bacterium
CTGAATACGGTTTGCAAACACGATTACTTTGCTATGAACGGTAGCGAACTGGCAGAGATCAACAATTTTAAGGCAGAAGTACTCCCCTGGATGCAACGCTATGAGCCTGAAATCAATAATTATATCAAAACCAGCAAGCTAAAGCTGAAAAAAATCCAGGAGCAAATGCGGGTGGTCAACCTCTACAACCAGCTTTGCGACAGAAACCAGTTTGAAAACTCGCAGGCTGATTTGAACTATAGCATTCATTAAAGTTCGAAAGAGCGTATCAGATAGTTGTCCGGTAAGCTTCCCAGCAAAGGGGGTGTATCAAACAGCCCATACACCGCAGCACCCGAACCGCTCATGCTGGCATAAAACGCGCCCGCCTGGTACAAACGCTGCTTAATGTCTGCCAATAAAGGATACTTTTTGAACACAGACGCTTCAAAGTCATTCCTGATCAGGTCTTTCCAGGCAGCGCCCGGTGGCTGCTCTATGATCTGCTTCAAATCCGTAGAAGCAGCCGTGGGAACAACACCCGCATACGCTTCGGCGGTGGATACAGACAGGGGCGGAAGCACCAAAACGATATGCTTACCGGATAAATCAAGGCTGATCTCTTCAAATTCATTTCCGGTGCCATAGGCCATCACCGCCTGGTTGCGAATAAAAAAGGGACAGTCGCTGCCCAATTGCGCAGCATAATCTTCCAGGAGACTGTCTTCCAGGTACAATTCAAAAAGCTCATTCAGACACTTTAGGGCAAAAGAGGCATCCGCAGAGCCGCCCCCAAGCCCGGCACCGACCGGAACAAGTTTGTGCAGATACATACTGCTGGGCGGCAAGCCAAAGTCTTTTTGGAGCAAATGATACGCTCTCACACACAAATTTTCTTTCGGCTTGCCTGGAATTGAAACACCGGAAGCAGTAAAACCAAACTTTTTGCTCTCTATGATCTCCAGCACATCACAATAAGGCACCGGCACAAAACAGGAAGCAATGTCGTGGTAACCATCTTTGCGCTCCCGCAGGATCTGAAGCCCTAGGTTGATCTTAGCATTCGGGAAAACGACCATGAGGTGTGTTAATGTGCGAATGTGTTGTGCTGATGTATTGCTGGTTACTTTTTTCCTTGAGCATCGAATATTGAGTGTTGACTGTTGAATATTTCAAACACTCAATATTCAACAATCAACCGGGCGTCGGGCGCACTCGATGCTCAAGTAAAAATAGGTCAAAGTAATCAACTCCTGATACCAAGGCATCGTTTCGACCTGAACACCTGAACACCTACTTACTCAACTCCTCCATAATATCTTCGCTGATGCCGCTGGAAGAAAAACCGCCGTCGTGCATCAGGTTTTGCATCGTGACCATGCGTGTCAGGTCCGAGAACATGGCTACCACGTAGTTGGCACAATCTTCAGCAGAATCGTTGCCCAGGGGCGACATTTTATCAGCTTAATCAAAGAATACATCGAAGCCGTAGATGCCCGTGCCAGCGGTCGTTTTAGTAGGCGACTGGGAGATGGTATTGACCCGCACGTTTTTTAGCTTGGCAAA
>JBBSNI010000688.1:0-1384 GCA_038232695.1 Cytophagales bacterium
AATATCAAAAAGGTAAACAGGTAGCCAAAGATTTCTTGAATGACTGTAATATTGTCTTTGACCAAGTTCTGGGTAAATGGAATTATGTTGTTAAACCTCAAACCTGAAATTAGACATTTATTCCTTCTCTTTTACTAAGTAATCGCTGGCTGACAGATTACTTTCATTTTGTACTTTAGCATACCAGGCAGCGGCATTTTCCGGCTGGTTCAACTTTGTATAACAGGTAGCGATCCTGAGGCTTACACTATCCGAAGGATGCTTCCTGTACACTTTCCGGTACGCTTTGATGGCAGAGGCGTAAGCAAATTTGTTGTACGACTTATGCGCCCGCCGGAGGGTATAGCCGTTCTGTGCCTGCAAAGAAAGAGCACTGAACAAGATCATTAGAAAGAAGAACAACGGTCTCATAGGCTAAAAGAATCGGGGTGTTAAGACCCGTTTGGAAGAGAAACGGAGCCTGTAGTTTAGAAGAATCTCGTGTGAACCTGTGTGATAGTCACCCAATGGCGTGGTAGCAAAATCGTAGGCATAGCCTATATGCAGTTGTTTGCCTGCTTGCAGACCAAGCAGTAAGTCTACCGAGTCGAAACTTCTCCAGGCCAGCCCTGTCCACAGGATTTCTTTGAAAATGAACTGGGTAGTCACGTCCAGTTGCATGGGCGCGGCTTCGGCGTATTTGTACAGTACGGAAGGTTTGAGCTTGATATCATCAGACAAGTCAAATACATAGCCGGAGGTGATAAATAGGTGCCTGCTTTGTTTGAGCGATGTTTCTTCGTTGTACAGCACCTTGTGGTTCATCAGCTTGGGCAAGGATATGCCTGCATAGAACTTTTCGGTGAAGTAATACGCGCCCGTCCCGAAGTTGAGGCGAAAGCTGCTGAACGTGCCATCGGTAAAATTATCATCGCCGGGGTTTTTAGGGCGGAGCCGCCCTAAGTCAATGTTAAAATTGTCTAATCCAGCCTGCAACCCCAACTGCACATGGCTGTGCGCATTGACCGGGATGCTGTAAGCATAAAGACCATACAAGTTGAAATTATCCGTAATGCCTGTTTGATCCTTCAACACAGACAAACCTATGCCCATCTTTCTGTTTTGTACAGGCGCATGAATATTGAAAGAATAGGTTACCGGCGCCCCTTCCATACCCATCCACTGGTTTCTGTAGAGTACGGTAGCACTGCCTGTCTCCTGACTGCCTGCATAAGCGGGATTGATCATCGCTTCGTTGTGCATGTATTGGGTAAACATCACCTGCTGCTGCGCCAGCACAGGAGCGGTGGCTGCGGTAAGCCATGTCAGGATCAAAATCAGCCGTTCTTTCATTATTTGTTATTTTCTACTGATGACTACGTATCCCTGCTGCGCTGCCAGGCCT
>JBBSNI010000689.1:0-1341 GCA_038232695.1 Cytophagales bacterium
CCCAATGCACATTTGGAACCCGTAGATTTTGAGGAGGAACAAAAAGAATTCAAAAACCGCTTTGATGAAGACCGCACCCTGCTGGATTTTCTTTCCTACAAACTTTACCCCAAGGTATACCAGGACTTTTACAACCACCAGAAAGTGTATGGAGACATGACCCAACTGCCTACGCCCGCTTTCTTCTATGGCATGACCTACGGCGAAGAAATCCTGGTGAAGATCGGAGAGGGAAAGGTCATCATCATCAAGCTGCTCTTTGTAGCCGAGCCGGATGAAAACGGCTTTCGCCAGGTCACGTTTGAGTTGAACGGGCAAACCCGGCGCGTCAAAGTAAAAGATAATAACTATCAGTCTAAGATCGTCACGCACCAGAAGATAGACAAGCAAAACGACAACGAGATCGGCGCACCCCTCCAGGGACGGCTCTCCAACGTGATGGCAGAAACTGACCAGGAAGTGACCGAAGGGACGCCCCTGTTTGTCATTGAAGCCATGAAAATGGAAACGACCATCTCCGCGCCCCGCCCCGGCACGATCAAGAAAGTGTACCTGAAAGCAGGCGACATGGTAGAGCAGGATGATCTGGTGGTGGAGATAGAATAATGCTTGCGTACTTCTTTACTTTTAGCTAAAGTAAAGCAGGTATTTTTACTTACATTTATATCTCAACAACAAACATATTATGATCTTACCAGAACAACTCGTAGATATGGGGATTAACGCACCGAAGGAACACCAGCGGGTGATCAGTAAGCTTACTACCGGTTTGGGGTCGTTGTTTTACCAGCAACACAGCATTCATTTGGAGCCTTTGCCTGAGACGATGATTGACGAAGGGCAGACCAGTCCGGTGCCTGATATTTTATTATACGATAACCAACAGCACAAAACGCCTATCATCATCGAGGTTTGCCACACCAATGGCGTCAACAACGACGCTAAGAAGATCATACGGCTCATGGAGGAATTTGACTACGGCATAGAGGAAGGCTTTCTGTACGACTATGCCGCAAAACAGTGGCAAAGATACACCAAAGGCCAAGGTCAAATGGAGATGGCTATCTCGTATTCTAATCTCCTTTCCCTGGATTTCAATGATTTTTTATAGGAGTACATTGCCCTGCCTTCCAGTAAATTGTGGTTTATTAAGAGGCTTCCAGCTGCTCAGGATGTCAATCGAGTTTGCTTTTATATCAGGAGAGCAAATTAGACGATAGGGTAGTGTATTAAAAGTAAGGATAAGATAGTTGATAGATTTGCAAAAGAAGGCAGTAAAGGCTATACTAATTGAATGCAAAACAATATAGAATGCCCTCACCGGGCCACGGCGGCTGCCAA
>JBBSNI010000690.1:0-1339 GCA_038232695.1 Cytophagales bacterium
ACGAGGATCTATCAGATTTGCTTGCATATAGGCATAGTAGAACTTAAATTCGTTTTTTTTGAGAGCTTATCATAAGTTGTTATTTTGATGGTGAATAATTAAAATTAACACCTTTTTGATAAACTCTCTTTTTTATGAAAAGCCGTGCTTGGTAATACGGCTTACTTTTCCTGAAAGAATCATTTTTTATGACACAGCAAAAAGTACTTAAAATCCACCCCGCCGATAATATCATCGTAGCGCTGGATCATCTGCAAGCCAGGGAAACTGTCCAGCTAAGCGCTGAGCAGTACCTGCTGACGGGCGATGTGCCTGCCAAGCACAAGTTTGCTGCGCAGGACTTTGAGCCTGGCGACAAGATCATCATGTACGGCGTACTGGTAGGAAAAGCTACGCAGCCCATCCGTAAAGGTGCGCCTATCACCACCCAAAATATACGGCACGAAGCGGAAGGCTTCGCCGTTGGGTCGCGTCGCAGTAGCTGGACGCCCCCGGACGTGTCTCGTTGGAAAGACAAAACCTTTATGGGATACGAGCGTCCGGATGGCAAAGCAGGCACGGCCAACTACTGGCTGTTTATCCCGATGGTTTTCTGTGAGAACCGCAACATCCAGGTAGTCCGGGAAGCCCTGGTGAAGGCATTAGGCTACGACCGTTCGCGCTCCTACGACTTTGATGTGCGCTCGCTCATACATAAACACCGGCAGGGCGCTTCTGAACAGGATATCCTCACGGCAGACATTGTGGTAACAGCGGAGGAACTTAGCAGCCAGCGGGCTTTCCCGCAGGTAGACGGCATCCAGTTTCTGACCCATGAAGGAGGCTGCGGCGGCACCCGCCTGGATGCCAACACGCTCTGCGCCCTGTTTGCCGGATACATCACCCATCCTAACGTAGCCGGGGCTACCGTACTGAGCCTGGGCTGCCAGAACGCAGAAGTCAAAGTGTTGCAGGAAGAAATTAAAAAACGCGACCCTGCCTTTAGTAAACCACTGTATGTCTTAGAGCAGCAAAAAAGCAAGTCGGAGCGCGATTTTATTGCCGAAGCCATCAAAAAAACCTTTCTGGGGCTGACCGAAGCCAACCGCCTGACCCGAAAGCCTGTACCTTTGAGCAAACTGACTGTTGGACTGGAATGCGGCGGCTCCGATGGCTTTTCCGGTATCTCTGCCAACCCGGCGGTAGGTCATGCGGCTGACCTGGTCGTGGCATTGGGCGGGGCAGTGATTTTATCAGAATTTCCGGAGCTTTGCGGCGTAGAGCAGGAATTGACCGACCGTTGTGTAGACGAGGCGACAGCAGAAAAATTTGTGGGCATCATGCGTGCCTACAGCGCCAG
>JBBSNI010000691.1:0-1290 GCA_038232695.1 Cytophagales bacterium
ACTTGGTACGCAAATGGGCACTGCATCTATTAAAGAAAGACCCTCAGAAGATTAGTATCAAGCGTAAAAGAAAAAAAGCCGCCCGTAACACCGACTATCTCAAACAAATCCTTACCGGATAATTTTGGTGCGGAAACCCTATAATTTATACAAAAAATCAATTTTTTATTGAAAATATTGTAAAATTTACTTAATAATAAATAAATATACTTTTTGTTCCCTCTTTGTAGTAAAGTTGTTTTGTACAATGTTTAGCTTTTGTAGATAAATTCCTGCTTGTACTTTTCAAATACTCTCTCTACTTTTCGGCAGACTCTCCACATAGTTTATGAAAGACAAATTAAAAGAAACGTATCAACACCTGAGCAAAATATTTGTTCAAAAGCCCGACGTAGGCATCATCCTGGGCACCGCCCTGGGAAGGCTGGTAGATGAAATAGACATCGAACACACCTTATCGTATGCTGATATTCCCAACTTTCCGGTCAGTACGGTAGAGGCGCATGATGGCAAACTGATCTTTGGCAGGCTGGGCAACAAAAAGGTAATGGTCATGCAAGGACGGTTTCACTTTTATGAGGGCTATACCATGCAGCAGATCACATTGCCTGTCCGTATCATGAAGATGTTAGGCGTTGAGACGCTGTTTATCTCCAACGTGTCCGGCGGGATGAACTCCACCTACCACAAGGGCGACCTGGTAATCATAGAAGATCATATCAATTTGCAAACGGCTAATCCGCTGACGGGTCCCAACCTCGACGAACTGGGTCCGCGTTTTCCGGATATGAGCCAGCCTTATGACCGGAAGATGATACACACCGCCTGGCAGATCGCCAAAGAGGAAGGCTACCGTATCCATAAGGGCGTTTATGTGGCCGTGATCGGTCCTAACCTGGAAACACCGGCAGAGTACCGTTACCTCAGGACTATCGGCGCCGATATGGTCGGCATGTCTACCGTGCCGGAGGTCATCGTTGCCAATCATATGGGCATGAAAGTGTTTGCCACCTCCATCATCACCGACCTGTGCGACCCCGACGAACTGGAGCCTGTCAGCGTTGAAGAGATCATCCGCATCGCCAACGAAGCCGAACCCAAGCTGACGCGTCTGTTCTATAGGATGGTTAATGAGTATGATTTTAGTGAATCTAATTCCATTCATTAAGAACAATAGTCCGGTAAGTTTTTGAAAAGGTTTGGAAAATAAAAGAGGAAGCACCTTTTTGCGAAGATGCGACTCCTACACAATGATGCTTCCCGCAAGAGCCAGGCTCTTGTAGCAAAGAT
>JBBSNI010000692.1:0-1283 GCA_038232695.1 Cytophagales bacterium
ATACGTACCAGCCATCCCCGTAAGCGCTGGCTGAACGCGCCCCAGGTAATGTGTTCTTTGTTCAGCACCCAGATGGTTTCCCGCAAAGACTGGTTGGTCTGGCGGGTGAAATCGCCTAATGCCAGGAGCGCTTCGGGATGGCTCTGCTGGTGGCTCATCAGATCCAGGCGGGTGATGATGTGGGTGAGCTGCGAGCCGATGCCATCGTGCAGGTCGCGGGCCAGGCGCTCCCGCTGCGTTTGCATCTCATTTTGCAGGGACAAAGCCCTGATCTCTTCGGCTTGCCGGCGCTGGATGGCTTCATGGGCTTCCTGCTGGCGGAGGCGGTTCTCTTCTTCCAGCTGTCTCTGGATTTGTCGCAGGAGCTTCTGGCGGTATACCCACCCCGCGCTGATGACCAGAATATCAGCCAGTAAGGCCAGGCGAAGCAGCACCATATCCGGAAAGAGAGGAGGTATCCAGCCGGCGTTAGACAATACATTAACAGCATAAAAGAAAAACATCACGGCTACGGAACCTATGAGTAACCAAACAGGCCGGAACTTCCGCGCTATGGCATCATAGAGGTAACTCAGCCACAGCAAGGCATAGAAAGACAGGGCAGCCATTCCTATCCGGTAGCTCCACACATACAGGCTTTGATGGCCTGTCCACTCACTGTAATGTACCATGAGTAAAACAAGCACAAAGCCTGCCATCAGCCAGGCAGGAGACAGGCGTAGCCACCATGTCCGGGATTGAACAGCCAGGAAGCGGCGGCTGAACAGCAGGAAAAAGCCAAAGCCCAGGTTGAGCCAGTGCCCAATAGCTACCGAATCATCCAAAAAGGACAATGTGTCGGGTAGATACATGCCCCAGCCGTCGTTGAGCAAGGCATACAGGCTGATGCACAAAACATAGCCGGAGTAGTAGAGATAAATACTGCGGGGATGAAACGTAAAGTTGATCAGGCTCAGCAGTATAGCCATCCCCACCATGCCTGCAAAAACAGCCCACAGCCAGCTATCTTTTTGATAGTATAAGAGAAAGTCATGGGGTCGCCGGATGACTATCGGCATTTTCAAAGGTCCGGGCGGGAAGACATACCCTTTGAGGTAGACCAGGGTATGGTTGGTATGGGCAATGGGAAAGACAAAATAATGGTGCCTGACCGGACTCAGCAGGGTATCCAGCCGAGGAGGATGGATGTGATGGTGTTCAAGTATGCGGTCTTGCCGGGTTACCCATAGTTCCAGGGAATCAATAAAGTGGCTTTGCACTTCCACCCATAGCGTTTTGGAAAG